>NZ_BSNG01000001.1:3000000-3300000 GCF_030159855.1 Devosia yakushimensis | reverse complement strand
GCGGGTGCAGAAATCATTCTCCTCCCCATAGCCGGAGGGAAAGGCATCGTCGTCGAAACGACCGATCGTTTCGAAGACCTCGCGCTTAATGCACATGCAAAAGCCGTGCACCAAAGGCACGCCGGGTGACGGCAGACCCTGAGCATTCTGCGCGCACCACGCATCCATGTCATCGACCGAATGGCCGGACGGAAGCGCATTGACGGCGGTTTGCCCGGCCGCACTCAGGTGGTGCGGAATGGACTGGTAGCTTGCCGCATTGGAGAGGGGACCAACGATGCCACAACCTTCCAGACCGTCCATACAGGCCAGCATTTTCTGAATGGCCTGCGATCCGACGATGGCATCACTGTTCAGGAGGACGACGTGGTCAGCAGTGGAGAGCGAAATCGCCTTATTTGCTGCTTTGGTATAGCCAATGGCCTTGTCGTTGCGGTGAAGCATGGCGTTGGCATGCGAGGAGGCGAAGTTCTCCAGCCAATGCTGCGTTTCTTGGGCTGAGCCATCATCGACGATGATGATGTTTTGGACCGATTCCTGTCCATTCCGGACGACGTTATCCAGGCAGTCCTTCACATCATCCAGGGCGTTGTGAACACAGACCAGCACATCCGCTTTCACAGCTCTATTGGCAGGGGCGGCGATGGGGTTGATGTCGAATGCTGGTTTGACGATCGTTTCGGAACTGAACTCGCGACCCTCGTCACCATGGCTGGAAAAAAACGCGAAAGCCGGGTGGCTGCGAACGCAGATCGGGCGCTCGGCCAAAGGCAGGAACGCTGTCTTTGCGCTGTCCACGGCGTAGTTGAACGATAGTTGATCGCGATAAGAACAACGGTCGAGCTCGGCCCACCAACGGGTCAGGACGGCCTTCAGGTCCGGGTGCCTGAGATTGTAGACGACGAAATTGCTCTCAACCAACTGGTCCGTAACTAAGCCTTCCTCGCTGTAGCGTTCCATCTGCTTGAGGATCGTCTCTGCGTTGTCCTTGTTCTGCTCGATGCAGGCCTTGGCCTCGTCGTAGACATCGCTGCGGGTTGGATGCAGGAACGTGCCGATCGGCAGGCCGGAGGATAGAACGGCGTTGATCAGAGGCGTAATGTCGTCACGGATCATGACATTGCCATCATGCCAGACGGCCACATTGTGGTCGGGAAACAGCATGTGTGGATGCAGTTTCACGAAGCGCGCACGGCGCGTCGACGACGCATCGAAATAGGGGACAGGTAGATTGAGGCCGTGGACCGCTACCGGTTCGTCGGTGAATGTAAAATAGTCGGCGTCATTGAGGTAATGCTCATAGGGCAGCACCTCATCATAGCCACCCGTGACGGCGCGAAATATCGCGATGTTCCTGTGGTTGGCCCGGTTGTCCAGATAGGTCTGGTACAGCGTCTCGTAATCCCCGTTGGGCCTGAACTGAAACGGCGAGGTCTTGTCGTAGAGACTCGCACGAGCGGGATCGTCCGGAATTGGCTCGAACTCGGTGTGTTCGCCCAGGCGACGATACGTTTTTGCTACAAGGCCTTTCGGGCCGCTACGGCGAAGCTCGTTGACCGCCTGCTGCAGGGTCTTGCCCAGCCCACCCTGCATTCGGACTGCGCTCTCCACGTTGGATCCCAATCGGCGAACAAGGGCCCCCGACAGGGCGATCAGACGGCCCTCGCGCAACATTTGTCGAAACGCGTTCTTGCGGAGCTTTACCTGATCGGCGGCTCTTTTCAGTTCAGAAAACTTCTGCCGACTGATACCCAAATTGGGGGCGCTGCGATCGAGTGGCATGATATCTGGTCTTCCTCATCGCCGAAAACGGCAGGTGCATGAAGGCGAAAACGCATTTGGCCACCGGAATAGCATAGGACTTCTCGGAAGCCGTACACTTAACCGGTGGCCAACATGTCTGCCAGTTTGACTTAAACCTAAGCGGGGCGGGCGGCGCCCAGCGTTTTCGGGTTGAGTTCATCCACAATCCCGCAGGCCATGACGCGCAGCTGGATCGATATGATGTTGGAAGCAAGGAACAACTGCTTGATCTGACCAGGCGTCACCCAGAACTCATTGGGGGCCGCCACATAGCTATCGTCCACATTGCGAATCTCGAAGGTGCTTTCGTGATTGATGAAGCGGCCACCTTCTTCGGAGTGTTCGAACGTGCGGTAGAGCTTGCCCACGCGGTCAACGACGGACGTATCGCCGCCCGGATGCACAACGCGGCTTGGGCCGATAGTCGTCTGATTATCAATGCCGTATTCTTCGCGAACGCTAAGCAGGTATTGCGGGCCGGCCGCGGTTCCCTTGCGATACAGAACCGCCAGGCCCGGTGATTCAACACCAATCAGTGGCTGCACCCAGGTGGACACTTCGCGTGTGAGCGCCTTGCACTCAAACAAATTGAGGTTGCGCTTGTGCGGACCAGTTGCCTCAAGCCCTGACGGAACCACACGCCAGTTTTTCAGGTCGTGAATGGAGGTTAGCAGGTACTGCTCTTTCGCCTGGGACTTGCTCTTGAAATAGTATTCCAACAGGGCGGTCGGCGGCGCATCGCTGGAGCGTTCGCCTGTGACATAATAGTCCCAGTCAAACATGGCCGTGAGCGACCGCAGGTCCGTATTGAGGAAGAACGGCTCGAGCGACATTTCAGCCAGAACAGAAACCGGCACCCATGTCGTGTTGAGCGTGGTGGGCAGGAATGTGTCCGTCTCGATGTAATTGTGGGTCTTGCTCTTCTGGTAGTAGAGCTCACCGAGGTCGGTTTGCATGGTGAAGCTAATGAGACGCGAGCCAGACGGATAGGACTGGAAGTGGTTCAGGAAGTCGGTGTCGCGGCCACCGTGCAACTTCATATAGTTGGCTGCCGTTGATTGAATTGTGGGGCCATACTGCACGACGCCGGTGTTCCCAGGCTCAGCGCGCGCCTGAACGCAGGTGTAGACCACGCCTTCATGCTGGGTGATGAGCAGCCCGGTCAGGGCACTCTGCGGCTGATAGAGGACTATCGATTCAAAATCGGAATTGGCCTGGGTCAGCCCGAGGACATGGAAAAAGCCACCGCTCCGGTGTGAAACAGCTCCGTCCTTAACGAACCAGTCGTTGCTGGTGTCGAAGGGTATGACCTTTAGCGAGAAGTTGCTCTTCGCCAAATTGTCGTCGCGATGCTGCCGAAGCGCGTCAGCTGTTTCGCAAGTATGGTTCATATTCTACCACCAAATTCTTCTAAGAGACAGTGAGCCAAGGCTTTTCCGACATCCGTGGGTCGTCTCGTGTCTCCGCGGGTTTAGTGTGATTTGTGAGCACACATCAAGGCTACAGCTGGTCGTCGATCTCGCGCCGGAGGCGATACAAGCTAGGGTTTTGCCCGTCTGCGCCAAAAACCGTAATTGAGGAAATGCCCAGGAAACGGGAAAAGCGCTGATAGACCGGCGTAGAACGCATGGTGCTTGGCGTGACAACAAACATCTTGGATCCCGGCTTCATCCAGAACACGTTCGAAAGTTCGGCGCCCTTAATGCCAATGACAGCGTCGCTTGCATAGAACCTTTTGATCTGGCCAAATATGTTTTCCGAACCAGGTTCATACTTCTCGATATTGTGCCCTTTGGACTTAAAGTACTCGAACGATTCGTCTATCTCGACCAGCGAGCGCCTTGAGGCTCCATATTTCTTCGCCTCGGCTTGGCCATTTTCGCTATAGTATTCCGGCTCGGGGGACCGGCACAGCAATAGGCAATTGGGGCCGCGCGCACCGCCGTTGCGCCTCCTCTTTCTAGAGGCAGCGACCGGCGTCTTCTGGGAGGCTGCAACCTGTCTCTTCGGAGAGATGGCGATAGGCGTTTTTCCTACGACCATTCGAACGACGTTTATGCTTCTCTGAAGCACTTTTTGGCTCAGCTGAACGTGCCATGGGCCTTGGCGCTCAAGGAATTTGATGATGGCTTTTTTTACGCCATGTGTGGCAGGTGGACCGCTTAATTTCAGCTCCCCCACGCTCGGGATGATCAGGCTGGACGCGGCCGCCTCGGAATCGATAACACGCCCAAGGACCCAGCTACGAACCTCGCGCAGTTCGTTTTGGAAATTCTGCAGAAAGCCTGGCTGGTTCAATACGCTCTTCAGGAACTCATTCTCCCGATAATTCTTGGTGGAGCCGCGGAAACTATGCTCATCTTCAAACAGAACGCTGTCGAAGTTGATCATGATGTCCCAGCGCGGCACCTGTGCGCAATCTGCGCTAAATTCATCGGACTTCTTGAATTTTATGTCAGCGGTGATCAGGCTAAATAGATCCTGGGATACCTTGTTCATGACCGGGCCGCAGTCCTCGAGAGTAAGGCTATAGGTGCCCGGCTCACGCCGCGTGGTTGTAATGGCTACGTGCATGCCAGGGAGCACATAGCCCCAAAAAAAGTGGAAAAAATGTTCCTTTGAACCGTATTCGCCATACTCGTCGCTGTACTTGAGTTCCAGGACTTTATTGCCGTTCATGGAGTACCACTACAATTCAGAGTCTTACATTGCGACGTGTCGGGATTCGCCAAGCAGGCCGATAATTGCGCAGACCTTGCCGTCCCCTACTGCTCGCCCCTATTGCCACTTGGGAGCCATCTCTGCAAGTATGTATGCACGCCTAGCCTGATGTCGCGAGCGTGGCACCCAGTCCCGATCGGTGTGAACCGGGGGGATTACCAAGTCGGCTGAGTTCTGAATCATAAGTGCGAACGAGGCAGGTTCGCCATGCCGGTTTCGTTGCGAGGTGATTTTCTGGCTTCGCAGTTAAGGGCGTTTGCCCATGAGACAAAACACGCGCGCAGGCGCGGCGGCTTCTGGCGCTGGCTGCGATCTGTGACGCTGCATCGACCGGAAATACGCGAAATTCAACGTCTGCACCAAAACGTCGAGCGGATCGCCCTGCTGGCTCAGGGCTTCGAGATGGTCGTTCAGGCTGGAAAGCGAATGCGGGTCAATGATGGCGCTCTATGATCCGGCGACATCAGTGAATCATGACCACATCAAAGCGAGAGGGGTTTTGCGGGTCTCCAGCTTGGCCACGCACCGGGGGCAATCCGATTGCCACCCCGCGCTTGTACGATTAAACGACCTTGAAGCAGAGGCACCGAAGAACGAATCCATGGCGATCAACGCTCCTCTACGATCAGCTTACTTATCGGAAACGCGCCAACAGCTGGAGTCTTGGGAATTATCTCGCAGCGCATGCGAATTTCCAGGCGTAAATCGAGACGTGGTCTTGCACGTCAAGGCTACCCAATGACCTATCGGGCGGAAATCGATGGCCTGCGTGCGCTCGCAATACTTGCAGTTTTAGCCTACCACTTCTTCCCGGAAAGCCTGCCGAATGGTGGGCTTGGCGTAGATATATTCTTCGTCATTTCGGGCTTTGTGATCACCGCCTCCATAAATCGCAGGCCACACGGCTCTCTAAAGCAATTTCTCATAGATTTTTTCACAAGACGAATAAAGCGCATCATGCCGGCACTTGCGTGCATGATCGCAATTACCTCTGTCGTAATATCCCTGATTGATCCGTTTCCGGAACAAAGCATCAATACTGGAATCGCGGCAGTCATAGGTTTTGCAAATAACTTCTTATATATTTCCGAGCAGGATTATTTCGGCCTTAATTCGAAATTGAACCCTTTTACCCATACCTGGTCACTCGGTGTGGAGGAGCAGTTCTACTTCGTTTTTCCGCTAATATTTTGGCTCGGCTGGCGGCTTGGCGGCTGGAAGGGCGTCACCTTTTTGCTGGCGGGATTGCTACTGCTGTCCTTGGTAGCTTGGGGCGTCGTATTCAACAGCGATCCGTTGGCGGCCTTTTACATAGTCGTGTTTCGGTTCTGGCAAATTGCCGCGGGAGCGCTCGCCTTCTTGCTTCAAAATCGCTTCCCGCCAAAACCAGCCAAAGGCATTGTCGAACTCAAAACGATTGTTGTCGCTTCGATTGCCATATTGGTATTTTTTCCGATTGCTATCGACCGCCAGATTGCATCGGTGTTTTGCGCCGTCGCTACGTGCGCCGCACTGTATTGGATACATGAAGACGTTGATCCGGTTTGGGCGCTTAGAAGTCGGGTATCTATTTATTTTGGAAGAATCTCATATTCGCTTTACCTATGGCATTGGCCAATTGTCGTATTTTTATCGTGGACAATAGGTGTTCATACAGGCACGGCCTGGCTTGGAATCCTGGGCTCACTCCTGATCGCGCATCTCTCCTGGGCTTACCTTGAACAACCACTACGCCATGCAAAATGGTCAGCGACACCGAAGCGCGAGCTAGGTGTCGGACTTGTTGCTATTGCGGTAGCAGCGGGTGGGCTGCACCTTTACAATGTTGTGGGGAGGCAGGCGCTGCTCGGCGAGCAACTGGATATGGACGCTTCGCTAGGACGGTCTTCGCTTTTTCTGCCATATATTTCCGAGAACGGAACTGTTTGGGCCGGCCGCGACTGTGCGCTCGTTGACAACGCGGATATCGGCAAGGAAATTGACTTTGAGCGATGTACAGTTGGAGAGACCTTGGACAATGCCCGGTCTCGGGTTCTGATCATCGGCAATAGTTACGCACCGGCATTTGCCGCTGCGTTTGACGTCAGCGACATATACCATGGCATCAAAACGAGCTTCATTTTGAGTGCGAAGTTCGGCGGTTCACCCGTGCCCGATATTGAGTGGCGCTCTCATAGTCCGGAAGCAAATGTCGACTACTGGAAGCGGGTTATTCCTGGCGTGCTGCAGCGCTTGGAGCCGGGTGATCAAGTGTTGATTATCAGCGACCTCGAAAAGCTGGCGCCGAAAGACGAGTCCGATTGGGTTGTTGAGGCGCGGGAAGACCTTCGCAATGGTCTGATAGCTTTGAGCGATCAACTGGCAAAACGTGATATCGGCCTGTCAATTTTAGGGCCGCTGCCATTCCTTCGAGACGCGCAATGCACGCCTCAAATGGCGCTTCGTCAGTGGCGCTCGGCTGAACTTTCACTTTGTCGATACTACAGCCGCGTAGATACAATTGAGCGTTTTCGGCCGGTGACAGCGCTGCTCCAATCGCTGGTCGATGCGAGAAAGATACGCGTGCTAGACCTGTTCGAGGTGTTTTGCCCCGATGAAATTTGCGAATACACAGACCGTGATGGCGTCTTGCTATACCGTGACGTATATTCTCACGCCAGTTTGGAAGCCGCACGCCGGGCTAGACCATTGGTGGCAGATTGGCTCGAACAGGTTCACGACGGTCCGAACTGAATCTTGTCCATCAGTGCCTTGGCCAGTTTGGCCAGTTCGTGATCCGGGTGTCTGGCTATGAACAAGCGATAGGCCTCCACCGTTCCCTGTTGTGCTGCAATCTCAAATTCCTCACACACGGCAATTTCTGGATCGCGGGCGGTGTTCGCAATTGGAGAAGGTGTGCTCGGCGGTAACAAAGACGTCTCGCTCTCTTGCAAATGTGCGCACTCATTTGGCTTTGGCAGCATTCCGGCAAAACTTGCCGGAGTTGACGCGGTGCTCGCCAAACTACCAATCACCATCGCCAGACAGATTTTTTGCCATCGCCACATTGTAGAACTCCGCTCGACCGCCCGCAAAGTTAAGGACCGATCTGGTCCGCCATTGGGCGACATCCGTTTGATAGCTGATTATTGCTCCCTGAACGCAAGAGCGATTTGATCAGTCAGTGGCTTCATGAGGTACGATAGCACAGACCGTTCACCGGTTTGAAAAAAAGCCTCCACTGGCATGCCGGGCACAAGTTGCCGATCACCGAGCTTTTCGACCTCGTCGACGTCCAGCGTTAGGCGGGCGACGTAATAGGTAACCCCGGTGCGGGGATCTTCTACCAGATCGGGCGAAAGTGTGGTCAGCCGTGCCATCAGCTCCGGTGTGCTTCTTTGCTCGAAAGCGGGGAATCGAATTGCTGCCTGCTGGTTTGGAAACAATTGGTCCACATCGATCGAATGAACGCGGGTTTCAAGCACCAGTGCGTCGTCGTTTGGCACGATCAGCATCATCACCTCGCCTGGAGCGACAACACCCCCAATAGTGTGCACAGCAAGTTCCAGCACAACACCCGCCCGCGGGGAGCGGACCTCCATGCGATGAAGTTTGTCCTGTGCGGCCACTTTCTGTTCGACTAAGCGGGTAATTTCAGCGCGGACTGTCTGAAGACGTTGCAACACCTCTTCCCGAAACTCATCCCCCAGTTGCAGGACCAGCAAGTGACGTTCACTGATGGCCTCGCGCACCTGCGCCATCCGCGATACAAGCTCCCCCAGTTCGCCAGTCAATGCCGCGCGCTCTCGTTCATATTCAAGTATTTCTCGACGTGTGCTCAAATTTTTCTCAAAGAGGGCCCTAAGGGTTGCAAGTTGCTCGTCAATCAGCTCGATTGTCGTGGCCCGTGCATCACGTTGGACTGAAATTCCGACGACTTGCTGTTCCAATTGTTTGATCTGCTCGAGGACCTGAGCTTTTCGTCCCGCATTGCTGGTTTCTCGCGCCTCCATAAGGTTGGACTGCCCCGTAATCAGGGCATTCACGCGTGGATCGCTCGCTGCGCGCAGAACCAAATCCTCCGGAAATGAGACGTCGGTGCCGTCGCGTTCTGATTCCAGGCGCGCCTCTTCAGCCATGAGTTCATCAAGTTGTTTGGTCAACTCGGCAACTTTGGCAGAATCTAGCGTTGGATCCAGAGTTACCAGGAGATCACCTGCAGCTACGAGGTCGCCATCATTGACATAAATTTGTTGAACGATCCCACCTTCTCGGTGCTGGACTTTCTGAGACTTTGTTTCGACCACCACGATACCTGGGGTGATCACGGCGCCATTTAATTTTGCCCACGAGGCCCAACCACCAAGGCCGAAAATCAGCAAGATGATTAACACAAAGCCCAATATCATTGTGCGCCGCAAACTGGCCGAGATGGCTTTTTCAGACAGCTGATCACCCATCTATATTCGCCTCGCTGGCGCCAATGCCGACCGGCTTTGGCGGAAGAGAATTTAGGCTCGGGCCCCTGGCGGTGCCGCTCGTCGCCCCAAGCGCCTTCAGAACCTGCTGCCGCGGCCCAAAACGCACCTGACGTCCGTCCTGCAACAGAAGTAGCAGGTCGATCGATGAAATGGCGCTGGCGCGATGAGCAACGATAATGACAATGCTTCCCTTCGCGCGAATAGCGGCGATGGCAGCATGAAGTGCCGCTTCTCCATCGCCATCGAGATTGGAATTTGGTTCGTCAAGCACGATGAGGAAAGGGCTGCGGTAGAGCGCGCGCGCCAGCCCGATGCGTTGACGCTGTCCCGCAGACAATTCGATGCCGCCACTACCGACACGTGTGTCAAAACCATCGGTAAACTTGGTGACAAGTTTGTGGACCCCGGCCAACTGGGCAGCTTCGAGGACATCGCGTGAATCCGCGTTAGGATCGAAGCGTGCAATGTTCTCAGCGATAGTGCCGTCAAACAGATCGACTGTTTGAGGCAGGTAGCCGATCGCGGTGCCCAGGCGGGCAGCGCTCCATTGCCCATATGTCGATCCGTCCAGCCGAACTTCGCCGCGAATGTGAGACCAGACGCCCGTCAAAACCCGGACCAGGCTGGTCTTGCCGCTGCCCGACAACCCAATAATGCCAAGTCCATCACCGGCCTTCAGGGCGAAATTGATATCCTGCAGCAATGGTGATGTTGTGCCCGGTGCCGCAGCGTGAACATGAATAACCTGGAGTGTGTTCTTGGGCAGCGGCAGGTCAGTTCCTGGGGCCTCGTCCTGCATATGTTCAAGCACGCGCGAAAGGCGTCCCACGGACTGTCGGGCTGCCACGAAGTTGCGCCACTGTCCGATGGCCTGCTCGATGGGCGCGAGCGCGCGGCTCACAAGAATAGACGCGGCGATCATCACGCCCGGGGTTACTTCTTGCGAAATGACCAGCCAGGCGCCCAGCGCAAGAACGGCCGATTGCAACAAGAGCCGCCATGCACGCGTAGCGGACGACAGCATGGCCATACGATCCGCCGTTTGCGCCTGCGCGTCTAAATATTCACTTCCTATGGCCGTCCAGCGGTCGCCCAATCGATCAAGCATCCCCATGGCCATGACGGTCTCGGCGTTCTGTCGGGTATGAGTAGCGACAAGTGCGCGTCTCGCGCCAACCCGAGCCGTGTCTCGTGAGGGGCCACGCGACAAAATTTCCTGCAATGCCAGCAGTAGGATGGTTACCAAGGCGCCCAATATGGCCAGCCAACCCAGCAAGGGGTGCAGCAGAAACACCAGCGCAAGAAAGGCGGGCATCCACGGCATATCCAGGATTGCGAGCGGACCAGGTCCTGAGAGGAAAGACCGAATGCGTTCAAGATCGTCAATCGGAGCGTCATTGTCCGATTTTGACCCTATGGCAAGAGGGCGGCGCACCGAGGCGTCAAATGCAGCCCGAGACCACTGTATGCCAAAACGCTGACTTACGCGGATCAAAGCGCGTGCGCGCAGCCAGTCCAAAATTGAATAGTAAGCATATAGCGCAACAACTAGACAGACCAAGGTTACAAGTGTTGGCATGCTGCGGCTAGGTAACACGCGGTCGTATATTTGCAGCATGAACATAGGGCCAACGAGCATCAAGAGATTTGTGCCTAGTCCGAACACCAGCAAGCCAAGAAATGAGCTTTGCCAAAGCTTGAGCGATCCCCGCATAATTCTACCCGTCTATTGCGTCGCTCCATAATGGCCAGGAACAACAGAGGCCCTCGGGCACGACCCGAATGGGTTCTCCAAATCCAATGTCCATTACAGATTTATGCAGGTACAGCAACCAGCGCGTTTTCAGTTTCGCGCCGCTCGATATTTCCTGCGCTCACGGTTTCCGCAAGTAAATGCGATCGAGGAGGTTAATCGCAACGCCCTGCCTGCCAATGGGGGAAGAAATCACCGGGACGCAGGCTCTGCTTGATATCGCCCCCAACAGATCTGGCTGACAAAGCCGGTATTGCTCGCGGTTCAAGTATATCGTAACTCTCTTGCGCGTTTGGCATTTTGTGAATTTGCATTTTTGGGGGGTATTTCATGAGTGGCACCGGTCGGACGACGAGCATAGTCAACAAGATTAATAATCAATATGTTGATGGCCTGCTGACCAATGAAAAGTGGGCGGATTCAACGATCTACTATTCGTTCTCCGTTACCGCAGCCGCCTATGCCAATTATACCCAACTCACAGACTTACCGGGCAATTTTCGGCAAATTAGCGACGAGCAGCGTGATGCCATCGATTTTGCCTTAAGCGCGAGTGATGGGCCTGTTGCGTCACGCGGATTTTCTATCGAAGGGTTCACCAACGCTAATATCCAGTCGCTCGGTGATACGGACGCGGGCAATGCGCATATACGCTTTGGTGGCACGAGCTCGGTCAACCTGGGGACCGCACGAGTCGCAGATTTTCCAGCCAATTACGCCACAGGCCAGATCGATGACAACGGCGATGTGTGGTTCGGAAACGCCTATGATTACACGGATGGGGATTATCGCTTCCCGGTCGCCGGCAACTATGCCTGGCACACGCATCTGCATGAAATCGGCCACGCCATGGGTCTCAAGCATGGCCAGGAAAACAGTGTTTTCGGGCCGCTACCCAGCGATGCTGATTCCATGGAATTTACCGTGATGACCTATCGTTCCTATGTGAACGATCCGCTTATCGGGGGGTATTCCAACGAAGAGTTTGGCTATGCCCAGACTTATATGATGCTCGATATTGTGGCCTTGCAGTACATGTACGGTGCAGATTACAGCACCAATTCGAGCGATACCGTATATTCCTGGGATCCAAGCTCGGGCGACACGCGGGTCAATGGGGCGGTTGGCATTGACGCTGGCGGTAACCGGATTTTTGCCACCCTGTGGGATGGCGGCGGTGTCGATACATATAACCTGAGTGCGTATGGCACCGATTTGAGCCTGGATCTACGGCCAGGTTTCTGGTCGGTTTTTGATGCAAGCCAATTGGCCTATCTTGGTGACGCTAATTATGCGCGCGCCAATATCTTTAACGCTTTGATGGTGAACGACGATACGCGCTCTCTGATCGAAAACGCCATTGGCGGCTCGGGTAACGACACAATTCGCGGCAACCAGATTGCCAACCGCCTTGAAGGTGGCGCTGGCGATGACATTCTGATCGGCGGTGAGGGCGGCGACAGACTCGTTGGCGGTAGCGGAAGTGATCGGGCCGACTACTCCACTGCTGCCGATGGGGTTGTGACCGATCTCCAGAACGCGTCAGCCAATACGGGCGACGCTGCAGGCGACACCTACAGTTCGATCGAGAATCTTTATGGTTCCAACCAACGGGACATTTTACGCGGAAACAGTGGCGCCAACTCCCTATGGGGCGGCGGCGGCAATGATAGCATTTACGGACGTGACGGCAATGATCGGCTCTATGGTGGTGCGGGCGACGATAATCTGCTCGGCGGAACTGGTAATGATGCTATCCAAGGCGGGTCTGGTAACGACATGCTTGAAGGCGGCGCCGGCGCAGACACTCTCGACGGTGGCACCGGACTTGATGTGGTCCGCTACAGCAGCGCCCTGACAGGATTGTTGGTAGATCTGCTGGTTTCCCGCAATAATACTGGGGAAGCAGCGGGCGACACATTCGTTTCCATTGAGGGAATTTGGGGTAGTGACTTCTCCGATAGTCTGCGCGGAGATGATCTGGATAACGCTATCAATGGCGCCGCCGGTATCGACTCTCTTTACGGCAGGGGTGGTGACGACATTCTTATGGGTGGGGCGGGCGCCGATATCCTGAATGGCGGGTCTGGTAGCGACACGGCCCAGTACAACAATACCAGTGGCCTGCTTGTTGTCGATCTGGCCAATGCCGCTGTCAACACCAGGGAAGCCGCTGGCGATAGCTATGTCTCCATCGAAAACCTTTGGGGGAGCGCTGGCGCTGATAGTCTGCGCGGAAATAGCGGTAGCAACATTCTTGATGGGAATAGCGGCGACGACGTCCTCTATGGCCGCGATGGCAATGATATTCTCGTCGGTGGCGCTGGGGCGGACATCTTGAATGGCGGAAACGGAACAGACCGTGCATCTTACTCCGGATTCCACTCAGAATTATTTGTCACTGGCGGTGTCGTCGCCGATCTTCAAGTAGAGAGCAACAATACTGGCGACGCAGCCGGCGACCGTTACATCTCGATTGAAAACCTCTATGGCACCCAGTTCAACGACAGTCTGCGCGGCGATGCAGGCGCGAACACCATTTGGGGCTCCGGGGGCAGGGACACTTTGTATGGCCGTGACGGAAATGACCGGCTCTACGGCGGTAGCGGCAACGATATTCTCGTCGGTGGTCGCGGCAACGATGTCCTGGATGGTGGCTCGGGTGCAGACCGGTTCAGGTTTGCGCTCAATGACGGCAATGACACGATCCGGAATTTTGAAGACAACGTCGACAAGATCGAAGTGCCTGCTGGCACTGCCGTTATTATTGCGGATGCGGGCAATGACACTCTGGTGTCATTCCTCAACGTGACCGTGCTGCTTGAAGGTGTGGATCACAATACCATCTCTAGCGTTGACGACTTCATCTATAGCTAAGGTTGATGGCGCCGCCGCAACCGGTGGCGCCATCTTTGCCTGCGACGGCGATCTAGGTCACATCCAGAGCGTCGGGGCAGGCGGCTTTTGTGCCGTTTGCCGGTCCGATGCCGTCTGAAGTGAAGCGGCTGCGGCAGCTCGAGGAGGGAACGCCAGGCTCAAGCGCGCCGTCGCGGACCTGTCGCTGGACAACGCCATGTTGCAGGATGTGCTGTCGCAAAAGCTCTGAGGCCCGCGCGCAAGCTGTCCCTTGTCGATGAGGTGCGCTAGGCTTGAAATGTCTCGATCCGCAAGGCATGGCGCTGATGGCTTTCAATTTCTGCGGTGAGGCGATAATGAAGTCCAGCTTGTGGTTGACCGCCAGCATAGGACTGTGTCGGGCCGGGTCTTAAGTATCGATGTATGAACCGATGAGAAGCTGGCTAGGGGAATTGCCGCGCCCGGCCAAACGGGTAGTACTGATAACTTTCGATGCCCTCGTGCTAGCGGGCGCCGTATGGATTAGCTATTCGCTGCGATATAGTTCCTTCTTTCAGCCGGGGCCCCGGCAATGGATTGTCATTGCTGTTGCTCCCGTTGTCGCTATCCCAATTTTCATTCGGATGGGGCTCTATCGTGCGGTGATCCGCTATCTTCCTGAGCGCGCGATCTGGACGATGCTGCAAGCGATGACCTTTGCCGCCCTTGGGTGGGTTCTGGTCGTATTTCTCACCGAGATGGCCGGGAACGGCATTATTCCTCGCTCGGTGCCGTTGATTTACTGGATCGTCGGAGGAACTCTGATCATCAGCAGTCGCTTTGCCGCCAAGCGCTTCATCTGGGCTCCACCTGAAGAGCAGTTGAAAGGCGGACAAATCCTGATCTACGGCGCAGGAGAAGCCGGGTCACAACTAGCCGTTGCTTTGCGTTCGCAGGGGCGAAGCCTGATCGTCGGATTCATTGATGACGACAAGTCGTTGCATGGTCGCGACATTGCCGGACAGCGCGTTTACGCGCCCGCGTATTTGCCGGAGCTGATCGCCAATTATGGCGTGCAGGAAGTGATCCTTTCCATGCCGTCCATAACCTCGGAAAAGCGGCAGCAGATCGTCACCAACCTGACCCGCCATCCCATCAAGATCAGGACGCTTCCACATATCGCGGACCTGCTAGCCGGCAAGTATCTGGTCAATCAGATCCGTGAGATCGACATCGACGAATTGCTGGGCCGCTCGTCTGTGCCGGCACAAGCTGAGTTGCTTGGAGAAATGATCCGCGATCGCGCAATTCTGGTCACGGGGGCAGGTGGGTCGATAGGTTCGGAACTCTGCCGCCTGATCGCACGCTGGTCGCCGACCGTCTTGGTGTTGTTCGAACAGAACGAGTTCGCGCTGTACAACGTGCATCGCGAGTTGGTCGACACCTTGGGTATCAAAGCCGTACCTGTACTCGGCTCGATCGGCGATGCGGGGGCTCTGGCCCGCGCGATAGCCGAGCAGGGTATAGAAGTCGTGTTCCATGCGGCTGCGCATAAGCATGTGCCACTGGTCGAGGCCAATGCGCTGGAAGGCATGCGGAACAATGTGTTTGGATCGCTGGCGGTCACGCGGACAGCATTCGAGACCGGTGTGCGCGATTTCGTGCTGATCTCGTCGGATAAGGCCGTGCGCCCAACCAACGTTATGGGCGCGACCAAGCGTTGGGCCGAACTGATCATGCGCCACTATGCTCAGCGCGCAGTGGAGGCGGGGACGGGCCAAAAATTCAGCGCGGTGCGGTTTGGCAATGTTCTGGGGTCCAACGGCTCAGTTGTGCCGCTGTTTGAGGAGCAGATCGCCCGCGGCGGCCCCGTGACCCTTACCCACCCAGCAATGACGCGCTATTTCATGTCGATCCATGAGGCGGCGGAGCTCATCGTGCAGGCCGGTGCGCTAGCCGAAGGTGGAGACATCTTTCTGCTCGAGATGGGCGCCCCGGTCAAAATTTCCGACCTCGCACGCAACATGATCCAACTGGCCGGGCAAACAGTGCGTGACGCGGCCAACCCTGGTGGCAGTATCGAGATCGTCACGGTGGGTAGCCGACCGGGTGAGAAGATGTTCGAGGAGCTCTTCTACGATGCCGCCAGTGCGCGGACGACGCGGCATCCCAAGATCATGACTGCTATAGGTCGTGGCGAGGTTCGAGAACTGCCTGCAGCGCTTGCTAAGCTTGAGCAATCCATCGCTGCGCAGGACGAAGCGGCGGCACGGGAGCAGCTTTTCGCCCTGATAGCAGACTCCGCACCCAAGCCTGTTGAGCCCGCACCAGTCGGCTAAGCCCCCATCTCGTTGGCGCCACCTGCGTCGGCGCGCAGGGAAAGGGCAACCAGCGGCATGTAAGTCAGCAGAACCAGCCACCAGCTCCAGGTAGGCAGTTGCTGGGCCGCCCATGCGAGGGGAAAGGTCCAGGCCAATGTAAGCCCGCTATAGGCCAGGGTAACGCGGCGGTGCCCCCATACCCGCGATAGCTGCTGATAGGCATGCCGGCGATGGGCGTACCAGGGACGTTCACCACGAAGCAGGCGACGCATAAGCGTGACCGTAGCGTCCGTTACGAATACTGCCGGCAGGATCAGCCAGGGTTGGTAGGCCACTTGCCCTTCTGCAATCGCTCTGATTGCAACCCAGAAGATGAGCAGGGCTATTGCATTAGAACCTGCGTCGCCCATGAAAATCTTGGCGGGTGGCCAGTTGCGCAGCAGGAAGCCACCGGTGGCAGCGGCGCCGGCCAGCGCGAGCCAGAAGGACGAAAAGTCTGCGGCGGCGGGGTTGCCGAGCCACCATATGGCGCTGCCACCTAACAGCAGCAAGATCGCCTGGCTGCCAGCGATGCCATCAATGCCATCCATGAAGTTAAAGAGGTTGAGCCACCAAAGGCCCACCAGCAGCAAGATGACGAAGAGCAGTGGACCCGCGAGTGCAAGATTGAGTGGCAGTGGGATGCTGGGTAGCGGGCCGCTTGTCCAAAGCAGGGCGAAGAAAATCAGGGCCTGAATCGGAAAGCGAAGGGCCGGGGACAGATCGTACAAATCGTCAGCAAATCCGAGCAATGCGATGCACATCGCCAATACGGCGAAGGTCCATAGTTCGCCATGACCAGTCTGAGCCAAGGCCGTCGCCGCAAGCACCGAGGCAAGCGCAATGGCGAGGCCGCCGCCGCTTGGCGTTGGCCGAGTATGCGAGGAGCGCGCGTTGGACGCCTGGACCAGCCCTAGGCGATCAGCCTGGTGCTCGATGAGGAGGGTGCCAAGCCAGCTGATGAGCAAGGCAGCAATGATCACTATAGTTTGCACGACGGCTCGGGGTTCTGTGTCTGCTTCTGCGTAGCGTCAAATTGGGCTGGCAGGAAGTGTCACGTCACCGGATGCCAGAGAGAGCGCAACCGTTCTCGCTGTCATGTGAAACGGAGATGCCCGCAAGTCGCCACAGTTGTTGCCGCTATAATTGCTTATGAAAGGTGCGGAAATGAACCTTGATTGGCATCACCTTACGCGACCACAGCGTGTCGCACTTCTCGCCTTGCGGCGATGTGGCCCACGCGATCTCAACAGCAAACTCGGCGAACAACTCCGAAAATTAGGCTCACCATCGGAGGCGCGGACGTCAGCGGCATTTTGATCAGCGTAATGCTCGGCCGGAACAGATGAATGCGCAGATTTTTGCTGCATCGCGGCGTAAAGACATCCTTGGCGAAGATTGCGGTCGATTCTTCGTTGTACGCGTAGAGGTCCTGTACCGTGGCAAGCTTATAGCGCAGTTTGCTTCGGCTTGTGCAGGGCGGAGCAGCGCTACTACCAGAGTTCAAGCAACAGTTCGAGCAATTTGCCAGGATTGCTGAGGAGCGCGGTATCAAATTGGTTGCCGTGACGCCTCCATTTGATCCGGTCGTTCTCGCCGCTCTTTGAGATTCACCCAAGCACGGTGCTTTCAGGACGTTTCATTCTCCCGAAACAGCCGCGTGGCTGCGATTGCTGGGTATCACATACTTTGACTTTTCCAAACTGGAGAGCATCAAAGGCGAGGGCAATGAGTTCATCGATCCATATCACCCCAGCGAGACCAGCCTTTGTAAGAAGGCTCACTGAGATGGCCAAAAGCCCAGAGATTCAGGCCATACTTCCGGGCCTGGATTCTGAATATCTGGCCAAGAGACTCGCGGGCGCCTCTAGGTTGGAGGGTTTTAAAAATTAGTTTTAAGGGCGTGTGGTTCGCGCAATCTACAATATGAACGCAAAAGTCACCGCCCCCGCTCCCTCACATCCCTTACAAAGACCAGCACCAGCTCCAGTATCACCCCGCCCGAAACGCTCAGCCACTTTCCGATCAGTTCGATTTCGCGGACGTCGCGGAAGGGGACGAGGGATTGCAGGATTTCGAAGGTGAGGGCGGCGGCGACGGCGATGGTTACACCTAGCCAGACCTGGCCTGGAAAGGCGGCGGCGCAGACGAAGCCGAGGAGGAAATAGGAGGCGAGCACGAATAGGGGGGAGGGGCCGGCGCCGGGGTCCAGCGCATCCCAGGCGAGGGTGACGATCAGCACGACGGCAACTATGCGCAGCGAAAAGACGGTCGAAGACTGGCTCAAGACGTGCCTCGCTCGGGTCCCTAAAGGACGCCATGCCATGCCTGGCTGGCCGGATAGAAGTGGCAGGTCCTACCGCTTCTCGTGCCTTGGCCCAGGGCCGCAGTCATTTAACTGATGCTGGCCGGCAAAAGCCAGTTTTCTGCGCATGTGGTGCTTGCCGCAGGCGTCGGGGAGGGGCTTTCTGCTTGGAAAAGGCCCCCTCACCCGACCCAAACGTCGACCTCTCCCCCAAGGGAGAGGTGACGCGGCGCCAGGCCGCTGTTTTGGCGAAAATGGCCTAGCGCAGGTTGAGCTTGAGCTTACCGGCCTCATAGGCGGTCCGGCAATCGGTCGCGTCATGCATGATATCGTCCTGGATCAGGGCGGTGGCGGTCATGCCCGAGCCGATGAAACGCAGGTCGTCGCATTCCCCGTCATTGGCATATTCGCCCTCGTCATCGCCGAAATCGATCGTGCCATCGTCGGCCACGCCGCGCAGCGTCAGCTGGCCCGCATTGAAGGCCGCCTCGCAATCGCTGGCGTCATGCAGCACATCGTCGCTCAGCAGGTCCGTGGCTGTCATGCCGGGCCCGTCAAAGCGCGGATCGTCGCACTCGCCATCATTGGCATATTCGCCATTATCGTCGCCGAAGGAATAGGCCGGCGCGGCATGGCTCGGCCCGGCCATCAGCACCATGAGCGCGGCAATACCCCAAATAGCCAGTCTCGTCATATTTCAAGCTCCTCAAAATCCCAAAAGGCGCCGCAGCGCCGCCGGCACGACCCATGTGCCCGGCCTCAAAGAGCCAGTATTCATGTCGGCATTATGTCGCAAGGGGCGGCGCCAGCCGATAGCCCACACCCGCTTCATTGAGGATCAGTCGCGGATTTTTGGGGTCTTCTTCGAGCTTGGCGCGCAATTGCCCGATGACAACGCGCAGATATTGCACATCCTCGCCATGCGCCGGCCCCCAGATGCGGATCAGCGCCTGGCGATGGGTGATGACCTTGTCCGGATTGGCGGCCAAAAGGTCGAACAGTTCGAACTCCTTGGGCGTCAGATGCACCGGCTCGTCCCCCACCAGCACCCGCCGGTGCGCCAGGTCCAGCAGCACCCGGCCAAACCGGCGCTCCGTGGGCTGGCTCTGCTGCGGGCCGGCATGGCGCAAGGCGGCGCGGATGCGGGCCAGCAGCTCGCCAATGCCGAATGGCTTTTCCACGTAATCGTCGGCACCCATGTCGAAGGCGGCGATCTTCTCGGTCTCCTGGTCGCGGGCCGAAAGCACGATAATGGGCATGGCCGAAAAGGCGCGGATGGTCTCGATCACGCCCTTGCCGTCGCCGTCCGGCAGGCCCAGGTCGAGCACCAGCAGGTCAGGGGCGCGCGTCGCCGCCAGGCGCTTGGCCTCGGCGGCGCTGCCCGCCGTTTCGACATCAAAACCCGCCGCCAGCAGGGCCGGCTTGAGGAAACGCTGGATTTGCGGCTCGTCATCGACCACGAGGATTCTTTGTTGCATCAGCCTGCCTTTCCGCCCGCCAGGGGCAGGCGCAGTGTCATGCGGGTACCGCGCTTGCGGATGGCGGGGCTGGTCGCGGTGATCGTGCCGCCCATGGCGGTCATCAGTCCCCGCGCGATGGAAAGGCCCAGCCCCGTGCCGGCGGGCCGCCCGTCGCCCTTGATGCGGCGATAGAATTTGTCGAAGATTTTTTCCAGCTCCGCCTCGGGAATCCCCTTGCCCTGGTCGGTCACTGCAATGCTCGCCATCCCGTCCTCGGCCCGGGCATAGACGGTCACGGGCAGCTCGCCGCCATATTTGCGGGCATTGTCGAGCAGGTTGAACAGCACCTGTTCCAGCAGCACGGCATCGCCTGCCGCTGTGGGCAGGCCGGGGGCGATGCTGGTTTCGATGACGAGGTCGGGGTGCAGCTTGCGCGCCCGTGCCGCGCTTTTCGCGATGATTTCGGCCAGTTCGATCGGCTCGCGCCGCGCACTCATCATGCCCGCCTCGATCCGCGTCATGTCGAAGAGATTGGTGACGAAGCGGGTGAGCCGGGCGGTCTCTTCCTCGATGGAAACCAGCAGATCTTGTCGGCTTTCCGGCGGCACTTTCTCGCCCAGCTGCAACAGCGTCGTCACCGCCCCGGTGATCGAGGCCAGCGGCGTGCGCAAATCATGCGACAGCGAGGAGAGCAGGGCCGATTGCACCTTTTCGCCCTCGCGTGCCACCGAGGCCCGGGCGCTTTCCCGCGTGAGCCGGGCGCGGTCGAGCGCAATCGCCGATTGATCGAGCAGCGCCACCCAGGTCCGTTCTTCATCGGGGCCCAGCGCCGTGTCGCGCGGCCCCATCACCAGCCCCGCCACGCCAAGAATGCGCTGTGCCGAGATGATGGGCCGGAAGAGATAGTGGATTTGCGGCAGCGTGCCGGTCAGGAACCCGGCCGGCTCCTTCTTGTCGAAGGCCCAGCGGGCCGCGGTCAGTTCGGCCGCGCCCAGCGCCTGGTCGGGCGGCCATGCGGCGGCGGGCAAGAGGTCGCCCCCCTCATCGGGCACCAGCACCACGGCGGGCCGCCCCAGGCTCGTATGGAGATGGCTGGCAATGGCGTCGAGCACGCTTTCCTGCCCATGCGCCGCCGAAAGCTTGCGGGAAAAATCGAGCAGCGCCTGGCTCTGCCGCGCCTGCTGGCGGGACAGATCAGCGCTTTCGCGCAGGCGCGCGGCCAATTGGCCCGCCGCCAGGGCCACCGCGATGAAGATCACCAGCGACAGCACTTCCTGCGGCTGGGCCACGGTCAATTCTCCCGTGGGTTCGATGAAGAAGAAATTATAGGCGAAGAAGGAAAGCGCCGCCGCCAGAAGCGCCGAGCCGCGCCCCGCGATGACAGCCGAAACCAGCACGGCGGCCAGATAGAGCATGGAGAGGTTTTGTAGCGCCACCAGCGCTGTCAGCCCCAGGCCGAACAGCGTCGTGGCCCCCACCGAAGCGATAGGCAGGCCCAGCGTCAGCGCCCATTGCGGCAGGGTCAGCCGCTTGCGCGGGCGCCAAGGGGCAAGCGTTGAACCCTCGCCCGGCACGATATGGATGCCGATTTCGCCCGAACCGGCCAGCAGGGCATCGGGCAGCGAGCGGCGGAACCAGCGATTGGTGGCGGAGCGGCCGATGACGATCTGGGTAATGTGCTCCCGCCGCGCCAGCCGCAGGATGGCATCGACGAAATCGCCCGCCGTTTCGCGCCGTGTCTCGGCGCCCAATCGTTCGGCAAGCCGCAGGGTCTCTTCCAGCCGTTCGGCCGCAACCGGATCGGGCAGCGGGGCGCCGGGCCGGCTCAGCGATACCACGAGCCAGCGCGCATTGAGGCCCGAAGCCAGCCGGCTCGCGACCCGCACCACACTTTCCGACATGGCGTCCGCTCCCACGCAGACCAGCAGCCGCTCGCCCGTCGCCCAGGGGCCTTCGACCGCGCTTTGCCGCAGGAAATCGACCATCTGGTCGTCCACCCGGTCGGCGGCGCGGCGCAGGGCCAGCTCGCGCAGGGCGGTGAGTGTGGAGGGTTTGAAAAAGCCGTCCAGCGCCCGCTTGGCATTGTCGGGCAGATAGACCTTGCCGTCATTGAGCCGGGCAATCAGCTCGGCCGGTGGCAGATCGACCAGGATCACCTCATCGGCGCGCTTGAGCACGATATCGGGCACCGTCTCGCGCACCGGCACCCCGGCAATGCGGGCCACCAGGTCCGACAGGCTTTCCAGATGCTGGATATTGAGCGCGGTCCACACATCGATCCCCGCCCCGATCAGCTCGGCAATATCCTGATAGCGCTTGGGGTGGCGCGAGCCCGGCGCATTGCTATGGGCCAGCTCGTCCACGATCAGCAGGGCCGGGCGGCGGATCAGCGCCGCGTCGAGGTCGAATTCGCCATAGGGCCCGCCATTGTTCTGCCGGGGCAGCACTTCGATGCCTTCGGCCAGCTTGGCCGTATCGCCGCGGCCATGGGTTTCCACCAGCCCGATCACCACATCGGTCCCGGCCGCCTTGAGCCCCCGCGCCCGCTCCAGCATGGCATAGGTCTTGCCCACGCCGGGCGCCGCACCCAGAAACACGGTCAGCTTGCCGCGGGTTTCACGCGCGGCAAGCTGTAGCAGGACGGCGGGGTCCGGTCGCTTGTCGGCGTCATTGCGCATCTGCACGCGTTCCCAAAACCCACGGCGTCATTCCCGCGCAGGCGGGAATCCACTCTTTCACCCATACCCTATCCAGGAATGGATTCCCGCCTGCGCGGGAATGACGCTGTGATTGGATTGGGTGCATGGGTTGCTATCGACCTTCCGCTGGACCCGCAGCCTCGTCCAGCGCCAGGTTAAGACGCAGCACGTTGACGCGTGGTTCCCCGAATATACCCAAGGCCGGGCCTTCCGTCACACGGGCAACGATCTCGGCGATTTCAGCCGGTTCGACCCCGCGTGCCTGGGCCACCCGCTCGATCTGCCAGGCCGCATACTGCGGGGTGATATGGGGATCGAGCCCCGAGCCGGACGTGGTGACGGCGTCGGCAGGCACCGGGCCGCCGCCCATGGTCTGGACCGAGCCGGCCACGCGGTCGACCAGCGCCTTGCCGGTCGGTCCGATATTGGAACCGGTCGAAGCACCAGCGTTATAGGCGTCGGGGCCGGTGGCCGAAGGCCGGGGCCAGAAATAACCCGGCTGGGTAAAATTCTGGCCGATCAGCTCGGAGCCGATAACGGCGCCTTCCCGTTCGATGCGGCTGCCATTGGCCTGGCCAGGCAACACAGCCTGGGCGGCAGCCGTAATGGCCAGGGGATAGGCCAGGCCTGTAACCGCCGAGAGCAATACGGTCAGCACGATGGCGGGGCGGATTTGGTCAAACATTTTCTTTGCCTCCTTTGAAGGCGGGGCACGATGGCCGATTGTTCGTTCCCTCCCCCTTGAGGGGAGGGCTAGGGTGGGGGTCTTTGCGGCTTCTGCACAATGCTCGCCGACCCCCACCCTCGTTCCCTCCCCTCAAGGGGGAGGGAGGCGGTGCGATGATATCGGGGCACACATCAGATGATCCCCAGGGCGGTGACGACCATGTCCACCAGCTTGATGCCGATGAAGGGGGCGATAATGCCACCCAGGCCGTAGACGAGCAGGTTACGCGAGAGCAGGGCGGCGGCGCCGACCGGGCGGTATTTGACGCCGCGCAAGGCCAGCGGGATCAGCGCCACGATAACAAGCGCGTTGAAGATCACCGCCGACAGGATCGCCGATTGCGGCGAGCTGAGCCCCATGATGTTGAGCGCGCCCAATTGCGGATAGGTGGCCAGGAACAGCGCGGGGATGATGGCGAAATACTTGGCGACGTCATTGGCGATCGAGAAGGTGGTGAGCGAGCCGCGCGTCATCAGGATCTGCTTGCCGATCTCGACGATTTCGATGAGCTTGGTGGGGCTGGAATCGAGGTCCACCATATTGCCCGCCTCGCGCGCCGCCTGGGTGCCCGATTGCATGGCGACGCCCACATCCGCCTGGGCCAGAGCCGGGGCATCATTGGTGCCGTCCCCGGCCATGGCGATCAGCCGCCCGCCGGTCTGTTCCTTGCGGATAAAGTCCAGCTTCTGCTCGGGCGTGGCTTCGGCGAGGAAATCGTCGACGCCGGCTTCCGAGGCAATGGCCGCGGCGGTGACGGGATTGTCGCCCGTCACCATGACGGTGCGGATGCCCATGGCGCGCAGGGCGGCAAAGCGCTCCTTGATGCCGGGCTTGACCACGTCCTTGAGATGGACGACGCCGAGCAGGCGATCGGCTTCGGCCACGGCCAGCGGGGTGCCGCCGGTGCGGGCAATGGCATCGACCGCCTTGTTGAACTCGGCCGAGGCCTGCGCCTTGTCGAGCCCCACGAACCGCAGCACCGCATCGACCGCGCCCTTGCGGATGCGGCGGCCATCGATATCGATGCCCGAAATGCGGGTCTGGGCGGAGAACGGGATGGTCGTCGTGCCATTGCCCAGGATACGCGGTTCGGTAAGCCCGAAATCGGCCTTGGCCAAAGCCACGATGGAGCGGCCTTCGGCGGTTTCATCGGCCAGCGACGCCAGCAGCACGGCTTCCGCCAGCTCCTTTTCGCTCACCCCCGACACCGGCAAAAATTCGGACGCCATGCGATTGCCGAAGGTAATGGTGCCGGTCTTGTCCAGCAGCAGCGTATCGACATCGCCCGCCGCTTCCACGGCACGGCCCGAGGTCGCGATGACATTGAAGCGGATCAGCCGGTCCATGCCGGCAATGCCGATAGCCGAAAGCAGGCCGCCAATCGTGGTGGGGATCAGCGTGACCAGGAGAGCGGCCAGCACCGCCACCGACAGCTCGGTGCCCGAATAGAGCGCCAGGCCATATAGCGTCACCACGGCAATCAGGAACACCAGTGTCAGCCCGGAGAGCAAAATCGACAGCGCGATTTCGTTCGGCGTCTTCTGCCGCTTGGCCCCTTCGATGAGCGCGATCATGCGGTCGACAAAGGTCTCGCCGGGCCGCGTGGTAATGCGCACCTTGAGCCAGTCCGAAATCACCTGCGTGCCGCCGGTCACTGCCGAACGGTCCCCGCCGGCCTCGCGGATCACCGGCGCGGATTCCCCGGTAATGGCGCTTTCATTGACCGAGGCAATGCCCTCGATCACTTCGCCATCGCCGGGCACGAGATCATTGACCTCGACCAGGACGATATCGCCGATCTTGAGCGAGGTGGCCGGGATCGCCTCGACGGCGCGGCTTTTCGCGTCGGTCGGCGCCAGCAGCCGCTTGGCGACGAGATCGGTCTTGCTGCGTTTCAGACTCTCCGCCTGCGCCTTGCCGCGCCCTTCGGCAACGGCTTCGGCAAAGGTGGCGAACAGCACGGTGAACCACAGCCAGAGCGCGATCTGGCCGGAGAAGGCGGCGCCCACCCCCCCGAACAGGTCCTGGATGAAGATGGCGGTGACGACAACGGCTACCACCTCGGTGACGAAGATCACCGGGTTGCGCACCAATTGGCGCGGATCGAGCTTGATCACCGCGTCGCGCAGCGCCGGCACCAGAATGGCCGGCGAGAACATGGAAATGGGTTTAGCGGAACTGGACATGATGATTTCCTAGAAGCTCTGCCCGGCCAGCATGACGAAATGCTCGACAATGGGTCCAAGAGCCAGGGCCGGGAAGAATTGCAGCCCGCCCATGATGAGGATGATGCCGATCAATAGGCCTACAAAGAGCGGCCTGTCGGTCGGGAAAGTGCCCGAAGAGGCTGGCACGCGCGGCTTGGTGACCAGCGCACCGGCAATGGCCAGCACCGGCACGAGATAGGCGAAGCGCCCCAGCATCATGGCGATGCCAAGCGTGGTATTGTACCAGGGGGTATTGGCCGTGAGCCCGCCAAAGGCCGAGCCGTTATTCGCCGCTGCCGACGTATAGGCGTAGAGAATTTCACTCAAGCCATGCGGGCCGGGGGTGAGGATCGAGCTGGTGCCGAATTCGGCCACGGCCGAAATGGCGGTAAAGCCCAGAATGGTCAGCGGCAGGATGAGAATGGCCAGCATGGCATATTTCATCTCGCGCGCTTCGATCTTCTTGCCCAGCAGCTCCGGCGTCCGCCCGACCATCAGCCCGGCCACAAAGACCGCGAGGATGGAAAAGACCAGGAGGCCATAGAGCCCCGAACCCACCCCGCCGGGCAGCACTTCGCCCAGCTGCATCAGGAACATGGGGACCAGGCCCCCCAAGGGGGTCAGCGAACCGTGCATGCCATTGACGCCGCCATCCGACAGGCCGGTGGTAACGGCCGCATAAAGCGCGGTCATGGCCTGGCCGAAGCGGACTTCCTTGCCTTCCATATTGCCCAAAGCGGGATCGACACCCACCGCGGTCAGCAGCGGATTGCCGAAGGTCTCGGCCCAATAGATCGCCCCGGTGCCGATGACCAGGAGGATCACGGTGACCGAGATCAGCGCCCAGCCCTGGCGGCGATTGCCCACCATCTGCCCGAACGTATAGACCAGCGCAGCCGACACGCCGAGCATGGCGATGATGTTGAGATAGTTCGAGAAGGCATTGGGATTTTCGAACGGATGGGCGGCATTGACGTTGAAGAACCCGCCGCCATTGGTGCCCAGCTGCTTGATGGCTTCCTGGCTGGCAACCGGCCCGGTGGCAATGGTCTGCTGCACGCCTTCCAGCGTCGTTGCGGCAAAGCTGGCGTCAAGGTTCTGCGGCAGGCCCAGCGCCACAAAGGCCAGCGCCACGATAATGGCGAGCGGCAGCAGCACATAAAGCGTAGCCCGGGTCAGATCGACCCAGAAATTGCCCAGCTCGCTCACGCCCGAGCGGATAAAGGCCCGGGTCAGCGCCATGGCCACGGCAATGCCGGTGGCGGCCGAAACGAAATTCTGCACGGTGAGGCCCAGCATCTGGCTGAGATGGCTCATCGTGGTTTCCCCGCCATAGCTCTGCCAATTGGTATTGGTCACAAAGCTGGCCGCGGTGTTGAAGGCCAGGTCCGGGGGCACGGCTGGAAAGCCTTGCGGATTGAGCGGCAGCACATTCTGCAGGCGCAGAATGGCATAGAGCAGCACGAAGCCGGTAATGCTGAAGGCCAGGACGCCGAACGTATAGCCGATCCAGCCCTGTTCCTTTTCGGGCCGCACGCCGGCCACGGCATAAAAGCCGCGCTCGACCGGCGAGAGGATGGGGGAGAGGAAGGTGCGCTCGCCGGAAAACACCTTGGCCATGTAGAGGCCGAGTGGCTTGGCGAGCAAAAGGACTGCAATCAGCACCAGGGCGATCTGCAGCCAGCCAATGAGAGACATATCTGGCTCCGGAAAATCAGAAGCGCTCGGGCGCCAGCAACGTCACCACCAGGTAAACGGCCAGCGCCAGCGCGATGAGGAAAGCAATGATGAGCATGGCGGCGCTCACAACCGGCCGAGCGCCACGGCATAGGCCGCCAGCGCGGCCAATATGCCGGCGCCGAGCCCTATAAAGGCAAGATCGAGCATCTGGGTCTCCTATGAGAAGGCCCGCACCATCGCGCTTTGCCCCATCAGCTTTCCATTCGGAAGGCTGCCCGGCGGCATAAGGATTTCATAAGGAATGTGTAAGGGCGGGGCGGCAAAAGGCCCGCAGCCATCGGCTCTATCGCCTCCCTCCCCCTTGAGGGGAGGGATCGAGGGTGGGGGTGTCGAGCTATCCAGCGGCAGGGAGTTCGTGGAAGCCGCGATACCCCTCCCCAACCTCCCCGCAAGGAGGAGGGCACAAACCGGGTTTTCGCAGTCCGGATGACAGCTCCTGCCCACCATCCATCCTCCACACAATCGCCTTCCTCGGGCTCGACCCGAGGACCACTCGCCGCGCGCATCGTGTTGAGAGCGGCCCTCGGGTCAAGCCCGAGGGAAGCGCGGTGAGGAGGGGAGAGGAGAGAGGAGAGAGGAGGGGAGAGGAGGGGAGAGGAGGGGAGAGGAGAGGAGAGGAGGGGAGAGGAGGGGAGAGGAGGGGAGAGGAGAGGAGGGGAGAGGAGGGGAGAGGAGAGGAGAGGAGAGGAGAGGAGAGGAGAGGAGAGGAGAGGAGAGGAGTAAGGCGTTGGATCACTCCCCACCCACGGCGTCATTCCCGCGCAGGCGGGAATCCACTCTTCCACCACGCTCAGCCAAGAATGGATTCCCGCTTGCGCGGGAATGACGTGGTGGCAACGGGGTGGCGAAGGCCAAGTTTCTCGTTCTCGTGGTGGGCATATGGAGTATCGGCTCCATCGCCTCCCTCCCCCTTGAGGGGAGGGATTGAGGGTGGGGGTCGGCGGGCTCTTGCACAAATCAAACGATGCCCACCCCGCTTTCGCTAGTTCTGCCCCGCCAGCTGCCGGTTCAACCCCAGCGCAATCAACGTACACACCGCCCCCGACAGCAGATACGCCCCCGAGGAGATCAGCCCGAACTGGCTCGACAGCACCAGCGCCACCAGCGGCGCGAAACCGGCGCCGAACAGCCAGGCAAGATCCGAGGTCAGGGCCGAGCTGGTATAGCGGTAGAGCTTGGTGAAATTGGCGGCGACCACGCCCGAGGATTGCCCGAACGACAATCCAAGCAGGATAAAGCCCACCACCATATAGACGATTTCGCCCGTGTCCCCGGCGCCCAGCAGGAGCGGGGCAAAGACGCTGTAAATGGCAATGCCCACCGCCGAGGCGCCGAGCAGCCAGCGCCGTCCCACCCGGTCGGCCAGGGCGCCCGACAGCACCACCGCGGCAATGCCCACCACGGCCGAGGCCGCTTCGATAACCAGGAACCGCGCCGGCATTTCATCGGTATAGAGAAACACCCAGGAGAGCGGAAACACCGTCACCATATGGAACAGGGCAAAGCTCGCCAGCGGCGCGAAAGCCCCGATGACGATATTGCGGCCCTCGCTGCGCACCGTGTCGCGAATGCGGGTCGGCTCCAATTCGCCGCTTTCAAACAGCCCGGTATATTCCGGCGTCACCACGATGCGCAGCCGCGCGAACAGCGCCACCACATTGATGGCAAAGGCCACGAAGAACGGATAGCGCCAGCCCCAGGCCAGAAAGTCCTCGGCCGAAATCGAGCTGACCAGAAAGGCAAACAGCGAACTGGCGACGATCAGCCCGATCGGCGCCCCCAATTGCGGCACCATGGCATACCAGCCGCGCTTGTTCTGCGGCGCATTGAGCGCCAGGAGTGAAGCCAGCCCATCCCAGGTGCCGGCCAGCGCAATGCCCTGCCCGAACCGGAACAGCATCAGGATCGCCACCGAAAAGGCCCCGACCTGGCCATCGCTGGGCAGGAACGCCACCGCCACGGTCGAAATTCCCAGCAGGAACAGGGCGATGGTCAGCTTGACCCCGCGTCCGTAATTGCGGTCCACCGCCGAAAAGATCACCGTGCCGATCGGCCGGGCGATAAAGGCCAAAGCGAAGACCGCGAAGGACAGGATCGTGCCGGTCAGCGGGTCCACATAGGGAAAGACCACGGCCGGAAACACCAGCACTGAAGCAATGGCATAGACGAAGAAATCGAAGAATTCGGAGGTGCGACCGATGATCACACCGACAGCGATTTCGCCCGGATTGACCGCGCGGTGATGGGCGTTGACCACCCGCGCATCATGCTCGGCGCTCGTTTCCGGAATGGTTGAGGACGAAGCTGTCATCGGAGCTAATGCCTTGTTTTGCTTGTGGTTGTGCCGATCGATCCAGGCGCGTCGCACGGGCTCTTTGCGGCGCAATGCAATACGGTTAAGCTCTCCCTTGCCCTATTCTACTCCGGAACGGGAGTGGACAAAATGCCCGATGGCATTTGCCACTGGACAGGCATAGGCCGACGACAAATGCGAAACCTCATCGAGGAACGCCCAAGTGTCCCGCAACGTGTCCCGTCTGATCAAACTTTTCCTGGCTATCCCCCTCGCCGCCCTCCTCGCCGGCTGCAATGCGGTGGTTCTGGCCCCGGCCGGCGATATCGCCGCTCAGCAGCGCGATCTCATCCTCATCGCCACCGTGCTGATGCTACTCATCATCATTCCCGTGCTGGCGCTGGTGATCATTTTTGCCCGCAAATACCGCCAGGGTAACACCGGGGCCGACTATCAGCCCGATTGGGATCACTCGACCCATCTCGAACTGGTCATCTGGGCGGCGCCGCTCGCCATCATCATCTGCCTGGGCGCCGTCACCTGGGTGGGCACCCATCTGCTCGATCCCTATCGCCAGCTCGCCCGCATCGCGCCCGACCGGCCGGTCAGCGCCGATATGACCCCGCTTGAAGTGGAAGTGGTGGCGCTCGATTGGAAATGGCTCTTCATCTACCCGCAATACAATATCGCCAGCCTCAATGAACTGGTGGCCCCGGTCGACCGGCCGATCAGCTTCACGCTGACCTCCTCGTCGGTGATGAATTCCTTCTACATTCCCGCCCTGGCCGGCCAGATCTATGCCATGCCCGGCATGCAGACGCGCCTTCATGCCGTGGTCAACCACCCCGGCAGCTACAAGGGCTTTTCCGCCAATTACAGTGGCCACGGCTTTTCCGGCATGCATTTCGAATTCCGCGGCGTCGATGATGCCGGGTTCGACCAATGGATCGCCGATGTGCGCGGCGCCGATGCCCAGCTCGACCGCAAAGTCTATCTCGAGCTCGAAAAGCCCACCGAGCGCGTGCCGGTCGCCCATTTTGCCGGCGTCGAAAACGGGCTCTATACGGCCATCGTCAATATGTGCGTCGAACTCGACAAGATGTGCATGAGCGAGATGATGTCGATCGATGCCCGCGGGGGCCTGGGCCTGGCCGGTGTCGACAATATCGCCCCCGCGCTTTACGGCGGCGGCGAGCGCAACCGCTCCGCCCTTGGCCCGCAAAAGACCTATGTCGCCGCGCTCTGCTCGGTCGATGAAGCCATCGCCATGACGGCAAAGCTCCCCGCGCTCTCCGCGCCCCGGCCGGGCCTTGTCACCGGCGCCGGTCTCACGCCGCCCTCGGCGCTGCAGGCGCCGGCCGCCGCGGCCATGTCCTGGCTGGCCGGTCAGACCGCTTCCCTAGAAAACTCCAGCGCGGCGACTGCCCTATGACCAGCGATTTTTGGACCTTCATCTTCGGCCGGCTCACCTGGGATGTCATTCCCCTGCACGAGCCTATCCTGGTCGCCACCTTCATCGTGGTGGCCCTGGGCGGCATCGCCCTGCTCGGCGCGCTGACCTATTTCAAGCTCTGGGGTTATCTCTGGAAAGAGTGGTTCACCAGCGTCGACCACAAGAAGATCGGCATCATGTATATGGTGCTGGGGATTGTCATGCTGCTGCGCGGCTTTGCCGATGCGGTCATGATGCGGCTACAGCAAGCCATGGCCTTTGGCGGCTCGGAAGGCTATCTCAACGCCCACCACTACGATCAGGTCTTCACCGCCCACGGCGTGATCATGATCTTCTTCGTGGCCATGCCGCTCATCACCGGCTTCATGAACTATATCGTCCCGCTCCAGATCGGCGCGCGCGATGTCAGCTTCCCCTTCCTTAACAATTTCAGCTTCTGGATGACCGCCGGCGGCGCCGTGCTGGTCATGATGAGCCTTTTCATCGGCGAATTCGCCCAGACCGGATGGCTCGCCTATCCGCCCCTTTCGGGCATCGAATATAGTCCGGCCTCGGGGGTGGATTATTATATCTGGGGCCTGCAAGTGGCGGGCGTCGGTACCACCCTGTCCGGCGTCAACCTCATCGCCACCATCGTCAAGATGCGCGCGCCCGGCATGGGCCTGATGAAAATGCCCGTCTTCACCTGGACCTCGCTCTGCACCAATGTGCTGATCGTTGCCTCCTTCCCGGTGCTGACGGCGGTGCTGACCTTGCTCGCGCTCGACCGCTATGTCGGCACCAATTTCTTCACCAACGACTTCGGCGGCAATCCGATGATGTATGTGAACCTCATCTGGATCTGGGGTCACCCCGAGGTTTACATCCTCATCCTGCCCTGCTTCGGCATCTTCTCCGAAGTCGCCTCGACCTTCTCGGGCAAGCGCCTCTTCGGCTACACCTCCATGGTCTATGCCACGGTCGTCATCACCATCCTCTCCTACCTGGTCTGGCTGCACCACTTCTTCACCATGGGGTCGGGGGCGAGCGTCAATTCCTTCTTCGGCATCACCACCATGATCATCTCCATCCCCACGGGGGCGAAGATCTTCAATTGGCTCTTCACCATGTATAAGGGCCGCATAAGGTTCGAGCTGCCCATGATGTGGCTCATCGCCTTCATGCTGACCTTCACCATTGGCGGCATGACCGGGGTGCTCTTGGCCGTGCCGCCCGCCGATTTCGTGCTGCACAATTCGCTGTTCCTGGTCGCGCACTTCCACAATGTGATCATCGGTGGCGTGCTGTTCGGCATCTTTGCCGGCATCAATTTCTGGTGGCCCAAGGCCTTCGGCTACAAGCTCAACCAGTTCTGGGGCAAGCTCAGCTTCTGGTTCTGGGTCGTGGGCTTCTGGCTGGCCTTCGCTCCGCTCTATGTGCTGGGCCTGATGGGCGTCACCCGTCGCCTGCGCACGTTCGACGATCCCTCCCTGCAGATCTGGTTCATCATCGCCGGCATTGGCGTCGGCGTCATCGCCCTGGGCATCGCCTCTATGCTCATGCAATTCGCCGTCTCGATCCTGGGCAAGAACAAGGATTGGGATACGACCGGCGATCCCTGGGATGCGCGGACGCTCGAATGGGCGACCTCCTCGCCACCCCCGGCCTACAATTTCGCCTTCACCCCGGTGATCCACGACAATGACGCCTGGGCCGATATGAAAAAGCGCAATGCCCAGCGCCCGGTGGAGGGCTTCCGCCCCATCCACATGCCGCGCAATACCTGGGCCGGCATCGTGCTGGCCGGGCTGAGCGTCGTGCTGGGCTTCGCGCTCATCTGGTACATGTGGTGGCTGGCCGTGCTGAGTTTCCTCGCCATTCTGGCGGTCGCGATCTTCCACACCTTCAATTATGACCGCGATTTCTACATCCCGGTCGAGGAGGTCACCGCCACCGAAGGCGCGCGGTCCCAATTGCTCGGCGGGGTGAAGTAACATGAGCACCAAGGTTCAAACCGCCGAAGGCGAGGCCGTCGCCTTCTACGATATCGATCCGCATGAGCACCCCGCCCATGGCTCGACCATGCTGGGTTTCTGGCTCTACCTGATGAGCGATTGCCTGATCTTTGCCACCCTCTTCGCCATTTATGGCGTGCTGGGCGGCAATTTCGCCGCGGGCCCATCCCCGGCCGATCTCTTCAACCTGCCGCTCGTCGCCGTCAGCACCACCGCGCTCCTCCTCTCCTCCATCACCTATGGCTTTGCCATGCTGGAAATGGAGCAGAACAAGCAGGGCACCACCCAGCTCTGGCTGGCCATAACCGGTGTGTTGGGCGCCGTCTTCCTGGGCCTCACGCTCTACGAATTCTACCACATGATCCATGAGGGCGCCGTGCCCCAGCGCAGCGGCTTCCTCTCGGCCTTTTTCGTGCTGGTGGGCACCCACGCCCTCCACGTCACCTTCGGCATTATCTGGCTGGTGACGCTCATGGTGCAGGTCGCCCGCCGCGGCCTCATCCCCGCCAACCAGATCCGCGTGCAGTGCCTCTCCATGTTCTGGCACTTCCTCGACGTCATCTGGATCGGCGTCTTCACTGTCGTCTATCTCATGGGAATGCTGCGATGAGCACGACCGACCACGCCCCCACCCACAGCGCCCCCCAAAACGCCCATGCCCATCCCCATCCGGGCGTGGTGGGCGATGGCCATAGCCACGGCACCCGCAAAAGCTACCTGACCGGCTTCGCCCTTTCGGTGATCCTGACCGCCATTCCCTTCTGGCTGGTCATGGGCAATGTCATTGCCGACACGATGATCACGACGCTCGTCATCATGGCCTTCGGCGTGGCGCAGATCCTGGTGCACATGATCTATTTCCTGCACATGAACACCAAGTCCGAAGGCGGCTGGACCATGATGGCGGCGATCTTCACCATCATCGTGGTTGTCATCGCGCTCTCGGGCTCCCTTTGGGTCATGTATCACCTCAACACCAATATGATGCCCGGCCACACCATGGACCCGGCGAACTTGATGTAGCTGTGGTGGAATTTTGCCCCCATGACCTTCCCACTCACGGCGTCATTCCCGCGAAAGCGGGAACCTCCGTTTCGGGATGTCTGCCAGGCAAACAGAGGTTCCCGCTTGCGCGGGAATGACCCGGTGGTTTTATGACAAGTCAGGGGCAGTTCCGCTCACGTCGTACACTCGCGGTCATAGGCACCATAGCCCTGCTGGGCGCGCTCGGATTTGCAGCTCTGGGCGTCTGGCAATTGGAAAGATTGAGCTGGAAAACGGCACTGATTGCGGCGGTGGATACCCGCATCCACGCCGACCCCGTCGATGCCGGCGCCCCCGCCTTCTGGGCCAGCTTCGACCCCGACACCGCCGAATACCAGCATGCCAGCGTCACCGGCCATTTCGACACCACGCACGAAACCCTGGTGCAAGCCGTCACCGCTTATGGCGCCGGCTTCTGGGTGCTGACGCCATTGGTCAGCGGTGCCGGAACCGTGCTGGTCAATCGCGGCTTCGTCCCGCCCGAGCGCCGCGATCCCGCCACTCACCCCGCGCCCGAGGGCGAGGTGACGATCACCGGCCTTTTGCGCCTCACCGAACCGGATGGCGCGTTCCTGCGCGGCAACGATCCCGCCGATGAGCGCTGGTATTCCCGCGATGTGACGGCGATTGCCGCAGCGAAAAACCTCGGCCCCACCGCCCCCTTCTTCCTCGACGCCGAACGCGGTCCCGATCCCACGGCCTATCCCATCGGCGGGCTGACGGTGCTCAGCTTTTCCAACAATCACCTGGTCTACGCCCTGACCTGGTTCGCCCTGAGCGCCATGCTGATCTCAGCGTTTGGCTATGTGCTGTGGGATCGGCGGGGGCGACGAGACCGGAGTACCCCCACCTAGCCTCCCCCTGATAGGGGGAGGGATCTCTCCACTCTTGGAGCTCGATCAAGCCCCAACCACAAGGCGGTCCCTCCCCCTATCAGGGGGAGGCTAGGAGGGGGTAACGAGAGCCCGGTCCCCTAATCCACCCAAGCCATGCTCGGGTCCACAGTCGCACAAAACAGCGCCGCACTCAGCCGCGCTTGCTCCACCACCCGCCGGATCAAATCGGTCTCGCTCGTCGCCTGATAGGTGCCGATGATCGGCATGGGCGGAAAGCGCTTCGTCACCCGGATCGGATGCAGCAACCCCATCTTGAGCTCCCGCTTGATGGTGACCGTGGGAATGGCTCCCACGCCGAACCCGTCGATCAGCAGGTTGATGATCGAGTACAGCGAATTGGAGCTGGTCAATTTCCCCGCCAGCACCTGCTCGTCCTGGAAATAGGGCGCGATCATGCGATAGGGCGGGGTGTCCTTGGGGAAGGTGATGATCGGCATATCGGCCAGATCGTCCACGCTATAGATGCGGTCCGGATCGATGATCTTGGGCGAGCCGGCCCAGGTCATCTGCAGCACGCAGGAGGTAAAGCTGCGGAAATTGTCGCCAATGGCCGGGTCGACGGCAAAGATCACGTCGAACTCGCCTTTGTTGAGGCCTTCGACCAGGCTCTTGGTGCCTTCCACCGTCAATTCGATCTTGAGCGTCGGGAAGGTCTCATGCAGTGCCTCGACAAAGGGCGTCATCCAGGTGGAGGACACCGAGTCGATCGCCCCGATCCGCACCACCTTGGCGGCATGCATGGTCTGGCCGGCCAGCTCGTGCTTGAGATTGTCATAGGAAGCAAGGATCGCCCGGAAGGTGTCGAGCACCCGCTCGCCCTCCGGTGTCAGCGCAAAATCGCGCCCGGTGCGGTGCATCAGCTTGCAGCCGAATTCCTGCTCCATCGCCGCCAGCCGGATCGAAATGGCCGGTTGCGTCGTATGCAATTCCTGGGCAGCCCGGCCAAAATGGCGGTGCCGCGCCAAGGCGACAAAGGTCGTCATGTCGAGAATGCGCATGGCGCTTCCTCTATCAGACTTGGCGCCCATGGTGCGGCTTTTCTTTAGGTCGGTAACGTTCGGCATGACCACACATCCACGGGTGCGATAGTTCGCTTGACCTTCCCCACCCACCGCCGCTTCCCTCGGGCCCGACCCGAGGGCCTCTTTCAACACGGCACCAGCCCCGACAGGTCCTCGGGTCAAGCCCGAGGAAGGCGATCGTGGCGTGGCACCATTTCAGTCAACCCACCCCTCAGCCCAAAATCTACGACGCCACCATAATGTGCCGCACCTGGGTATAATCGATCAGCGACTGCATGGAGAGATCGGACCCATAGCCCGAATTCTTCATGCCGCCATGCGGCATCTCGGTGGCGAAAACCCCATGGGTATTGACCCAGGTCACCCCATATTCGAGCCGGTTGGCAAGGTTCATCGCCAGCGTGCTGTCAGCCGACCAGACCGAGGAAGCCAGCCCATATTCCGATGCATTGGCCCAGCCCAGCGCCGTCTCGGGCTCGTCAAAGGCCGTAATGGTCAGCACCGGCCCAAACACTTCCTTCTGCACGATCTCGGCGTCAATCGGCGCGGCCACCAGCGTCGGCTGATAATAATAGCCCTCGCCCTCCGGCGCCCGCCCCCCCGCCACGATATCGGCGCCGGCCTGCCGCGCCCGGTCGACGAAACCGGCCACGCGCTCGCGCTGGGCGGCGGTGATCAGCGGCCCGAATTCCACATCGTCCCGCTCGGGCGCGCCATAGACCAGGCTTCCGATCATGCCGGAAAGCTTGTCGGTAACCTCTTGCGCAATCGACTTGTCGACGAAAATCCGGCAGGCGGCCGTGCAATCCTGCCCGGCATTGTAAAAGCTCGCCTCGCGCAGCGTTTCGACCAGGCTGTCCACATCGGCATCGGCGCAGACAATGACCGGCGCCTTGCCGCCCAGTTCCAGATGCGTCCGCTTGATGCTGTCGCCCGCCGCAGCTTTGAGCACGGCGCGTCCGGTCCGCACGTCCCCGGTCAGCGAAATCATCCGCACCAGAGGATGGGTGATCAGCCCCTGGCCCACATTGGGACCGTCGCCGGTCACCACATTGACCACGCCGGGGGGCAGGAATTCGCCCAGGATGGAGGCCAGGAGCAAAAGGCTCAGCGGCGTATTTTCCGATGGCTTGATCACGACGGTATTGCCCGCCGCCACGGCCGGGGCGATCTTCCAGGCTGCCATCAGCAGCGGATAGTTCCAGGGCGCGATCGAAGCGATCACCCCCAGCGGGTCACGCCGCAAAATGGACGTGTGCCGGCTCGAGCGAAAACCATTGGCAGCCGTCCCCGGCACATTGCGCGCCGCCGTGCCGAAAAAGCGGAACACATCGGCCACATTGGCCAATTCGCCCGCCTTTACATAGCGCCAGGGCTTGCCGGCATTGACCGCCTCAACATCCGCCAACGCCGCGGCCTGCGCCTCGATGGCATCGGCAATGCGCAGCAGTGCCCGGCTGCGCTCCTTGGGCGTCGCCTTGCTCCAGCCGGCAAAGGCAGCATGGGCCGATGTCACCGCCAGGTCGATCTGCCCGGTATCGGCCGAAGCGACCTCGGCCAGCAGCTTCCCCGTCGCGGGCTCATGGCTGGGCAGCGCCGCGCCATTGCCGGCCACATAGGCGCCATTGATGAAAAGGCGGGTTTCATAAGTCATCTCGGAAATCCGGAAAGTGAAGCATTGATGCGGTCTTCACCTCTCCCTTGGGGGAGAGGTCGGCGCGCAGCGCCGGGTGAGGGGGCCTTCCTATGCCCTAATCGCGGATCACACGGATGCGGGCGGGATCGATGGATAGGCTGACGTCTTGGCCATCGGCGAAGCTGAGATCGTTGGGGGTCAGCGCCCGCAGGGTCTGCCCGGCCAGGGTCATCACATAGCGGTTGCGGGCCCCCAGAAAGACACGGGTGCGCACCTTGGCCCTGGGCCCGTCGCCATCGGCGGAAAGCGTCAGGTCTTCCTGGCGCAGCGCCACCGTGGCGGCGCCCCGCGCCGTCTCGCTCTTGGCCAAGGCCAATTGCTGGCCATCGGCAAAGCGCGCCACCGGACCATCCGCCGCCTCGACGATTTCGGCGGGCAGCAGATTGGCCGAGCCGATGAAATTGGAGGCAAAGCTGGTGGCCGGCTGGCCATAAATCTCGGCCGGATTGCCCACCTGTTCGATCCGCCCGCCATTGAGCAACACGACCCGATCGGACAGGCTCAGTGCCTCTTCCTGGTCATGCGTCACGAAAATCGTGGTCAGTCCCAGCCGCTGGTGGATTTCGATCAGTTCCACCTGCATGTCCTCGCGCAGCCGCGCATCGAGATTGCTCAGCGGCTCGTCGAGCAACAGAACCTTGGGCCTGGATACGATCGCCCGCGCCAAAGCCACGCGCTGTTGCTGCCCGCCCGACAATTGCCGCGGCTTGCGCTCGGCCAGATGCCCCAGCTGCACGGTTTCGAGCGCCGCCTTGACCTGTTCGGCCTGCTGCTCGCGATTGCCGATGCCGCGCATGCGCAGGGGAAAGCGCACATTTTCGGCCACGCTCAGATGCGGCAGCAGCGCATAGGATTGAAACATCATGGCGATGTCGCGCTTTTCCGGCGGCAGCCCGGTCACGTCGCGCCCATCGATTTCGACGGCCCCGGCGGTGACGCTTTCAAGCCCCGCCACGATGCGCAGCAGCGTGGTCTTGCCGCAGCCCGAGGCGCCGAGCAGGCTGATGAACTCGCCCGAAGCGATATCGAGCGATATGCCATGCAGCACCGCCGTCTTGGCGAAGGATTTCTGGATCGAAGTCAGGCGCACATTGGCCATGGGTCAGGCACTCGCGAATTTGGTCAGCCCCAGCATGCGGTCGATCACGAAGATCAGCACAATGGTCAGGGCAATCATGATGGTGGAGACGGCGGCCACTGAAGGATCGGGGGAGAATTCGAGCTGGCCGTAAATCTGCACGGGCAGGGTGGTCAGCGTCGGCCCGCGCAGGAACAGCGACAGCACCGCCTCGTCGAACGAAATATTGAAGGCAAAGAACGCCCCCGCCGCCAGCCCCGGAATGCATTGCGGCACGACGACGAACCACAGCCTTTGCAGCCGGTTCGCCCCCATGGTCCGCGCCGCTTCCTCCAGATACGGGTTGGATTCGGCCAATACGGCCAAAGTGGTCCGCACCACATAGGGCAGGGCGATAATGGTATGGCTCAGCGCCAGCGTCAGCGGCGAAACCGGCCCGAACGCCGCGCTCCAGAACATCAGCATGCCGATGGCATAGATGATGGTGGGCAGCACCAGCGGCGACAGGAATACCGTCGCCAGGACATCGGAAAACGGCAGCTGCCGCCGGTGAATGGCAATCGCCGCCGCGCCCCCGATCAGCGTCGCCAGCACCGTCACCATCACCGCGATCTGCAGACTGATCCACCCTGCATTGAGATAGGCATTGGACGACAGCACCTGGTTGTACCAGCGTAGGCTCAGCCCATTGGGCGGAAAGGCGATGAACTGGCTTTCCGACACCGAAACGCCCACCACCACGATCAGCGGCGCCAGCAGGATCAGCGCGGTCAGCAGCACGAACACCACGCCCGCAATCCGCAGCCAGGTGGGAACCGACTTAACCATTCTTGCCCCCTGTCATCTTGATATAGGGCACCAGCACCAGCGCGATCCCGGCAAACAGGATCACCGCCTGCGCCGCCGCGAAGGGCCAGTCCGGCGTCGCCGTCACCGATTTATAGATCGAGGCCGCCAGCACCTGGATGCGCGTGCCACCCAAGAGGTTCGGCGTCACGAACGAACTGGCCGACAGCGTGAAGCACAATAGCGACCCCGCCACGATCCCTGGCAGCGCCAGCGGCAATACCACCATGCGGATGGTCTGCAGGAACGAGCAGCCCATGGTCCGCGCCGCCTCTTCCAGCCGCCCGTCGATCCGCGTCAGCACGCCCAGGATGGAGAGCGTCATGAACGGCAGCAGCACCTGCACCATGCCGATGACAATGGCGCTTTCGGTCTGCATCAACGCGAAATTGCGGCCCACCAGCCCCATGTCGCGCAGCATTTCGGGAATGAGCCCGCTGCGGCTCAGCAGCACCATCCAGCCGAACGTGCGCACCACCACGCTCGTCATCAGCGGCAGGATGACCATGACCACCAGCCACAGCCGGGTCTTGGGTCCCACCTTGGTCATGATATAGGCCAGCGGAAATCCGATCGCGCCACAGATCAGCGTGATCAGCAGCGACAGCCGCACCGTGCGCCACAGAATACCCAGATAGAACGGATCGCCCAGAAACCGCGCAAAGGGCGCCAGCGGGCCATCGGGCCCGGTGACCGAAAGCACCAGCATCTGCCCGATGGGCAGGAAGAAGGCCAGTACCAGCAGCAGAAGTCCCGGAAGGGCCAGCAGCAGATTTTCTGTGCGGTCATTCATTGCGGTGCGGTTTTCCTTGGGTCGAAAATCGAGCGTAGTCTAGAGGCTGTTGGGAATCCGGCAAACTGTGCTCTGGCACCGCCGCCGACGTCATCTCCTATGCCCCAACCAACCACGGTGTCATTCCCGCGAAAGCGGGAACCTCCGTTTTCTTCTGTCCCATCGCCAACAGAGGTCCCCATTTTCGCGGGGATGACACTGTGGGGGAGAAGAAAGTTCGCGAAGCCCCAGGGCAAATGAGAAAAGGGGCGGGCCTCTTCATATTGGGGGCGAAGAGGCCCGCAATCCGGGCAAGCGAGGGAGAACCTCACCCGGATCGTCTCGCCAGCATGGCAGTGCCGGTGAGAAGCAGTGTGGCAATATCCCGCCGCATCCACCGGATTCACCCTCCCCTTGACGGGGAGGGTCGGGGAGGGGTGTTGGAAGCCCCGGATCTCGGGGCAAACCCTACTGCGCGATAGCCTTGTTCCACTCTTCCACCCAGGCGGTGCGGAAGGCTTCGATGGTTGCCGGGTCGAACCGGATCAGGCCCGCCACGCCGGCTTCGCCATAGGCCACGTCCGCGGCCACGTCGTCGCTGAGTTCGGTCTTGGAATTGGTGGGCGAATAGCGCAGCGCTTCGGCAAAGCACTTCTGCGCCTCGGCCGAGATTTCGAGGTCGATGAACTTCAGCGCCAATTCGCTATTGGGCCGCCCGGCGACCAGGTTTGCCGTGATATAGCTGGCAGGCGTGCCTTCCTCGCCCTGGACGAACCCCGAGGGCAGCCCGGCTGCACGCAGCGTAAAGGCATAGTCCGAGGCGTAAGGCGCGATCCAGGCGTCGTTCTGGGCGAATTCCTGCTGGATTTCCGGCGACGTCGACACCACGATTGCCCCGGCCGCCAGCAATTCCTTGACTGCATCGAGCCCCGGCTGGACATTGCTGAGATCGCCGCCGCGCACCTGGTTGAGCATCAAAAAGCTCAGCATGCCATAGCCGTTGGAAATATCGGTCAGCACCAGGTGCTCGCCATATTCGGGGTTGAACAGGTCGGCCCACTTGGTCGGCGCGCTGGGCACCGCTTCGGTATTGTAGACCAGCCCGATAGCCGCGATCGAATAGGCCGGGCCCTGGCCATTGGCGAGGTCCTTCTTGGCGAAGTCGTAGAGGTCGGGTTCGTTGGTGAGGCTCGCCTTGTCGATCGGCGCCAGCAGCCCCTCAGCCGCTGCGACGATTTCCTGGCCGCCCGAAAAATGGATCACGTCGAATTGCGGCGCTGCCTTTTGGGCGCGCAGCTGGGCGAAGGCGTCGGCCGAATAGGCGGTGACGACATTGACCTTGGCGCCGGTTTCCGCTTCGAACGGGGCGATGACGCAGGCGCGATGCGCCTCTTCATAAGCGCCGCCGAAGGAATTGATGGTGAGCGTATTGTCCTGCGCGAAGGCAGTGCTGCCGAGCAGGGCCGAGATGCCCAGAACGGCTGTGCCGAGTGTTGTCTTCATTTGCGTTCCCCTTGCTGAATGCGTTTGGGCCGGGCGTTCTGCCCGGCCTGAAGCGTTAGAGCCGGCCGATTTCGACCGTCTTGGCGCCTTCGATGCGGATCAGGCGGCATTGTTCGGCCACCGCGTCCAGATTCTCGGTCATCTTGCCGAAATAGGTGCATGGAATCCAACCGGTGGGGCCGAACGTGCGGCCGCCCACGCCATAGAACATGCCGATTTCCCAGAACTCGCTCGGATCGATCTTGAAGAAGTTCTTGGGCTGATAATACCAGAGCAGCTCGCCCACTTCGGGGATGATGGTCTGGTTTTCCGGCGGCAGCGCGGTCGGGTCGAAATTGCGATGCGTCTCGGGCAGGCCCATCATGATCTCGGGGCCCGAGAACATGGCGTGAGTGGCCTTCCACTGGATCGGCGTTTCGAGCGCATTCCACAGCGCCTCGCAGGTCTTGGGGGCGTGGTCCCAATAAAGCGTAATGATGCCCTGCACATTGGCATCGACGAATTTGAGATAGAATTTCTTGTCGGACATAGTGGCCATAACTTGGTTGGACGCCACAATCAAAGGCCTTCCCGCGCCCCTGTCCAATTCCGATTCAAAATTCAATCGATAATGGATTTTTATCGGAGGACGGTAGTGACGGGGAAGATGGGAGGGGGCGTTGCGGGTCTGGAGCTTCGCCCCAACCTCACCCCAACCCCGATGTCATCCCGGCGCAGGCCGGGATCCATGTCCGTGGTACCCCGCTTGCATCCAGCGTGGGGATAACCTTCAGCATGGATTCCGGCCTGCGCCGGAATGACATCGTGGCGGATTGTGAGACCGGTCCTTCGCCCTAAGCGCGCAGCCCCGCATATTGCCGCGAAATCTCCCCCACATTCCGCCAGAACGCCAGATCATGCGCTCGTCCCTCGGGCCGCCATTCGGGGTGCCATTGCACCGCCAGCACCGGCGCCGCCGTGCCGGTTGATGACACGGCCTCCACCACGCCATCGCTGGCTCGCGCATTGACCACCAGTCCCGCGCCGAGCTTGCCAATGGTCTGGAAATGCACGCTGTTGACCGCCAGTTTCTTCTCCCCGGCAATCGCCGCCAAAGGCGTGCCGGGCACCACCTCCACCTCATGGCCATAGGCGAACATGGCGTCGAGCTCCGCCCCCTCGGGCGCATGGTGAAGCACCTGCTGGTTCGAGCCGTCGCGCTGGTCCACCAGCGTGCCGCCCAGCGCCACATTGATTTCCTGCAGGCCCCGGCAAATCCCGAACACCGGCTTGCCCGCCGCAATCGCCGCCGCGATCAGTGCGGCCGCCATCCCATCCCGCGCCGGATCGAATGGCGCGCGCCCCGCCGCCGCCCCATAGCGCGCCGGCTCGATATTGGAGGTAGCCCCCGTCAGCAGCAGCGCATCGAGCCGCCCCACCATCGCCGCCGCATCGCGAATATCCTCCAGCGCCGGACAGATTAGCGGCACCGCATCGGCATGACGCGCCACGGCATCAACATAGCGCGCCTTGACGATATAGGCGCCCTCGTCCTCGACAATATGGTTGGAAATAACCCCGATAACGGGTTTGGCGGAACTGGTCATGATGGCTGCGAATGGTTGAAGAGCACTGTCCTAAACGTCGGTTTGCCAACCCGTCCCGTCAAGCCGCACAATTCGCCAAACCGGACTGGACAGCGCCAGCGCAGCCCCCAAAATCACGCGCTCGCGCAAGCGCGCGAAAACCGCTACTTGCCCCGAAACCCTCCTCCCCACAGTTCTCCCTCGGGCTCGACCCGAGGGCCCAACACGGCACAAGTGGCGAGTGATCCTCGGGTCAAGCCCGAGGAAAGCGATTGATGATGGTGGCTGCATCGCGCCCTCAATCCAGCGGCAAATTCTCCTCCAGCCAGCGCTCGAACCGCGCCAGCACGGGATCATCTACCCGCTGCGGGGCCTTGACCAGATAATAGCCCCCCAGCCGCACCGTGCTGGTCAAAATCTCCACCAGCCGTCCATCGTCGATCTCCGCCCCCGCGGTGAGCCGCGTCACCAGCGCAATGCCTTGCCCCGCCAGCGCCGCGTCGAACCCCAGATTGGCGTCCCAGAGCCTTGGGCCCCGCAATTCCCCGCGCAGGGCAAACCCCATGGCCTCGAACCAGTCGGTCCATTGCTGCCGGCTCTCCTCGTGGATCAGCGGCGCCCGCGCCAGTTCGCTGAGGTCCTTGGGCGCGCCATGCCGTGCGATCCAGTCCGGGCTTGCCGCCGGAAACATGCGCGGCATCAGCAATCGTTCGGCCCCCGGCGGCAAGCGGTCGAAACTGCCAAAGCCGATCATCAGGTCGGCTTCGCCCGCGGCAAAGTCCGGCAGCCGGTCGATGGCCCGCAGGCTGAAATCGACATTGCCCATGGCCGCCTCGATCGCCGAGAGGCGCGGCGTCAGCCAGCGCGTCGCCAGCCCCGGCATGCACCAGATGCGCAAGGACGTTCGGCGCGAGGCCGGGCGCAACTCGGCCGCCGCATTGGCGATGATGCGAAAGGCCCGGCTGGTCGCGGCGAACAGCGCCTCGCCCTGTGCCGTCAGCACCACCCCCCGCGGCGTCGCTGTCACCAGGGCCTGTCCCAGCCAATGTTCGAGATTGCGCACATGCCGGCTCACCACGGTGTGGCTCACCCCGATATCGTCGGCCGCCTTGCGCATGCTGCCCATGCGGGCCACCGCCTCGAAGGCGCGCAGCATGATCAGGGGTGGCAGGTTCGGTCCATCGGCACTCATGAGTGGAAGCTTTAATGCACCACTCTGCCCAAATCAATCTGCTACTCCGATGCTACGCTGGAGGCTAACAGTCTGCTAACCAATTGCCCCTGTGAGTGACACAAATGCAGTCCAATGCTGCCCTGCAGAACCGCCGCATGGCCGCCATCCCGCGCGGTCTTGCCAATGCCTTTCCCGTTTATCCCCAGCGCGCCGAAAACGCCGAAATCTGGGATATCGAGGGCAAGCGCTATATCGATTTTGCCGGCGGCATTGCCGTGCTCAATACCGGTCACCGCCACCCCAAGGTGATGGCCGCCGTGGCCGCGCAGCTCGAGCGGTTCACCCACACCGCCTTCCAGATCCTGCCCTATGAGCCCTATGTGGAGCTCTGCGAAAAGCTCAATGCGCTGGCCCCGTTCAAAGCCCCGGCCAAGTCGCTGCTGCTTTCGACCGGCGCGGAAGCCGTTGAAAACGCAGTCAAAATCGCCCGCGCCGCTACCGGCCGTCCCGGCGTCATCGCCTTTAGCGGCGGCTTTCACGGCCGCACCACGCTGACCATGGCGCTCACCGGCAAGGTCGCGCCCTATAAGGTCAAGTTCGGTGTCGCCCCGCCCGCCATCTACCATCTGCCCTTCCCGGCGTCGAGCCATGGCGTCAGCGTTTCCGATACGCTCAAGGCGCTCGAAACCCTGTTCCGCGCCGACATATCCCCCAGTGACGTCGCCGCCATCATCATCGAGCCGGTGCAGGGCGAAGGCGGCTTTCTCCCCGCCCCCACCGAATTGCTGCAGACTCTGCGCAAAACCTGCGACACCCACGGCATCGTCCTGATCGCCGATGAAGTGCAGACCGGCTTTGCCCGCACCGGAAAAATGTTCGGCATCGAGCATTCCGGCGTCGAGCCTGACCTGGTGACCGTAGCCAAGTCGCTGGCCGGCGGCTTCCCGCTGTCGGGTGTCATCGGCCGGGCCTCCATCATGGATGCGGCCGAGCCGGGCGGGCTGGGCGGCACCTATGCCGGCAGCCCCGTCGCCTGCGCCGCGGCCCTCGCTGTCCTCGACGTCATCGCCGGGGAAGGCCTGCTGCAGCGCGCCGATATCATCGGCGATGAAATTCGTAAGTCATTGCAAAATATAGCGAATAATAAAAACGCCGTACCAATCGCGGCCATTCGCGGCCCCGGCGCCATGATCGCTTTCGACATTCTCGACCGCCAGGGCGCACCCGATGCCGCCGCGACCAAACGGGTCATTGCATCAGCGCTCGACGAGGGCCTCGTATTGTTGTCCTGCGGCATCCATGGCAACACCATCCGCGTTCTCAATCCGCTGACCATTTCCGACGCCGTGCTGGCCGAAGGCCTGGCCAAGCTCGAAAAAGCCCTTGTCGCGGCTCATATCGAATAGGAGGTCCCATGCGCGCCCTGACCGATCCGACCCTGTTGCGGTCGCAGAGTTTCATCAACGGCCAGTTCACCGGCGCGGCGAGCCTTCCGGTGACCAACCCGGCCAATGGCGAAGTTCTCGGCCATGTCCCCAATCACGGCGCCACCGAAGCCACGCTTGCCGTTGAAGCCGCCGCCGCTGCCTTCCACCCCTGGGCCGCCCGCACCGCCAAGGACCGCAGTGCCGTGCTGCGCAAATGGTTCGAGCTGATCATGGCCGCCCGCGCCGATCTCGCCACCATCCTCACCAGCGAACAGGGCAAGCCCTATGCCGAGGCCCTGGGCGAGATCGATTACGCCGCCTCCTATATCGAATTCTACGCCGAGGAAGCCAAGCGCGTGGCGGGCGAATTGCTGCCGTCGCACCGCGCCGATGCCCGCATCATGGTGCTGCGCCAGCCCATTGGCGTGGTCGCGGCGATCACCCCGTGGAATTTCCCCGCCGCCATGATCACCCGCAAGATCGCCCCGGCTTTGGCGGCCGGTTGCACAGTGGTGCTCAAACCCGCGCCCGAAACCCCGCTGACCGCCCTGGCACTGGCCGAACTGGCCCAGCGCGCCGGCTTTCCGGCTGGTGCGGTCAATGTGCTGACCGGCGATGCCATCGCCATTGGCGGGGTGCTGACCAGCCATCCCAAGGTGCGGTTGGTGGGCTTTACCGGCTCCACCGAAGTGGGCAAGATCCTGATGCGCCAGGCCGCCAGCACGGTCAAGAAAGTGGCGCTCGAACTGGGTGGCAACGCCCCCTTCATCGTCTTCGACGATGCCGATATCGATGCGGCGGTCGAGGGCGCCATCCTCTCCAAATTCCGCAATATGGGCCAGACCTGCGTCTGCACCAACCGCATCTACGTGCAGGACAAGGTGCATGACGCCTTTGTCGAAAAGCTCATCGCCAAAGTCCGCGCACTCAAGGTCGGCGACGGCTTTGCCGAGGGTGTGGTGCAGGGTCCGCTGATCACCGAGGATGCCGTGGAGAAGGTGGAAACCCACATTGCCGACGCCCTCGCCAAGGGCGCTTCGCTCGAGCTGGGTGGCAAGCGGCATGAACTGGGCCAGACTTTCTTCGAACCCACCGTGCTCACCGGGGTTACCGGCGACATGGTGCTGGCGCAGGAAGAAACCTTCGGCCCCCTGGCCCCGGTCTTCCGCTTCACCACCGAAGACGAGGTGATCGAAGCCGCCAATGCCACTGAAACCGGGCTTGCCGCATATTTCTATTCCCAGAACGCCGCAAGGCTGTTCCGCGTCATGGAAAGGCTGGAATATGGCATGGTCGGCATCAATACCGGCCTCATCTCCACCGAACTGGCGCCCTTCGGCGGCGTCAAGGAAAGCGGCAATTCCCGCGAGGGGTCCGCCCATGGCCTATTGGAGTTCACCGAGCTGAAATATGCATGTGTGGGAGGGCTTTAGGGCCGTCCTACCTGCACTGCTCCATCAACACCCACGATGTCATCCCGGCGCAGGCCGGGATCCATTCTGAAGGCTCTCCACGTCACCGAATGTGGGGATAGGGCACAGCATGGATTCCGGCCTGCGCCGGAATGACCCGGTGGTGGGGTGGGACTGTGCCACGACCTCGTGGTTCGACGGGCTCACCATGAGGTCTATTTTGGGATGGGGCTTTCAGTAGACCTCATCCTGAGCCTGTCGAAGGACGAGGTCGTGCCCCGAACTCCCCCTACGGCACCCCATCCGCAGCCAGCGTACAACCCGGCTTGCCATCCTCCCAGACGATCTCGATCGTCGAGTGGGCAATGCCATAATCCTTTAGCAGCGCCTGCTTGGTGGCGCGCGTGGTCGCCGCCGCATCAGCGCCCTGCGCCAGCGTGATTTCCAGCGTCGCGACCGGCTTGCCCGACGTGATCGACCAGACATGGATATGGCGCACGGCCTTGAGTCCCGGCACGGCGGCGAGGAGGCTCTTTTCCATATCCGCGATGGCCACATTGCCCGGCGTGCCTTCCATCAGGATATGCAGCGAGCCGCGGAACAGTTTCCACGCGCTGCGCAGGACCAATAGACACACAAAGACCGACAGGATCGGATCGATCGGCATCCAGCCGGTCAGCCAGATGACGATAGCGGCGACGATCGCGGCGACCGAGCCGAGCAGATCGCCCAGCACATGCAGCATGGCGCCGCGAATATTGACGTGCTCCTTGTCGCCCCGCGACAGCACGAAAAACACCGCGATATTGATGAAGAGGCCCAGCACCGCCACGATGAACATCGGTCCGGCCAGCACTTCATGCGGCGTCATGAAGCGCTGCACGGCCTCGTAGATGATCCAGGCAGTCAGCGCGAACAGTGCCAGCGCATTGACCAGCCCGGCAACCACTTCGAGCCGCATATAGCCGAAACTGCGCTTGCTGTCGGAAGCCCGGCGCCCGAAGCGAAAGGCCGACCAGGCGAGGAGCAGTGCGGCCGCATCGGTCAACATGTGCCCGGCATCGGCAATCAGCGCCAAGGAGCCCGAGAGCAACCCGGCCACCACTTCGGCAACCATGAAGCTCGCCGTCAGCACAAAGCCGATCAGCACGACCTTTTCATTGCCCGCGCTCACCGTGGGCGCATGGCTGTGATCGTGCCCTTCATGGTCATGATCGCCATGACTGGCGTGGTCATGACCAGCCGCACCATGGTTATCCCCGGCATGATCGTGGCCTGTATGATCATGGTCATGCTCGGGATGATCATGCGTACCCGGATTATGGGCCGGCCCTGTCCCTGCCATCGGCAATACTCCTCATTTCGTTCTCATATGAATACATGTTCATATGTAGAAATCAAGCGCGATGCCGGGTCAGGGCCGCGGTCAGGTGTCGCGCTCGTCCTCGGCCTCGCTGGCCACATGCTCTTCCATGGCGTGCTCGATCATATCGGCCAACATGCGCGCAATATGTTCGTCGGCCGCCTCATAGAAAACCTGCTTGTTGCGCCGCGTCCCCCGCACCAGGCGCGCCCCGCGCAGCAGCCGCAAATGGTGGCTGACCAGCGAAGGGGAGGCGGCGACCGCCTTGGCGATATCGCCGACGGCTATGGGTTGCGCGAGGCAGGCGAGCAGGACACGCAGCCGGGTCGGGTCACCCAGCAGGCGGTAGGTCTCGGCGATCACGGCGATCTGGCTGTCTGTGGGCGTGGCGGTCACGGAAACACTCAACGGAACATCCTGGGGCTTGCTGAAACAAAGAGATAAGGCGCTTTGCGGCATAGCACCAGCTTGTGGGCCTCCCGCCGAACGTGGCAGGGTGCGCCCAATCAATAATGCCGGGGGAGGCAGTCGATGAGCTTTCGTGCTCTGGTGACTGAAAAGGCCGAAGATGGGGCAATCACCTCATCGGTGCAGCAGGTGGATGAGGCGCGCTTGCCGGACGGCAATGTGACCGTCGACGTGCAATGGGCCGGACTCAATTACAAGGACGGTCTCTGCCTTACCGGCGCCGGTGGCCTGGTGCGGACCTATCCGCATGTGGCCGGCATCGATTTTGCCGGCATTGTGCGCGAAAGCGTCGACGAGCGCTATGCGCCGGGCCAGGCGGTGGTCTTGACCGGCTGGCGTGTGGGCGAGGTGCAATGGGGTGGCTATGCCCAATGCGCCAGGGTCAGCGCCGATTGGCTGGTGCCATTGCCCGAGGGATTGACCACGCGCCAGGCCATGGTCGTCGGCACGGCGGGCCTCACCGCCATGCTGGCCATCGACCGGCTGGAAGCTACGGGGCTGCGGCCCGATGCCGGCGAAGTGCTGGTGACCGGCGCGGCCGGGGGCGTCGGGTCCATCGCCACCTCGCTGCTGGGGCGGCTGGGCTATCAGGTGGCGGCGCTGTCGGGTCGTCCCGAACTTTCTGGCGCCCTGCGCCTGCTGGGCGCCAGCAGCGTCATCGACCGCAACGCCTTTCTCGGCGGTGCCGACAAGCCGCTCGAAAGTGCACGCTGGGCGGCCGCCATCGATAGCGTGGGCGGCAAGGTGCTGGGCAAGCTGCTGCGGCAGATCAATTATGGCGGGGCAGCCGCCAGTATCGGCAATGCCGGTGGCATCGAACTCGAAACCAATGTCCTGCCCTTCATCTTGCGCGGTGTCACGCTGATCGGCATCGATAGCGTCATGCAGCCCTATGCGACCCGCGTTGCGGCGTGGCAGCGGCTGGCCGAGCTGTTCGACTTCGCCGGCTATGACGAACTGGTCGAGGAAATCGGGCTCGAAGGATTGCCTGCCGCGGCGCAGCGGATTCTGGCCGGGGAGATCAAGGGCCGGGTGCTGGTGAAGGTGGGGTAGGGCGGGATACCCCTACCGATACCCCGCCGCCTGCAACTCGAACAGCTCCGCATAGCGCCCGCGCAAAGCCAGCAATTGCTCGTGCGATCCCGATTCCAGGATCGCGCCATTTTCTAGCACCAGTATCCGGTCGGCCATGCGCACGGTCGAGAAGCGGTGCGAGATGATCACCGCGGTCTTGCCGCTCGCCAGGCTCTTGAAGCGCGAAAACACCTCCGCCTCGGCCTTGGCGTCGAGTGCGGCGGTGGGTTCATCGAGAATGATGAGATCGGCATCGCGCATATAGGCGCGGGCAATGGCCACTTTCTGCCACTCCCCGCCGGAGAGATCGCGCCCCTTGTTGAACAGGCGACCCAATTGGGTGTCATAGCCGCCCGGCAATTTGCCGATGACCTGATCGGCAAGGCTCCGTTCTGCGGCGCTTTCGATGCGCTCCATATCGTGCTGGTCATCGATCCGCCCCACCCCGATATTCTCGCGCGCCGAGAGGCTGTAGCGGATGAAATCCTGGAAGATTACCCCGATATGGGCGTGGATATCCTCGATTGTCATATCCCGGAGATCGACGCCATCCACCGTGATGCGCCCCTCATCGGGGTCATAGAGCCGGGTCAGGAGCTTGACGATCGTGGTCTTGCCCGCCCCGTTTTCACCCACCAGGGCAAGCGTTTCCCCCGCATTGAGCGTGAAGGAAAGCCCGCGGATGGCCCAGTTTTCCGTATCGGGATAGCGGAAGCCGACATGCTCGAAAGTGATGCCCTGCCGGATCGGGCTGGGAAACGGCTTGGGATGGGCCGGCGGCAGAATGGTCGGCTCGATCTCGAAGAAGGAGAAGAGATCGTCCAGATACATCGACTGCCCGGCAATCTGGGTGAAGCCGAGCAGGATTTTCTGGAACAGGCCATTGAGCCGCAGGAACGAGCCCGACAGGAAGGCCAGATCACCGATGGAAAAATCCCCGATAATGGTGCGCCAGACGATGAAGGCATAGGCCCCGTAATAGGTCAGCGTCGAAATGGACGAAAAGATTGCGCCCCAGCCGGCTCGTTGGGTCGAGAGCTTGCGGTTTTCGAGAAAAATGGTGTGCGCCAGCCGCTTGAACCGTTCGATGAGAAAGCCGCCCAACCCGAATAGCTTGATCTCCTTGGCCGTATCGGCGCTCGAGCCGATATAGCGGATATATTCGAGCTCCCGCCGCTCCGGCGTGCGCCAGCGGTTCATGAAATAGGCCAGGGTGTTGAAGCGCGTTTCGCCCCAGACCGCTGGCACGAAGCTCAGCGGCAGCAACAGGATCAGCCAGGGCGCGTAGAAGAAGAGGCCCGCCGCCAGCGTCGCCACGGTGATGATATCCTGCGCCTGGCCGAACATCTGGCTCAAAAGCGCATTGCGTCCCGCTGCCTGGCGCCGCGCCCGCTCCAGCCGGTCCTGATATTCGGCCGATTCGAAATGCATGAGGTCGAGCCGGGCCGCATGGGTCATCAGCTCGACGCTGACCTGGTTGGAATGGAGCTCCGACAGCACCGCATCGGCGAGGCCCGTCGCGCGGGCCAGCAGGTCCGAGAGAATGACAAGCGCCAGTTCGAGCAGCAAAAGACCGATAATGGTGGTAAGCGCCCCGCTCGACCACCAATCGGCAAAGCCCGGTCCGGGTGCGGCAAGACCGGTAAGCCGCACCACTTCATCGATGATCAGCTTGCCGACATAGAGCATGGCGATGGGCTGCACCGAGGCGATCAGCCTGAGCCCGATACTGGCCGCGGTCAGTGGCCGGCTGGTGCGCCAGATCTGGGCAACCAGCCGCCCGAGATGGCGCAGATTGTCCAGCCGCTCGCGGAAAGTGGGTGCAGTCTCGGGCGAAAGCGGCCTGCGGCCGGAACGGTCGGTCATGGGCGGATGATAGAACGGGGAGGGGAAGGGGAGAAGGTGCTAGCGACCACGATGTCATTCCCGCGAAAGCGGGAATCCATTCTTCCCGTTCATGTGGAGCCCAGGGTGGATTCCCGCCTTCGCGGGAGGCCTTAATACCGCTGTGGCGCTGCCGGCTTATTCCCCATGATCGCCTCGATCTTCTCGATCACATCCGGGGTCAGCTTGTCCTTGGCATCGAGCGCCGAAAGATTGTCCTCGAGCTGGCTCTTGCGCGAGGCGCCCAGGATGACCGTCGAGACATATGGATTATCGAGGCACCAGAGCAAGGCCAGGTGGTGGATCGGCAGGCCGATATCCTTGGCCAGGGCCGCCAGCTGTTTGACCTTTGCAAGCCGCGCCTTGCCCTCCTCGCTTTCCCAGCTGTGCTTGAGCCATTCATAGCCGGGCAGGTTCATGCGGCTATCGGCGGGAATGCCGTCATTGTATTTGCCGGTGAGCACGCCCGAGGCGAGCGGCGACCAGATCGTGGTGCCCAGGCCCATCAGGTCATAGAGAGGGAGATAATCGCCCTCCACCTTCTGGCGGGTGAAGAGATTGTATTGCGGCTGCTCCATCACCGGCGGGGTGATCCGGAGATCCTTGGCCACGGCCCAGGCTTCGGTGAGCTGCTGGGCGCTCCATTCCGAAGTGCCCCAATAGAGCACCTTGCCCTGGGTGATGAGGTTATGCATGGCCCAGACCGTTTCCTCGATCGGGGTATCGATATCGGGGCGATGGCAGAAATAGAGGTCGAGATAATCCACCCGCAGGCGTTTGAGCGCAGCGTGGCAGGCCTCGGTCACATGCTTGCGCGAAAGACCTTTCTGGGTAGGCTTGCTGCCGCCCCAGAAGACTTTGGAGGAAACGGCATAGCTGTCGCGGCTCCAGCCCAGCTTTTCCAGCGCCGCGCCCATCAGGGCTTCCGATTCCCCCGCCTCATAGCCCTCGGCATTGTCGAAGAAATTGATGCCGGCATCATAGGCCAGCCCCATCAGCGCCATGGCCTCCTTCTCATCGACCTGCTTGCCGAAGGTGACCCAGCTGCCCAGCGAGACTTCGCTGACCTTGAGGCCCGATTTTCCAAGACGGCGATATTCCATGCTGCAGCTCCTCTGCGCGCCGCAACGCCGCGGCCGCGCCCTTCTCCGAATGTATCACTGGCTGATGCGCCGGGATTGAACCCAAGACCGGGCGGCGCGTTGGGTGAGCATAGCCAATCAAGGAGAGTTCGTCATGCTCAAGGATTTCGACTCTGCCGCGATCGTTGCGGTGACCGATATGGCCCGGGCCCGGCACTTCTACGAGCATGTGCTGGGACTGACCCTGATCCAGTCCGACGACATGGTCATGGAATTCAAGACCGGCCGCACCGGGTTGGTCGTCTACAAATCCGACTTTGCCGGCACCAATAAAGCCAATGCCGTGGTCTGGGGCGTGGGCGGGGAAATCGACTCCATCGTCGAATATCTCAGAAGCCGCGGCGTCACCTTCGAGCATTATGAAGGCATGGACCTGCGCGGCGATATCCACGTTGCCGGTGATTTCAAGATGGTCTGGTTCAAGGACCCCGACGGCAATATTCTGCATTTGAACAGCATGTAGGACGGGTCGTCCTTCTAAGGCCGCTCGCGCAGGAACCGGGCCAGATCATCGGTGATGTGGTGGACATGGGCGCTGCTGCCGCGGCCCAGTTCCCATTCGTCCACCTGCTCATGGGCGAAATCGGGGCCGGCCACCACCTGCACCGTGGCCATGCCCATTTCGTGCGGCACGACCAGGTTCTTTTCGAGATCGTCGAACATCACCGCCCGGGTCGGATCGACGCCATGGGTGGCGAAGAACCCGGCATAGGCCTCGCGATGCGGCTTGGGCACATAGGTCATGGCGCGGATGTCATAGACATGCTCGAACAAATCATCGCCACCCAGCCGGGCCAGCACCGAACGGGCATGGCCCACATCGCCATTGGTGAGGATGAATTTGCGCCCGGGCAATGCACCGATTGCCGCCACCAGGTCCGGATGCGCCTCAACCGGCGAATAGTCGATGGCATGGACACTGGAGAGGAAATGGTCGGGATCGACCTCATGCCGCTGCATGAGCCCGTTGAGCGTGGTGCCGAAATCCCGGTAATAGGTCTTCTGCAGCGCCCGTGCCGCCTCGAAATCGAGCTTGGTCAGGTCCATTACATAATGGGTGATGCGCACATCGATCTGCGCGAAGAGATTGCACTCCCGCGGATAAAGGGTGTTGTCGAGGTCGAACACCCAATCGGTAATGTGAGAGAGGCTGTGCAGGGGAGGCGTGAGATCGTTCATCGCCCCAATATAGTGCAAAACCGTGACGGTTTCACCTAACACTTCGGTGGGCGGCCCGCTCGGCGGACCGCCCGTTTGGTCTTACTGGTTGGCCGTAACGGCCAGGCCCAGCGCCGAGATCAGCCCGGCGGGATTGGCGGCGGCGGCCGTCAGCACCAGCAGGGTGGTCGGGTTTTCCGGCTTGACGGTGACTTCCAGGCTCTGCGGATCATCAAGGAAGGCCGAAACCGGCGGCACCACGACATCCTTGAGCGTGGGAATGCCGCTCTGGTCGAGCAGGGCGGGCAGCATGGACTTGAGACCTGCCGCAAAGGTCGCGCGATCGGCGCCGGACTGGCCGGCGAAGAAATCGAGCAGCTTGCCGGCCAGCGACGCATCGTCATAGCGCACCTTGGCCGAAACGATGGAAACCGCCTGCATCAGCTGCATGCCGGTCATCATCTGGGCCGATTGGGCCTCTTCGCTGGCGGCGTCGCCCGAGGCCATGGAAGCCTGCATCGCATAGATCTTGTCGAGCATTTCCGGGGTAACGCCGGTGACATCCAGATTGATATCGAGCGCGCCGACATCGGCGAAATCGAACAGGAACTGGTCCATCACCATATGCCCGTCGGCCATCGACCAGGTGAGGTTCTGCGTGATATCGCCCGAGACCGTATCAAGGCCCAGCTCATCGATGATCGCACCGGCGGCGGGATCTTCGTCCTTGACGCTGGTGAGATCGATCGTGATGCCGCTGACCGTCAGCTTGGAGGTGAGGTCGGTAATGGCCTCGCCCTGGGCCGGGGTAAAGGTCGAGCCGGCAACCACCGAATCGTAGGAGAGAACTTCCTTGCCGTCGCGCGTCAGCGAGAGCGGACCCGTGCTGATCGACTGCACCAATTGCAGCAAAGCGCCGGCCGGAACGGTCTCGCCGCCGGGCAGGTAGAGGCCTTCCATCTTGACGTCGGCAAGCGTGACATGGCCGCTCGGCTTCTTGGCGAATTCGGTATCGATGTCGGGAATGCTCACTTCGCGCACCATATAGCCGCCATCGGAGCGCTCGGTGACGCCCGAAAAGGTAATCTCGGTCGGGAAATCGAACGTATCGATGCCGGCAAGGCCAACCTTGACCCCATCGACAATGACGGTATCGCCCTCGACCCGGCCTTCGCCAAAGGCGAATTCATAGCCCATGGTCTTGTAGACCGTGGCCACCCGGTCCAGGAAAGCCTGGGCTTCCAGTGCCATGGAGGGCTGTACGACCCCGATCGTGGCGACGCTCGCCAGCAGCATCAGGCTTACTGTCTTGGTTATCCTCATCATTGTCTCCGGCTTGTTTGTCGATATTGTTGTATGGTTCCACAATGGAACGGCGGCCCCTGGGTTGCACATGGGTTCTAAGTGCTTCCATTGCAATCGATTATGGGCGGAAATGCGCCCGTAAATGCCGCTGCTGGTTTATCCGGGCATAATTGCAGCGACGCTTTCGTGACGAATTGGCCGATTATGCCCGTTCGTGATCGAGAAACTGCCGATAGGCCGGGTTGTCCGTTTCATCCCAATAGGGAAAGCCGATGGCATCGATATGGGCGATGAAATCGGTGCGCGTCTCGGCAGGAACCTGCACGCCCACCAGCACCCGGCCATAATCGGCGCCGTGATTGCGATAGTGGAAGAGCGAGATATTCCAGGCGTCGTGCAGCCCTTCGAGGAATTTGAGCAAGGCGCCGGGCCGCTCGGGAAACTGGAAACGAAAGACTGTCTCGTCCTCAAGGTCGTTGACCCGTCCGCCCACCATGTAGCGGACATGCAGCTTTGCCACCTCATTGTCGGTGAGGTCGATCACCTTGAGCCCGTGATTTTCCAGCAAGGTGATGATTTCGCGCTTTTCCGTGTCGCCCCGGCCGAGCTTGATGCCGACGAAAATCTTGGCCGTGCTGCCATGGGCGAAGCGATAGTTGAATTCGGTGATCGAGCGCTGGCCCAATAGGCGCATGAAGGCGCGATAGCTGCCGCGCTGCTCGGGAATTTCCACCGACAGCAGCGCCTCGGCCCGCTCGCCGATCTCGGCGCGTTCGGCCACATAGCGCAGCCGGTCGAAATTGACATTGGCGCCCGAATTGATGGCGATCAGCGCCCCGCGCGGCGCTTCGCCCCGCTCCACCTGCCGGCGCAGCCCGGCCAGCGCCAAAGCGCCCGCCGGCTCGGCAATGGCCCGCATATCGTCGAAAATATCCTTGATGGCGGCGCAGATTTCGTCGGCCGTGACGGTGACGATATCATCCAGCAGTTCCCGGCACAGCCGGAAGGTCTCCGTGCCCACCTGGCGCACGGCAACGCCATCGGCAAAGAGTCCGACCTGGTCGAGCGCCACCGGATGGCCCGCTTCTATGGCGGCCTTCATGCTGGCCGCTTCTTCCGGCTCGACGCCGATCACCTTGACCTCGGGGCGCAGGAATTTGACGAAGGCGGCGATGCCCCCGGCCAATCCCCCTCCGCCCACTGGCACATAGATGGCGCCCAGTTCGCCCGGATGCTGGCGCAGCAATTCCATGCCGATCGTGCCCTGGCCGGCAATCACATCGGGGTCGTCGAACGGGTGCACCACCACATAGCCATGCTGCTCGGCCAGTTCGGCCGCATGAGCCCGGGCCGCGTCGAACCCATCGCCGAACAGCACCACTTCCCCGCCCAGCCGGCGCACCGCCCCGATCTTGATCACCGGGGTTGTCGTCGGCATGACCACGATCGAGCGGATGCCCAGCCGTGTCGCCGAAAGGGCAACGCCCTGGGCATGATTGCCCGCCGAAGCGCAGATCACACCACGCGCCCGCTCGCTGGCGGTCAATTGCGCGATGCGATTATGCGCACCGCGAATCTTGAAGGAAAAAACCGGCTGCATGTCCTCGCGCTTGAGCAGCACTTCGGCGCCGAGGCGCGCCGACAAAAGCTGCATTTTCTCAAGCGGCGTTTCCTCGGCAACCTCATAAACGGACGAGGTGAGGATACGGCGGACATAGTCCTGCATGTGCGGCACTCCGATGGTCTGGCGGCAGCGAGAGGGGCTCCCAGATCATGCGCTTGTCAAGGCCGAGGCGCGTGGAAGCGTCAGCCGGTGCCGTCCTGCCGTCGAAATATTGGCGAGCGGGCTGAAGAAAGCGCCACAATGTGCCACTACTCTCGGTGCTGATATCAACGGCTATCTGCCAACAAGGACATTCCGATGCGCCTGCCGCTCACGCTTCTGCTTCTTGCCCTTCCCCAGATGGCTTTCGCGCAATCCTGCGGCGTGGATGTGCCGGCGGTTGAAAAGCGCATCGGCGAGTTGGAGTTATCCTATGACGATATCCTGTCCGATATCTCGTGCGATGCTCCCACCATTCCCGCCCATGTCCTGATGTGCGAGGCCGAATTCGGTCCTGCTCCCGAACTCTGGCGCATGGGGCGGCTCGACGACATTGCCTGGGTCTATGCGGTCGAGAATGCCACCGGGACCGAGACCGACCACACCAATCCGCCGCGCGACGAAAGCTTCATCGCTGCCCGCGATGCCTGCACCGACGAAGCCTGCCTCTGCGATCTGCTGATCGAGCACACCAATGGCAGCCTGGGCGGTGGCTCGCCCTATTACGAACAATAGGCAATGCGCGGGGCCCGATAAGGCCGGGTGAGGGGCCTAGCCAAGCTGGATGTCTCAGCCCTCTCCCTCCAGGGCGGGGATGGCGGCTCTAGGCTCCGGCCGGCTGAGGACAAAGAGGGCGCAGCAGAGCATTACGACCGCTACAAAAAGCCAGACCCAGATGCCGGGTCTCGCCGCGATCCAGAACAGCAGGAAGCCCACACTTATCCCCGCCACGGCCAGGCCCTTGTTCTTTCGGGAAATCGCGCCGTTTGCCCGCCAGTCTCGCACGGCTGGCCCGAGCCTATTATGGTTCAGCAGCCAGTCCTCGGCCCGTTTCGAAGATCGCGCAAAGCACCAGGCCGCCAGGATGAGGAAAATGGTGGTCGGCATGAGCGGCACGAAAATGCCGATAATGCCAAGCGCCAGCATCAGGGCGCCAAGGAGAAAAAAGAAGGGACGCAGAATTTCATTCACCGTTAGACATGCCAGGCCCTCGGCCTAGCACATATCCGGCGCGCGATCTTCAACCTGATTGGGCCGGCCGCTCCCCGGCACGGCTATGATTGCTGCCCGCGCCTAGTCGGGCGGCGGAAACAGGGACGACAGCAGGCCCTTGCGATCGGGCTCGGGCTGGCGTTCGGCTTCCGCTTCATTACGCTCCATCGTATCGGTCTTGTGCGGCTTGCCATCGGGGCCCCGCACGGTCATGGGCGCATCCGGCTTGATTGGCTTTCTGGTGACCATCTTTACCTCCCTGCTTCCCATAACGCCGGGCACGCAGGATTGTTCAATGGAAGGCCCGCGCGGCCATATTGCCGCGCAGGGACCGAAAGTGGCTAAGGCACGTTCTGGATGGTTTCGATCTTCACGTCAAAATCCTTGCACTCGTTATCTTTGCAGATGCCGGAAAGCCAAACCTGCCCGTCGCCGAACATGACGCCTTTGTAATTCACGAACAGGTCGGCGTATTTTTGCTCCGTGATCACCTTGGCGATGGCCGGCGTGATGATCCCTGCGTAATTCTCTTCGAACGTCTTTGCGCTTCGGATGTTGGTTTCCTTGCCATTGACCTCCACGCCAATAGGATAGTCCACCAGCTCGGCTACGCCCTTGGCATCTTGAGCCGCGACAGCTGTTTGGAGGGCCTCGATAGCGGCCTGGTATTTCGTGTGGTCGCCAAACATTTGATCCATCGTCTGGTTGACGACGGCATCATCGGCTGCGATCGGCGCCCCTCCTATGAGGACGAGTGCCAATGCCAGAAGTAAGTTTCGGACGCTCTTCATTTTCATTTCAGGATCATCCTTTGGTTATGCCACGTCGGTGCGGCAGCGAGTGGTTTGCACTCGCCGCCGGAACGCTATGCCAATGGTTCCCGGCGGGCAATGACGGCACCGAGCTGCACTTAACGACAAGTGCATTCACGGCGCCTCCGCTCTGCAGCACGCGCGCCCCTACGTCCGAAGTGTCGTTTTCGAGCCACCCGAAATGGCGCGCTACGGCTTCGCCCAGACAATTTCGGCGATTCTCAATCAATTGATTGATTGATACGAAAAACGGGTCTATAGGACCTGCGCCAGAATTGGAACACGCATGACCTTCGAACAGATCAACAGACGCGAAAGCGGCGAGGATCGCCGGCTCGCCATTGCGCAGGCAGCCCGGGCCATCATTGTCGAAAAGGGGCTCGAGGGCCTGCGCACCCGCGATATTGCGGCCCGTGTCGGTATCAATGTCGCCACGCTGCACTATCACGTGCCGTCCAAGGAAGCGCTGATTGCCCTCGTCGCCGAGACCATGCGCGACGACTTCAAGGCGCAATCCGCCCGCCGGCCCCGCGCCGGAAAATCGGCGCTTGAACGGTTGCGGCTCGAATTCGGGGATGCCATCGAGCTCGTCGAAGACATGCCCGAGCTGGTCTATCTCATGACCGAGCTGTCCGACCGTACCCGGCGCGATCCCGTCATCGGCGCGATCGTCAAGCCGCTCTATATCTTCTGGCGCGACCAGTTCGTTGAAATCTTCACCACCGGCCTCGCCGAAGGCGCCTTCCGGCCCGATCTCGATCCGGTCGCAGCCGCCGCTATCGTCACCGGCACCTTTGCCGATTCCTGGCGCAGTCAGGCGGATTCACCTGTTCCCTTGCAACAGGTCATTGCCGAACTGGAGCGTGCCTTTCTGCTCAATCCCGTTTCCTCCCAAGGACGCTAATCATGTCTACGCCCGCCGAACATCCCGCTCACGCCGCACCAGATCCGCGCCGCTGGCTTGCCCTGTTCATCCTGCTCATCGCCAATTTCATGAACCTGATCGATGTGACCATCGTCAATGTCGCCCTGCCTTCCATGCGTGAAGGGCTGGGCGCCACCGATAGCCAGATCGAATGGGTCATCGCCGCCTATGTGCTGGCCTTTGCCCTGGGCCTGCTGCCCTTCGGCCGGCTCGGCGATATTGTCGGCCGCACCCGCATGTTCCTCTGGGGCGTCACCGGCTTCACCGCGGCCTCCGCGCTTTGCGGCCTGTCGCCCAATATCGAATTCCTCATCGTCGCACGGGTGATCCAGGGGCTGGCCGGCGCTATGATGACGCCCCAGGTGCTGGCCATTGCCACCGTCACCTTCCCGTCCCATGAGCGCGGCCAGGCCTTTTCCCTGTTCGGTCTTTCGGCCGGCCTTGCCTCGGTCTGCGGCCCCATTCTGGGCGGCGTGCTGATCTCGGCCCAACTGTTCGGCATGGATTGGCAGCCGATCTTCCTGGTCAATATCCCGGTCGGCATTGCCGCCGTCATTGCCGGCTATTTCCTCATCCCGCGCCTGCCCGGCCATGCCGCGCTCAAGAACGATTATGTGGGTATCCTGCTCTTCGGCCTCGGCATGGTCGCGGTGGTGTTCCCCATTATCGAGGGTCGCGCCTATGGCTGGCCGCTCTGGGCCTTTGCCATGATCGCCGCCGGCCTCGTCCTGCTCGTGGCCTTCGTCTTCTGGCAGCGCGCCCGCTCCAGGGCCGGCCTGCCGCAATTGCTCAATTTCGACCTCATCGCCAATCGCGATTTCATGTTCGGCGCCTTTGTCATCACCGTCTTCTCCTCGGGTATTCCGGGCATGTTCATGGTGATTTCGATCCTGCTGCAATCGGGCTTCGGCTTTACCCCACTCGAATCGGGCCTCACCAATACGCCCTTCTCGATTGGCGTCTTGATCGCCTCGCTGATCGCCGGCCGCTTCGGCTCGCATTATCTGCGGGGGCGTCTGGCGGCAGCCGGAGCCTTCCTTGCCGGGGGCATCGGGGCCCTGCACTTCATCATCGCCGCCGCCGGCGACACCATCGATCACTGGACCTTCCTGCCCCCCCTGCTCATTGCCGGCATCGGCCTTGGGCTGGGCTTTTCCTCGCTCTTCCAGCTCGTGCTGGCCAATGTGCCCCATCGCGATGCCGGGGCCGGTTCGGGGGCTTTGCAGGCCTTCCAGCAGGTGGGTGGCGCCCTGGGCGTGGCGCTGGTGGGTGAAATGTTCTTCGGTTCGCTCGCCGCCGGTTTTGCCGCCGGCAACGCCCAGCATGCGGTCTTCGCCGATGCCGCCAGCTTTGCCCTCTGGTACCAGGTGGCGAGCTTCCTGCTGGTCCTCTTGCTGGTGCCCTTCTTCAAGAAGGGCGGCGGCCAGGGACAGGGCGCTCCTGCCCGGCACGTGCCCATCGAGGCATAAAAGCAAAGGCCGCCCACTGGGCGGCCTTTTCATTCCGGCCGGGCGTGGCCCTCTAGCGTACGATCAGCGTACCGGCACCGAACTCGGTGAACAGCTCCACCAGCACCACATGCGGCATCTTGCCATTGAGGATCACGACGCCCTCCACGCCATTGTCGAGCGCTTCGAGGCACGTTTCCACCTTGGGGATCATGCCGCCCGAAATCGTGCCATCGGCAATCAATTCCTTGGCTTCGCGCACCGACAGTTCGGGAATGAGCTTGCCATCCTTGTCGAGCACGCCGGGCACGTCGGTCAGGAACAAGAGGCGCTTGGCGCCGAGCGAGCCGGCAATGGCACCGGCAAAGGTATCGGCATTGATATTATAGGTATTGCCGTCGCGGCCTGGCGCCACCGGGGCAATAACCGGGATCATTTCCGAGCGCGCCAGCAGGTCCAGCAGCGTCCGGTCGACCTCGACCGGCTCGCCCACAAAGCCCAGATCCAGCACCCGCTCGATATTGGAGCCGGGGTCCTTGATCTTCTTTTCGGCCTTTTTGGCAAAGACCATATTGCCGTCCTTGCCGCAAAGGCCGATGGCCCATTCCCCTTCGGCGTTGATCAGCGCCACGATTTCCTTGTTGATCGAGCCGGCCAGCACCATTTCGACGATTTCCATCGTGCGCGCATCGGTGACGCGCAACCCGCCCTCGAACTTGGATTCGATGCCGAGGTTTTTCAGCATGGAGGCAATCTGCGGCCCTCCGCCATGCACGACGATGGGATTGACCTTGGACTGCTTGAGCAGCGCGATATCGCGCGCAAAGGCCTGGCCAAGCTGCGCATCGCCCATGGCGTGGCCGCCATATTTCACCACGACCGTCTTGCCCTCATAGCGCTGCATATAGGGCAGTGCCTGGGCCAGAATGCCAGCATCGTGGGAGAACCGGTCGGTGGAAGGCGTATCCTGTGTCATGGGTGGACCCAATCCCCTCTCAAGGCGGCATAAGATAGACGTCGACGGGTCTAGAACATGCCGATGCAAAGGAAAAGACGCTTGTGGCCGCAAAGAGGCATTGATCCATTTTTCAATTTGATGCGTTGTGCAGAGGCTGCACCTGTCAACTGCGCCAAGATGGTGCGGGCAGGGCGGAGGAGGCGGTAATCGATGGCCATGCAGGCCCCCAGCCAGGAGGTCGCCGACCTGATTGCGCGTTGCGCCCTGCGTGACCGTGCGGCCTTTCGCGCGCTCTATGACCGCACCAGCGCGAAACTCTTCGGCGTCACGCTGCGTATTTTGAAAGACCGCGCAGAAGCGGAGGAAGCCCTTCAGGAAGTCTATGTCAAAATCTGGCAGCGTGCCGACCGCTATGTCGCCGGCCAGACGAGCCCGATCAGTTGGCTCGTGGCCGTGGCGCGCAATCATGCGCTGGATATTCTCCGTGCCCGCCGTCCGCTGGCCGCCGATATCGATGTGGCGCTGGACATTCCCGATGCCGGCCCTTCGCCTGAGCGGGCAACCGCCGATGGCGAAGAGCGCGGGCGGATCGAGCAGTGCCTTGAAACGCTGGAGCCCGGCCGGGCCGAGGCGGTGCGCGGCGCCTATCTCGATGGTTATAGTTATGATGAGCTGGCCCAGCGCCACGGCGTGCCGCTCAATACGATGCGAACCTGGCTCCGCCGGAGCCTTTTGAAGTTGAGAGAGTGTCTGACGGCATGAGCACGAGCGATGACATGGATGGCGGCGATAGCAAGCGCAATGCGCTGGTCGCCGAATACGTGCTCGGCCTGCTCCCGCCCGCCGAGCATGACCGCGTGCAGCGCTTGATCGAGAACGACACCGGGCTCCAGCAAGAGCGCGATTTCTGGATCTCCCGCTTCGCTGCCCTCAATGAGGGCTATGCCGAAACCCCCGTGCCCGACCGGCTCTGGGCTGGAATCGAGGCCCGGGCCTTTGGCGATGCCGGCACCCCGGCCAAAACCGGCTGGTGGGAAAGCCTTCTGGTCTGGCGGACCATTGCCGCCGGCGCCTTGGCAATCGCGGTGGCCGCCATTGGCTTCAACCTCTTCCAGCCCCGTCCGGACGTTGCCAGCCTCACCACCCAATTGGTGGCTGCGCTCGAAGAGGATGGCAGCAATGTCAAATTCGTCGCGCTCTATGACGGCACCGGCCAGGTACGCCTCACCGCGCTTTCGGGCGATGCGGCGCCCGACAAGGATTTCGAGCTCTGGGCCATCCAGGGCGGCAATAACCCGGTCTCGATGGGCGTGATCCCCGCCAATCAACGCAGCACCGTCGCCATTTCGCCCGAGCTTCTGGCCGGCTGGGGCGAAGGTTCGGTGTTGGCCATCACGCTCGAACCCAAGGGCGGCTCGCCCAGCGGCGCCCCCACAGGGCCCATCGTCGCCAAGGGTGCCGTGCAGCAGATCTAGGCTGCCGGTCCCCTGGTCGTCCTGCGCTGAAACTTATTTTCCCTGAGCTCCGTACTTCCTCCTGTCCCAGCCGACCAAGGGAACGAAAAACAAGGAAGGACCAAGCCCAAATGAAACTCACTCTGCGCGCTCTTTCGCTTGCCGCCATGCTGTCCACAGGTGCTCTTGCCGGCTCTGCCGCCTTTGCCCAGGACAATCCCATGGTTGGCGGCGCCGCCATGTTTGCCGACAAGAACATTGTCGAAAATGCCGTGAACTCGGCCGATCACACCACCCTGGTCGCCGCTGTCCAGGCCGCGGGCCTGGTCGAAACCCTGTCGGGCCCCGGCCCCTTCACCGTGCTCGCGCCCACCAACGAGGCCTTCGAAGCCTTGCCCGCCGGCACTGTGGAAAATCTGCTCAAGCCCGAAAACAAGGACATGCTGACCAAGGTGCTGACCTGTCACGTGATCCCGGCCAAGGCTCTCTCCACCGACATCGTCTCGATGGTGGAGGCCGATGGCGGCAAGCATGTCGTTGATACCGTTGGCGGCTGCAAGCTGACGCTGGAAGCCAAGGATGGCAAGGTCACCGTCACCGATGAAAACGGCACTGTCGCCAATGTCACCATTGCCGATGTCATCCAGTCCAATGGCGTCATCCACGTCATCGACAAGGTGCTGACACCCAAGATGTAACCTTGGCGGACGCCAGGACGAATGGCGTTTTAGAAAGCTGCGGCTCGCGCAGCTTTCACCAAACCTTGACGTGTCATTGACCCCTCCCAGGCTCTACAATGGCCGTCACCAGTCCCGCGCTGAACAGGCGCGGGACGCCCAATCAGGGATCAGAAACATGGCTGTCGATCGTCGCAATCTCTTGCTCGGCGGCGGCGCAATTGCCGCTCTCTCCGCCATCGCGCTGTTCCGCCCCATGGAAACCTCCGTGGCCGCCGAAGCCGATTTCCCCTTCAAGCTCAGCGATGAGGAATGGAAGGCCAGGCTCTCGCCCGAAGCCTATGATGTGCTGCGCCACGAAGGGACCGAGCGCCCCTTTACCTCCCCCCTCAATGACGAGCACCGCGCCGGAACCTTCGCCTGCGCCGGGTGCGATCAGGCCCTTTTCGCCTCGGAAACCAAATTCGACAGCGGCACCGGCTGGCCCAGCTTTTATACCTTCATCACCGGCGCCATCGGTTCGGTCACCGACAACAGCTTCGGCATGAGCCGCACCGCGGTGTTCTGCACCAATTGCGGCGGTCACCAGGGCCATGTCTTCGACGACGGTCCCGCGCCAACGGGCCTGCGCTATTGCATCAATGGCGTGGCGTTGAAATTTGAGCCCAAGGCGGCGTGACCCTGCTTCGGCATCCAACCGCCGAAGCGCGGACCTTTGTCCGGAGATAGATTGAAGCTCCGCGCGGGCGGCTGGGTTGCGCCGAACGCTGTTGCGATCCCGCGCCATTTTCCGCTATGCGGGTGCAAACCTCTCCGGCTAGAAAAATCCCATGAAGCTCACCATCCTCCAGACCGGCGACGTGCCTGCGCCGCTGCGTGGCCAGTTCGGACCCTATGCCAAAATGTTCGAGCGCATGTTCGATGGCACCGGGCAGGGGTTCACCAACGAGGTGGTGGTGGTGTCCGATGGCGCGCCATTCCCCGAGCTGGGGCAGGTGGAAGGCATTGTCATTACCGGTTCGGCGGCCGGGGTCTATGACGACTTTGCCTGGCTCGATCCGCTGCGCGATTTCATCCGCCGCGCCTATGCCGCCCGCACCCCCATGCTCGGCGTCTGTTTCGGCCACCAGATCATGGCCGATGCGCTGGGCGGGGATGTCAGGAAATCCGAAAAGGGCTGGGGCCTTGGCCGGCATACCTATGGCGTGACCGGCCGGCCCGGCTTCATGCGCGCGGCCCCCACGGCCTTGTCGGTGGCCTGCTCGCACCAGGATCAGGTCATCACCCCGCCCAAGGAGGCCGAGGTGATCCTGGCGTCCGATTTCACACCCAATGCAGGCCTCGCCTATCGCAATGGCGCGGCGCTGAGCTTCCAGCCCCATCCCGAATTCCTGGATGATTACACCATCGCCCTGGCCGAACTGCGCCGCGGCAAGGCTCCCGATGCCGTGGTGGACAAGGCCGTAGCCTCGGTCGCGACCCCCTCTGACAGCCGGGACGTCGCCGGTTATATCGGGCAATTTTTTGTGGGGCGGTAAGTCTTACCAATTCATCGGGGCTTCCATCACCCCTCCCTTCCCTCCCCATCAAGGGGAGGGTGAAATCGAGTTTTTGGCAGCGTGTTGCCAAGGGCCTCCGCTGCCTCTCAGCTCCCCAGCAACATCGCAATCTCGGTCCGTAGCTCCCGCAGGCCCTCGCCCTTGACGCTCGAGGTCAGGATGACATGGGGATGGGCCGCCGGGCGCTTGGCGATGGCCGCCTTGGTGGCGGCGATGACCTTTTCCAGCTCCGCCTTGAGGGGCTTATCGGCCTTGGTCAGCACCACCTGATAGCTGACTGCAGCGCCATCCAGCTCGTTCATGACAGTCAGGTCATTGTCCTTGGGGCCATGGCGGCCATCGACCAGCACATAGACCCGGCGCAGCGTCGCCCGGCCGGTCAAATATTGGTGGATCAGCTTGGTCCAGGCCCGCACCTTGTCCTCGGGCGCCTTGGCATAGCCATAGCCGGGCATGTCAACGATGCGCAGGTTCTCGCTCTGGCTCTCGAAGATATTGAGCTCCTGCGTGCGTCCGGGCGTATTGGAGGTGCGCGCCAGGCTCGATGTGCCGCACAGCGCATTGATCAGGCTCGACTTGCCCACATTGGAGCGCCCGGCAAAGGCGATTTCGACCCGGTCCATCGGCGGCAGGTCGGCAATGCGCACGCAGCCCTTGGTGAACAGGAAGGGCCGCGCAAACATCAGCCGTCCGCGTTCGATCATATCGGGCGAATAGTCGATTTCGCTCATTTCGGTCTCACTCAAAAACACTGCCCGCCGGAAGGCTTCCGGCGGGCAGTAGCATGGTTTAGTGCTGCTGACGATCAGGACTTGGTCGTCTCGGCCGCCTTGGGCTTGCGCTTGAAGCTGTCGATGATGTTGCCGAACAGGTTCACTTCGGCGCCATGGCGCTTCATGATGAACCACTGCTGGGTGACCGACAGGGTATTGTTCCAGGCCCAGTAGATGACGAGACCCGCCGGGAACGTGCCCAGCATGAAGGTGAAGATCACCGGCATCCAGTTGAAGATCATCGCCTGGGTCGGATCGGGCGGCGGCGGATTGAGCTTCATCTGCACCCACATGGTAATGCCCATGATGACGGGCCAGATGCCCAGATGCAGGAAGCTGCCGATGATGGGCAGGGCTGTCGGCGTCCACGGGATCAGGCCGAACAGGGTGAAGATATTGGTCGGATCGGGCGCCGCCAGATCCTGAATCCAGCCGAAGAACGGCGCATGGCGCATGTCGAGGCTGATGAAGATCACGGTATAAAGCGCGAAGAACACCGGGATCTGGATCAGGATCGGCCAGCAGCCGGAAAGCGGATTGATCTTTTCCTTGCGGTAAAGCTCCATCATCGCCTGCTGCTGGGCGGCACGATCGTCCTTGAGCCGCTCTTGGATCGACTTCATCTCCGGCTGCACGCGGCGCATCGCGGCCATCGAGGCGTAAGACCGGTTAGCCAACGGGAAGAAAATGGCCTTGACGATGACGGTCACCGCCAGCACGGCGAGGCCAAAATTGCCCAGAATGCCGTAGAGGAAGGTCAGCAGATAGTACATCGGCTTGGTGATGAAGCCCAGCCAGCCCCAGTCGATCAGCAGGTCGATACGGTCGAAACCATACTGGTTCTGGTAGGCGCTGATAACCGCCTCTTCCTTGGCACCGGCGAACAGATAGCTCTCACGCGTGGCGGTAGCACCGGCCGCGATCACGACGGGTGCGGTTTCCACATAGCTGGTCTGGTAGTCGTCATAGCCTGCGGCATTGGACCAGTTGAACCGGGCATTGAGCGCCGTGCCGGCCGGCGGCATGACGGCCGTGGCCCAGTATTTGTCCGAAAAGCCCAGCCAGCCGGCGGTGTTTTCGAAGGTCAGCTGGCGGTCGTTCTGCAGGTCCGAATATTTCTTGGAGATGAGATTGTTCGAACCCAGCACGCCATGCGGGCCTTCATGCTGGATGAAGAAATTCTGCACATGGGGCGTGTTGTGGCGGATGACGCGGGCATAGGGGTAAAGTGCGACATCGCCTTGGGTCTGGTTCTCGATGGTCTGGCTGACCGTGAACAGATAATGCTCGTCGATCGAAATGGTGCGGCGGAAGATGAGGCCCGCGCCATTGTCCCAGGAGAGCGTCACCGGGGTTGTCGCCGTCAGCGTGCTATTGTCGCCATCAACCGTCCAGACGGTCTGCGCGGTCGGCACGGCAATATTGGTGCCGGCCACCGGCACCCAGCCCTCTTCGGCAAAATAGGCATTGGGCACGCCCGACGGCGTCAGCAGCGTGATGATCGGCGATTGCGGATCGACCGTCTCGCGATATTGCTTGAGGCGCAGATCGTCGATGCGCGCGCCGGTGAGGTTGATCGAGCCCTCGAGGTCTTCCGTGCTGATGGCAACGCGCTGGCTGGCGGCCACGGCCTCTTCGCGCGAAGCAAAGGTCTGTGTGCCCGTGGCGGCCGGGGTGGCGGCTGCTGCTCCCGGCGTTGCTGGTGTCGCGGGCGTCGCCAATGCGGCATCGGCGGCGGCCTGCTGTTCGGCGGCGATCTGGGCCTGCTGCTGGGCCCGTTCCATCTGCGGGCCGGCAACGAAGAATTGCCAGCCGAACAGCACGACCATGCTGAGCACGATGGCTAGGATAATGTTGCGATTGTCAGTCATTGTCTCGGTTTCCGTGGGCCGCCGCGGCCGGGAGAATGGCGCTGTTCGCTCGATCTGGGTTCGTGCACACGCACGATCAATGTACCCAGATCGGCAACCAGCTTGGCAAAGGGTTCGCTCAGCGCTTCGCGCCGTCCGAGCAGCACATAGTCGTGGCCGGGCACAAAGTCACGCGCGCATGCTGTCACAGCCGCGCGAAGACGTCGTTTTATGCGATTTCGCTGGGGAGAATTGCCCGTCTTCTTGGTGACGGTGAACCCGACACCCGCCTCGGGCGCGCCGGTCTCGGCAACCTGCAGCCCAAACGCAGAACGCCCGGCGCGATTGCCCCGGGCGGCCCGTTGAAACTGGCTTCGCTTGGTCAGCCGGCGCAAGGCGCCTGTCGGCTGCTCCATGGCCGTCATCCGGCCAGAGCGCCTTAGGCCGAAAGCTTCTTGCGGCCGGCGTTGCGGCGGCGGTTCAGAATGATGCGGCCGTCCTTGGTAGCCATGCGGGCACGGAAACCGTGACGGCGGGCACGCACGAGCTTGGAAGGCTGGTATGTACGCTTCATAACATCAGACCGCGCGGGGCACGGTTCCTCTTATTGGTCGTTGCTTTCGCAAGAATATCTAAGACACGCGTTCGAGCGCCCAGGCGCCCACGGTGCGGGTTGGTGGGGTCTATATGGAAAAGCACGCCTCAAGTCAACGCGCCAAGTAAGCGTCGGGGGTGATACTCCCAGCGCTTTCTTGGCTCCTGTTGCCCGGTTGTCTTCGCCGCCGGATCGCCGCATAAGTCTGCAACAAAATTCTTTTGCCCGGCAGTCCATGGCAGACCTCCAAAATCCTGACCTCTGCATCATCGGTGCGGGCGCGCTTGGCATCGGCCTGGCGCTGCGCGCCCGGCGCCTGGGCGCCAATGTCATGCTGGTTGATCGCGGCGCCGAAGAACCCGGCGACCCCGCCCAGGGTAGGCTGGTCGCCACGGCTTTCGCCACCAGCGCTTCCCGCGCCCAGCTTATGCATGATGCACGGCCCTTTGGCCTCGCCCCGGCCGAACCCAAGCCCAGCTTCAAGGCCATTGGCGAGCGTGCCAGAGCCCTTGCCGCCAGCACGGCGCCGCGCGATGCCGCCAGCCGGCTCACCGCCCTGGGCATCGATTGCCGCGCCGGCCAGCCCATATTCACCGGCCGCCAGACATTCAAACTTGGCGAAACCACCATTCGCGCCGGCCATATCATTCTGGCCACCGGCGCCCGGCCCGTCATCCCCACCATTCCCGGACTCGATGAAGCCACCTATTTCACGCCTGACACCATTGCCGCCAACTCCCGCAAGCTCACCCACCTGGTGGTGATCGGCTCCGACGCATCAGCCATCGAACTGGCCCAGGCCCATCGTCGGCTGGGGGCGGCCGTGACCCTCGTGCCGCAAGGCGACATCCTGCCCGGCTTCGACCGCGAACAGGTCGCTATCCTGCTGCGTCAATTGACCCAGGAAGGCCTTGAGATCGCCGAGGGCGCCAGTGTCACCCGCATCGTACCGCGCCGTCAGGGCACCGGCGTCGATCTCACCCATGCCGATGGCAGCGATCATAGCCTGGATGCCTCCCATCTTCTGATTTCCATGGGTCGGATACCCGATTTCGATGGGCTGGTGCTCGACCGCGCCAAGGTTCGTTTCGACAAGGCGAGGCCCGGCTTTCTCCAGCTCAATACCGATGGCCGGACCAGCAACAGCCGCATCCATGCGGTGGGTGGCGCCGCCGGGCAGGGCCAGTCCCATGCCTCGGCCCGCTATGGTGCCGCCATTGTCGACCGCCTGTTCGGCAATGGGTCCTCCCGTCCCGATCCTGCCCTTATCCCCCTCCTGCTACAGACCGAGCCGGGTCTGGCCACCATCGGCCTGGTTGAGGGCGAGCGCCCCCTGCCGGCCGGGACGCTGGTGCTGCGCGCCAGCTTTGCCGAAAACGACATGGCCCGTGCCCTGGGCCAGACGCATGGCGCCGCCAAGCTTATTGCCGGCGGCAAGGGGCAGATTCTGGGTGCCTCCATTATCGGCCCCGGCGCCGGCGAAGCGATTGCCATGCTGGCTTTGGCGATGGACCGGGCCATGCCCGCCCAAGGCCTGGCCGATCTGGTCCTGCCTCATCCAAGCTTTGCCGCCATTCTTTCCCAATTGGGCGAGGCATTCCTCGCCGCGCGCCAGCCCGGCGCCTGGCAAAAACGCAGCCAGGCCCTGCGCAAACTGCTGGGTTGAGCTGCCCCCGCTGGGGGTTACAGCTCATCCGTCCTTGCCTATAATGGTTTGCAATGACAGCCGAACGCAGTCTTAAGCCCCGCCGGTTCTCCGGCCTCTCGATCAAGCTCATCGCCACCATCATCGTGGTGATCCTGGCGGTCGAGGTGGTTGTCTATCTGCCCTCGCTGGCCAACTTCCGCGCCAGCTGGCTCGATGATCGCCTGCGCGTCGGCGTCGTCGCCGCCCGCGTGCTCGATGCCGTGCCCGATGTCATGGCCTTGCCGCGCGGCCTGACCGATCGGCTCCTCACCTCGGCCGGCGCCAATGCCATTGTCTATCGCCGCCAGGGCCAGAGCCAGCTCATCGAACTCGCTAACCCCGTTACCCCCGACGTCGTCGCCACCGCCGATATGCGCCAACGCGATATCATGACGCTGACCATGGGCGCGCTCGACACACTCTTTGCCGGTCCCGGCCGCACCCTGCGCATCGTGGGGGAGGGCGATCTCGACGAAAGTCTGGTCGAATTGCTGATGCCCGAGCGTCCCCTGCGGCAGGACATGCTCGAATATTCCCGCAATATCGTGCTGCTCTCGCTGATCATCGCCGCCATCACCGCGGTAACGCTCTATGTGCTGGTGAGCCGGCTGTTCATCGATCCGGTCCTGCGCCTGGCAGACAATATGCTAGCCTATCGGCAGGCCCCCGAAAATGCCAGCCTCATCATCGCCCCTTCGGCGCGGCGCGATGAGATCGGCGTGGTCGAGCGCGAACTGGCGGCCATGGAAAGCGATATCTTCTCCATGCTGCGCCAGCGCCGCCATCTGGCCGATCTCGGCCTGGCGGTCGCCAAGATCAATCATGACCTGCGCAATACGCTGACCTCGGCGCAGTTGCTGTCCGATCAGGTGGCAACGCTCGACGATCCCAAGGTGCAGCGGCTGGCGCCGCGCCTCGTCACCACGCTCGACAAGGCCATCGGCTTTGCCCAGTCGGTGCTCGATTACGGACGCGAAATGGCCTCTCCACCGGTCATGGCCCCGGCCACGATCAAGGCGCTGGTCGAGGAAGCCGCCTTCGATGCGCGCCTGGTGGGGCACCCCCATATTACCTTCGTCAACAACGTGCCCGACGATCTGGTGCTCACGGTCGATGCCGGCCAGCTCGGCCGCGTTCTGCTCAACCTGCTCAAGAACGCCCGCGAGGCGCTGGAAGCGGCCAATGCGAGCATTGTCGCGCCCCAGGTCACGGTGGCAGTCGAGGAGGGCGCCGACGACATTACCATCTCGGTTGCCGATAACGGCCCAGGCCTGCCGCCCCGGGCGCGCGACAATCTCTTTGTTGCCTTCGAAGGCTCCGCCCGCTCCGGCGGCACGGGGCTCGGCCTAGCCATTGCGCGCGAAATCACCGAGGCCCATGGCGGCCGGCTGCTGCTGGCCGATCAGCCTCAGGGCACCCGCTTTGATATCGTGCTGCCGGCCACATTGCGTGTCATCTGATTTCCACATTTCGTAAGAAATTCTGCCGCCCGCCCGCTTGCCAATGCCGGAACACCCATGTATGGGTTCGCTCGCTTCAGCAGCAAGCCGCCTCCGGGCCGCTTCACTGACAGTCGCCGTTAACAAAACGGTCTGCGCGCCCGTAGCTCAGCTGGATAGAGCACCAGACTACGAATCTGGGGGTCAGGAGTTCGAATCTCTTCGGGCGCGCCATTTCAATCCCTCACGACCCCGCCAAACGCTGGTTGAATCCCGTGGCCTCCCTTTGAGCGAGGGTCCAGCCGGCATGGAATTGAACATCGATTGGCTCTAGCCTTCGTCCCAGGACGCGGTGTGGAGGCTCTCTCATGGATCGGTTTCCCGGTGGCTGCTTATGCGGCAATGTGCGGTTTGTGGCCATGGGGCGACCATACCGGGTTGGCCTCTGCCATTGCCTCGACTGCCGCAAACATCATGGCGCCCTGTTTCACGCCTCGGCGATATTCCCCCAGGATGCGGTGGACATCGAGGGCGAAACGCAAAGCTATGCCGGGCGGCATTTCTGCCCGCGCTGTGGCTCCTCGGTTTTTTCGCGCAGTGGTGATGAAATCGAGATCAATCTGGGCGCGCTCGATGCCCCCGATCAATTCACGCCGACTTATGAATTATGGACCATCCGTCGCGAGTCCTGGTTACCGCCATTTCCACTGCCGCGGCACTATGAACGCGACCGGCAGGCAACAGGCCGTTTTGAGGATTAAGATTGCATCGGAAAATCTAATTTACATTTGTAAAATAGAAGTCTATTGAACCTCCGCATTGGAGGCAGACGTGCAGAAATCCACCGATCCCCGTTCCGCCCGCTCGCGCGAGGCCCTTGTCGAAGCCATGATCCGGCTCCTGGATGAGCAAGAACTGGCTGCGATCACCATTACCGATCTGGTGGGCCGCGCCGAAATCACCCGGCCGACCTTCTACCAGCATTTCCGCGATCTGCCGGCCCTGGCGCGCGCTGCCGCCTTGATCCGGCTGGAGGCCATGTTCCCTCCTGAGTCATTTGATGGCAGCGGATTGACCCCGGCCGAGGAATTCGCCCACACCGAGGCGACGGTTTGCGCCATTCTTGCGCAATTGCAGCACCATGCTGTCTTCTATCGCCGGGTTATCCATGGCGCGGGCGCTTTCGAGCTTTACGACGATTTCGTCGCCTTACTGGAAACACGCATTCTCTCCGACTCTCCCTTTGGCGCCCGCATTCGCGGCTCGCTGCTGCTCGATCCGGCAGATCGAGTCACCATTCTTTCGGGCGGGCTCACCTGGCTGATCATGCGTTGGCTCGATACCGACTTTTCTGGTGACAACGCAGTTGACCCAATGGCGCGCAGAATTGCCAATGCCATGATCGCCCTGTCGGGAGGTTTGCCATGAATATCCAGACGATCCGTGCCGCCATTGGCCTTTGCGCCGCCAGCCTTGTGCTGGCTGGCTGTTCCGGGCCCGAAGCGCCCGCCGCCGCTATCCCGCCCCGCACCGTCTCGGTTGTCGCCGCCGCCAGCAGCGATACCGTCACCCGGGCGTCCCTGACCGGCGAGGTCAAGGCGCAGGTGCAGCAGGATCTGGCCTTCCGCACGGCGGGTCGCGTGCTCGATGTGCTGGTCGAAACCGGCGATCACGTCGTGGCCGGGCAGCCGCTGGCCCGGCTTGATGCCGCCGACCAGCAGGCCAGCCTGTTGCTGGCCAATGCCGCAGTCAGCTCCGCCCAGGCGCAACTGGCCCAGGCACAACGCGATTTCGATCGTCTCGATGCCCTCTTCAAGGCCGGAAATGCCACCCGCGCCCAGTTCGAACAGGCACAGGCGGCACTGGATAGCGCCAAGGCCGCCCAGGGTGCTGCCCAGTCCCAGCAATCATCGGCCGCCGAAGTGCTGAGCTATGTCGACCTCAAGGCCAGTGCCGATGGCATCGTGCTGTTGCGCGCCATGGAACCGGGGCAGGTGGTCGGCGCCGGCCAGACAGTGCTGAGCCTGGCGCAGGATGGACCGCGCGATGCGGTGTTCAACGTCTACGAGGCGGCGCTGAGCGGGGTACCCCATAATGTGCCGGTCGATCTGACACTGGTCGCCGATCCCTCGATCACCGCGACCGGGGCGGTGCGGGAAGTGTCGCCAACGGTCAATACGGCCACTGGCACCGTGCGGATCGAAGTCGGGTTCGACGACCCCAAGGGGGCGTTGCCGCTCGGTGCGGCGATTGCCGGCAGCATAGCCCTGCCGCCGGTTTCCGGCTTTGCCCTGCCCTGGGGCGCCTTGTTCCGCGACAAGGATGGACCGGCCGTCTGGGTGGTCGATCCATCGGCCGGAACGGTCAGCCTCAAGCCGGTGATTGTCGATCGCTATCTGGCCGACAAGGTCATTCTCGCCTCGGGCCTGGACGCCGGCGATCTGGTCGTCACCAGCGGCACGCAGATGCTCCATCCCGGCGAGGCCGTTACCGCCATGGAGGTCACGCCATGAAACGCACTTTCCGTATCGGCCTTTCCGCCATGCTCCTGGCCGGCCTGCTCGCCGCCTGCGACCGCGCTCCGGAAGCGCCCGCCGCCGAGCCGTTGCGCCCGGTGCTGACCACCACCGTCACCCTGATCTCCAGCGAGGCCATCGGCCCCTTTGTCGGCAGTGTCGAGCCACGCCACCAGACCGCGCTCAGCTTTCAATCGGCCGGCCGCGTGCTGACGCGCGATGTCGGCCTGGGCGATAGCGTCACCAAGGGCCAGGTGCTGGCCACGCTCGATGCCAGCGTGCAGGCCTTTCAGCTCGAAACGGCCCAGGCCAACCTCGCCAGCGCCCAGGCCCAGTTCAACAATCTCTCCGCGTCCGAGGCGCGCGTGCGCCAGCTGGTCTCCAGCAATACCGCGGCGCAGGCGCAGCTCGACGCCGCCACCACAGCCCGCCAGACGGCCGAGGCCCAGCTCGATCAGGCCAAGGCCAATGTGACCCGCGCGCAGGACCAGCTCGGCTATACCCAGATCCTGGCCGATGCCGATGGCATCGTAGTCTCGACCTCAGCCGAAGTGGGGCAGGTGGTGAGCGCCGGTCAGACCATCCTTACGGTCGCCCAGCCCGAGCAACGCGACGCGGTGTTCGACCTGCCGGAAGGCCTGGCCTCCACTTTGGCGATCGGTGATGCGGTCACGATTACCACGACTGACATGACCGGCAGCCAGGCGACAGCTCTGGTTCGCGAAATTGCGCCCTCGGCCTCCGCCACTGCACGCCTGCGCCGTGTCCGGCTCACGCTGGATGCACCGGGCGAGGCCTTCCGCCTCGGGACCACGGTTGAAGCCGTGGTTACCCGGCCGCTCGGCCAGCCCCTGGTGCAGCTCCCGGCCAGCGCCGTACTGGGCGATGGGGAAACCGCCAGCGTCTGGGTGCTCGATCCCGCCGGCACCGTTGCCGCGCGGTCCGTCAGCGTGGTGTCCCGCACCGCAACTCTCGTGTCGATCGGCCAGGGGCTTGCGGAGGGCGACCGTGTCGTCACCGCCGGCATCAATAGCCTCAGCCCGGGGCAGCAGGTGCTCGTCAGTGAAGGGGGCCAGCCATGAAGTTCAACCTTTCCGAATGGGCGCTCGAACATAAGAGCTTCATCTGGTTCCTCATGGTCATCGCCGTCGTAGCCGGGGTGCTGTCCTATCAGAAGCTGGGCCGCGAGGAAGATCCGGCCTTTGCCATCAAGACCATGGTTGTCCAGGCCTATTGGCCCGGCGCTTCCATTGACGACACCAAGAGCCAGGTGACCGAGCGGATCGAGCGGGCGCTGGAAAGTCTCGATAAACTCGATTTCACCCGCTCCTATTCGACAGCCGGGCAATCGACCGTCTTCGTCAATCTCAAGGAGACCCTGCGCGGCCAGGCCGTTACCGATTCCTGGTACCAGGTGCGCAAGAAGATCAACGATATCCGCGCCCAGTTCCCCAGCGGCCTGGTCGGCCCCTTCTTCAACGACGAGTTCGGCTCGGTTTACGGCAATATCTATGCATTCACCGCTGACGGCCTGACCTATCGCCAACTGCGCGACTATGTCGAAACCGTGCGCAATGACGTGCTGGCCATTCCCGATATCGGCAAGGTCGAACTGATCGGCACGCAGGACGAAGTCATTTCCATCGACTTCTCCACCCAGCAATTGGCGACCCTGGGCATTTCGGCCCAGGATGTCATTTCCCAATTGCAGGCGCAGAACGCGGTCACCCCTTCAGGAACGATTCAAAGTGACGGCGAAAAGGTGTTGGTGCGAGTCGGCGGCCAGTTCACCTCCGAGGCCGACATCGCCAGAATCAACCTGCAGCAGGGCGACATTTTCTTCCGCCTGGCTGATGTCGCCACCATCAGCCGCGGCTATCAGGAGCCCCCCGATCCGCTCTTCCGCTACGATGGCAAGACCGCTCTCGGCCTCGCCATTTCCATGGCCCCCAGCGGCAATATTCTTGAGTTCGGCGAAGCCCTTAAGGAGCGTATGGCCGAAATCGAAACCCGCCTGCCCATCGGTGTTGGTGTCGCCCAGGTCTCCGATCAGCCCCATGTGGTCGAGGAAGCCGTCGGCGGCTTCACCAAATCCCTGCTCGAAGCGGTTGTCATCGTTCTGGTGGTAAGCTTCCTCAGCCTCGGCCTGCGCGCCGGCCTCGTCGTCGCCATCTCTATTCCCATCGTCCTGGCGCTGGTCTTCGTCTTCATGGAATTCATGGGCATTTCCCTGCAGCGTGTCTCGCTGGGCGCGCTGATCATCGCGCTCGGCCTATTGGTCGATGACGCCATGATCACTGTCGAGATGATGGTCTCGCGCCTTGAAGCCGGCGATAGCCTGCATAAGGCCGCGATCTTCGCCTATACCTCGACGGCTTTCCCCATGCTGACCGGCACACTGGTCACGGTCGCCGGGTTCCTGCCCATCCTGCTCAATACCTCGACGGCGGGCGAATATATCCAGACCCTGTTCTATGTGATCGCGGCGGCGCTGACGATTTCCTGGGTCGTGGCGGTACTCTTCGCCCCGCTGATCGGGGTGGCCCTGCTCCCCAAGACCATGAAGGGCCATGCCGACAAAAAGCCGAGCCGCTTTGCCGGCTGGTTCCGCCGCTCGCTGGCCTTTGCCATGCAGTTTCGCTGGGCGACGATTGCCTTCACCGTGGCCCTGTTCGCCGTCTCGCTGTTCGGGCTGACCAAGGTGCAGCAGCAATTCTTCCCGTCATCCGACCGGCCCGAAATCCTCGTCGATTTCACCCTGCCGCAGAATGCCACGATCCGCCAGACAGAGGCGGTGATGGACCGCTTCGAGGCCTCGCTGGTCGGCGACGAAGATATCGACCACTGGAGCTCCTATGTCGGGCAGGGCGCGGTGCGCTTCTACCTGCCCATGGATAGCCAATTGGCCAATTCCTTCTTCGGTCAGGCTGTTATCGTCACCAAGGATCTGGAAGCCCGCGGCCGCGTCCGCGCCAGGATTGACGATCTGCTCGCCAAAGACTTCGCCGACATAAACACCTTTGCCCAGTTCCTTGAGCTGGGGCCGCCGGTCGGCCGGCCCATTCAATACCGCCTCAGCGGCCCCGATGTGCAGACCGTGCGCAGCCTTGCGCTCGACCTGGCTGGCGTGGTGAGCACGAGCCCGCATGTCCGGGACATCAGCTTCGATTGGAACGAACCGGGCAAGTCCTTGCTGGTCGATGTCGATCAGGATAAGGCGCGCCGCCTCGGCGTTACCTCCGAAAGCGTGGCACAGGTGCTCAACACCATCATCAATGGCACCACGATTACCCAGGTGCGCGACTCCATCTATCTCGTCGATGTCGTCGTGCGCGCCGAGGAAGACCAGCGCAATTCGATCGAGACCTTGCAGAACCTGCAGGTGCCCACCTCGAGCGGCGTGGCCGTGCCGCTGGGCGCCTTCGCCAGCATCCAATATGGCCTCGAACAGCCCATCATCTGGCAGCGGGATCGCGTGCCCACCATCACCGTGCGTGCCTCGGTGGCGGGTGATATGCTGCCGGCGGCGGTCAACAAGGAACTCGCGCCGGCTATTGCCAATTTCGCCACCCAATTGCCGGCCGAATATCATGTGGTGACCGGCGGCGCCGCGGAATCGAGTGCCAATTCCCAGTCGGCACTGGTGGCCACGCTACCCGCCATGCTGCTGGCCATTGCCTTCATCCTCATGGTGCAATTGCAGAGCGTCTCCAAACTGGTTCTGGTCGTGAGCGTTGCGCCCCTGGGTCTGATCGGCGTGGTCGCGGCCCTCCTGCCCACCGGCACGCCGCTAGGCTTTGTGGCGCTTCTGGGCGTCTTGGCGCTGGCCGGCATCATCATCCGCAATGCGGTGATCCTGATCGGCCAGATCAACGACAATATCCGCGATGGCCATGATCAATGGGAGGCAGTGCTCTACGCCACCGAACACCGTATGCGGCCCATCCTGCTCACCGCCGCCGCGGCCAGCCTTGGCATGATCCCCATTGCCAGCGAAGTGTTCTGGGGGCCCATGGCCTATGCCATGATTGGCGGCATCATCGCGGCAACAGCGCTGACGCTCTATTTCCTGCCGGCGCTCTACGTCACCTGGTATCGCGTCAAGCCGCCGCAAAGCGCTGCGGAAGACGAAAAAGCGGAAGCGCCGTCAGCTTGAATAAAGTCCGTTGACCTGGCCCCTGGGACAGGTCTCACAAGAAGAGCGGTCAGTGAACAACGAGGTGAGTCGTGAGCTCTTCCGCCCAACATATCAATGCCAAGGCCGCCGCCCGGCGTCTCGGCGTTTCTGCCAAGGCGCTTCGCCTTTATGAGGAACGTGGCCTCATCGCGCCCATCCGCACCGCTGCGGGATGGCGTACCTATGGCCCCGCCGAAATGGCGCGGGCCGCCGAGATCGTCGCACTGCGCGCGCTCGGCCTTAGCCTGGCTCAGGTGACGCAGGTGCTCGACGGCGAGCCTTCCTGCCTCGAACCGGCGCTCGCCACGCACCAGACCGTGCTTGAGCAGCGCCTGCGCCAGCTTGCCGGCGCCGTCGAAAAAGTCCGCGCGCTGCGCGCCGGCCTGGTGCGCGGTGAGGTGCCGGCCATCGGGGAATTGCCACGCCTTCTCGGCCCGGCAGGTGAGCCCAGCCTTGCTCTCGATCTCCCCTGGCCCTGGGGTGGCGAGCGGTTCGAACTGAGCGCGATCAGGCCGCTCACCTATATTACCGGCCCGCTTGGCTGCGGCAAAACGCGTCTGGCCCAGGCCATCGCCGCCGCCATGCCGGGCGCCGCCTTTTTCGGGCTGGATCGCATGCTGGCAGGGGAGGCCATGGAAAGCTACCTGGCCAAGGACGCCGGCCTTAAAACTCGGGTCGACCGGAGGCTGGCCTGGCTCGAGGAGGAGGGGGCCAGCTCATCGGCCGCGCTTGTTGCCCTCATCACCGGCCTTGAGATCGAGGGACCGGCCGCGTTGATCGTCGATATGATCGAGCAGGGGCTGGACCATGCCACTCAGGAAGCCCTGATCGCCCATCTGCGCCATCATGCTTTCGATGCGCGCCCGCTGTTCATGCTCACCAGATCCTCGGCCATTCTCGATCTCGATGCCGTGGGTTCCGATGAGGCGATCATTCTGTGTCCGGCCAATCATAGCCCGCCGACTCTGGTCGTGCCCTTTCCCGGTGCTGTCGGATACGAAGCCCTGACCACGTGCCTTGCGACGCCCGAGGTGCGGGCCCGCACGGAAGGCGTCATCGCCTGGCGACCACAAGTGGCCTGAAAAATCGAAGGCCCCGTCCGATGGGCGGGGCCTTTTGAAGCCTAGTCCAGCAGATCGGCCGGAACCGTACCGCCATTGGCGGCCAGCTTTTGCAGCACCTGCTTGTGCAGCCAGATATTCATGCTGGCGGAATCGCTCTTGTCGCCGGAATAGCCCAGCTCCGTTGCCAGCTCCTTGCGGGCCGAGAGGCTGCTGTCGAGGCCAAGGGCCTTCATCAAATCGACGATCGATTTGCGCCAGTCGAGTTTTTGACCCGCCTTGGCGACTGCGGCATCGAGGATGGCAGCGACATCGACATCATTGGCGGCAGCGGGCGCGGTCGGGGCTGCTGTTGGCGTGGCCGCCGCCTTGGGTGCAGGAGCAGCAGCCTGGGCGACGAGGGTGTCGGCTGCCGATGGCGTGGCCGCCGGCTTGGCTGCGGCGCCGGTGACGGAGGCGCCGACCCGGTTGGCGGCGGCAAGGCCGATCGATTTGGCCATTTCCGTCGCTGCTGTCGTATCCACCGGCGCGGCGGGTTTGGGGGCGCCAAAGATCTTGGCCTTGATATCGTCGAACAGTCCCATGGTCGTTTCCTCTCCTGGTGTGCGATATGCCGCACGACTATGCCGTGGCCGGAGTGAAAAAGACAAGGCACCCGGACGGTTAAGCGCCCCGCCGCACAGCCGCAAAATGCTGGTGGCGGGATCGCTCTCCCAACTGACCGGCGCCGATAAGGTTCCGCTCAGACCTTGAGGGCCTCCTGGAACCAGGCCAATTGCCGCAATTGCTGGTAGGGGCCGCCCCCTTCATGGTCGTTGAATTCGTAATCCACCATGGTCTTGGGGCCGCTATAGGCGGCATGAGCGGCATAGACCGTCGAGGGCGGGCAGACATTGTCCATCAGCGCCGCCGAGAACAATGCCGGTGCCTGAGCCCTGCTGGCAAAGCAGACGCCGTCAAAATATCGCAGCGTCTCGAACACAGCCTCGCGCTTGTCGCGGTGGGTCGCCAGGAACCGCGCGATTTCCCCATAAGGGTCGCGCGCGGCAATGCGTACGGCGCGGGGGAAATCACATAGGAACGGCACATCGGTCGAGAGCGCCTTGACCCGGGAATCGAGCCCCGCCACGGCCAGGGCAATGCCGCCGCCCTGGCTGCCGCCGGTCACCCCGACGCGCTCTTCGTCGATGAAGGAGAGCTGCAGGAGCGCATCGAGTGCGCGAACGCCGTCGGTGAAGAGGCGCCGGTAGTAATAATCCGCCGGGTTGAGAATGCCCTTGGTCATCACGCCCGGAATTTGCGGCGTGCTGCCTACGGGATCGGCGGTTTCGCCGGGGCTCCAACTGCTGCCTTGCCCGCGCGTATCCATGCGGAAATAGGCAAATCCTGCGGCGGCATAATGCAGCAATTCATGGGCAAAGCCGCGCCCGCCGCCATAGCCGACATATTGCACGATCAGAGGCAGCGGGTCCCGCCGCTTGGTCGGCAGCAGCAGCCAGCCCCGGATGGGATGGCCACCAAAGCCGGGAAAGACCACGTCATAGGCCTCGATCAGCCGCAGGGGCGAATCGAGCCGGGCCAGCACGGCTTCTCCGCCAAAGCCGCGCGCCTCCTTGAGCGTTGCTGCCCAGAAGGCATCGAAATCGGCAGGCACTTGCACTTCGCTGCGATAGGCATCGAGCGCGGGATGGGTAAGGTCGTTAAATGGCATGTCGTATCCTGTTCGGTCCCCCTCGGACGACCAGACTTATAGCCTAGTTCAACCGCTTGCCGCTGGCAGCGTCGAAAAGATGCACAGCGTTGAGTTGTGGCGCCACATGAATGGTCGAGCCGGGCTGGGCCTGCAGTCTTTCGCGGAACACCCCGATAATCTGCTGCTCGCCGATCATCATGGTGACCTGCGTTTCCGACCCCATGGGCTCGACCAGCAGTACCGTCGCGGCAAGGCCAGCGCTAGCCAACTCGAAATGCTCCGGGCGGATGCCATAGATGGCCTCGCCCGAAATCGGGCCCGGCGGAAGGGGCAGTGTCGCGCCCTTGGTAACGAAACCTTGTGGGGTGAGCTGGCCTTCGATGAAATTCATCGACGGCGAACCGATAAAGCCGGCAACGAAGGGATTGGCCGGCCGGTCATAGAGATCAAGCGGCGCGCCGAATTGCTCGACCCGGCCGGCATTCATCACCACGATCTTGTCGGCCATGGTCATGGCCTCGACCTGGTCATGGGTGACATAGATAGTGGTAACGCCCAGCCGCTGATGCAGCCCCTTGATCTCGCCGCGCATGACGACGCGCAGCTTGGCATCGAGATTGCTCAGCGGTTCGTCGAACAGGAACACCTGCGGATTGCGCACAATGGCGCGGCCCATGGCGACGCGCTGCCGCTGCCCGCCCGACAACTGGCGCGGGAAGCGTTCCAGCAGCGGCTTGAGCCCCAGAATGTCGGCCGCCCAATTCACCCGCTCGGCAATCTCAGCCTTGCTGCCGCCGCGATGCTCCAGCGAGAAGGCCATGTTCTTGGCCACAGTCATATGCGGATAAAGCGCATAATTCTGGAACACCATGGCTATGTCGCGGTCCTTGGGCTCCAGCTCATTGACCACGCGGCCGCCGATCGAAATTTCGCCATCGGTGATGGTCTCCAGCCCCGCAATCATGCGCAGCAGGGTGGATTTACCGCAGCCGGAGGGGCCGACCAGCACGACGAATTCGCCATCGGCAATGTCGATATCAACGCCATGAATGGTGGCGGCTTCGCCATAGCTTTTCTTGACGGATGAAAGGGTAACGGGTGCCATTTGGTTTGCCTTTGACTAGCCTTTGAGCCCGGTATGGGCCAGGCCCTCGACGAACTGCTTCTGGGCGACGATGAACACGATGAGGACCGGAATGGCCGTCATGGTCGCGGCGGCGAGCTGGATATTCCACATCGGTCCGCCATAGGCGTCGGTGAATTGGGTCAGCGCCTGGGGCAGGGTGAATTTGTCGGAGCTTGAGATGAAGACGATGGGTTCGAGATAAAGGTTCCAGCTGCCGAGGAACGTGAAGATGGCGACGGCGGCCAAAGCCGGGCGAGCCAGCGGCAGGGCAATGGTCCAGAAAATCTTGAACCGGCCCAGCCCATCGACGCGGGCGGCTTCTTCGAGTTCCACCGGCAGCGAAATGAAGAACTGCCGCATGATGAAAGTGGCAAACACTGCCGGGGCACCGAAGATCGGCACCAGGATCAGCGGCCAATGGGTATTGATCATGCCCCACTTCAAGAACAGCTGGAACAGCGGCACCAGCGTTACTTCCGAGGGGATCAGCAGCCCCACCAGCACCACCATGAAAATGGCATTGGCGAAGGGGAACTTGATGCGCGCAAAGGCATAGCCCGCCATCGACGCCACCGCCATCGTGCCGACCGTCACGATCGCAGCGATATAGGCCGAGTTCCAATATTGCAGCGCAAAGGGCTGGATTTTGAACACGTCCGAATAGGACGAAAAATCAAAGGCGCGCGGCCAGATATCGGGCGGAAAGGCAAAGATCTGGCTCACCGGCTTGACCGATGAGGTGACCATCCACCAGGTCGGAAAGACAAAGGGGATGAGCAGTACGCAAAGCGTCAAATAGGCCAGCGTCTGGGCGCGGGGGCTGAGCTCAGTTTTCATAGAACACGAACTTTCTGCGCAACTGCCACTGAATGAAGGTGAGCGCGCCGACAATGACGAGCAGGACGATGGACAGCGTCGAGCCATAGCCGAACAGGTAAAACTGGAAGGCCTGCTGATAGAGGTAATAGACCAGAACCGTGGTCGAGAAGCCCGGGCCCCCCTGGGTCAGGATCATGATCTGCGCAAACACCTGCAACGCACCCACAATGGTCACGATGGACGCCAGCAGGATGGTCGGGCTGATCATGGGCAGGGTGATGCGATAAAATTGCTTGAAGCGCGGCACACCATCGACGCGCGCAGCCTCGAACAATTCGCGCGGCACGCCCTGGAGCGCCGCGAGAAACAGGATCATGTTGAGGCCGACATTCTTGAGCGCCTGCACCACAATCACCGAGATCATCGCAGTGGTCGGATTGCGCAGCCAATTGGGGCCTTCGACGCCGATCATCTGCAGCAAGCCATTAATGCCGCCATTGCTCTGCAGCAGGAAGCTCCAGACGATGGTCCAGGCCACCAGCGACACCACGACCGGCGAAAAGAACAGCGTGCGGAACACGGTCATGAACCGCAGCTTCTGATTAAGCAGCAGCGCCAGCCCCAGCGCCATGCTCATATTGAGCGCGGCTAGGCCCGCCGAGAATACCGCGGTGACGCTCATCACCTCGCCAATCGCCGGATCGCTCAGCAGCTTCTCGTAATTGGCCGCGCCGGTAAAGCGGAACGAACCCGCCAGCACATTCCATTCATGCAGCGAATACCAGAACACCAGTCCCAGCGGGATCAGCACGAAGATGATGATGCCGATCAGCTGCGGCGCGATGAACAGATATCCGGTGGCCGCATCGCGCCGGGCCATGGTCCAGAAACCACGTTTGGGCCGCGCCTGCGCTGTATCAAGGGCAATGGTCATTGGCGTTCCTTCTCCCTCCCCACAAGGGGGAGGGATAGTCGACTGGGAGCTTAGCTTAGTTTGCCGCCAGCAGCGGATTAAGGCGATCGCAAAGGCTGTTCAGCACGCCCGAAATATCGGCCTGCGGCTGCCACAAGCCATCAAGACCGGCACGAACCGTCTGCTGCAACTGCGCAAAATTCTGCACCTGTTGCGTCGACTGGCCGGTGGCGACACCGCGAATAACCACGGCCTCGATCTGCTCTTTGGTCAGCAGCGGATTGGCCGCCGAAAGCACGTCAGCAGTCAGCAGGCTCTGGCGCGCCGGCGGGAAGAAACGGGCCAGCTTTGCCACATTGGCCTTGGACGAGAAGAACGCGAGGAATTCGGCCGCAAGTTCGGGGTTCTTGGCATTGGCCATCACGCCAATCCCGGCGCGGCCAACCCAGGCATAGTCGCCAACCGGGCCAGAGGGCAGCGGCACCAGGTCCCAATCAAACGCCTTGTCGTCCTTGGGCAGCAAGGAGGCGCGGCTGATCTGGGTCGTGGTCATGGCTGCGTCGCCAGCGAAAAAGTCTGCCGCAACGCCGGGGCCGGGCAGGGCCTTCTTCACGAAGATCGCGTCATGGATGAAGGTCATGGCGTCAACCATTTCCTTGCTGTTGAACGCGCAGGATTTGGTGTCTTCCGACCAGGGATGGGCGCCCCAGCCGGCATAGATTTCGGCCAGGTTTTCCCAGATCTTGAAGTCGAAATCGCGCACCACCAGGCCCTGCTTGCCGGTGGCGGCAACGGTGGCCGCCGTGGCAATGGCATTATCCCAGGTCCATTCGCCGGCCGCGATCAGCTCGGCCGGTGTCTTGGCGCCTGCCGCCTTGATCATGTCATTGTTGACGAACACGCCAAAGGGCGAGGTCGAGAACGGATAGAGATATTGCACGCCATCGCGCGACCAGGCGGTGAGCGTGGCGGCCGGAAAGTCGGCAATGTCATAGCCTTCGGTCTTGGCGAAGGTGTCGGTCAGCGGATAGAGCGCGCCGGCCGCCATGAAATCGGGGGCGGTGGTGTCGAACAGCCAGGCCAGATCGGGCGGATTGCCGCCGGCGATCTGGGTGGTCAGCGTTGTCACATAGCCTTCGAATGCCAGTGAATCATAAGTGACCGTAACGCCAGGATGGCTGGCTTCGAACTCGGCGCCGATCTCGTTGAACAGAGCCAGATGGGCCTCGTTGGCACTCCAGATCGCCATCCGCAATTCCTGCGAGAAAGCCGGGGCAACCAGCCCCGTCGTCACCGCCAGAGCGGCCAGTGTGGTTTTCAGCATAGTCCTGCGCATAAAAGATCCTCCCTGATTATGCGTATTAGCTAATAGCCAGAAATATCGGGCCAACGGCGTTCCACGCCCTGGTGCTCGATATGGCTTTGGAATTCGGCCAGCCGCTTGTCGTCTGCATGCACGCCATGCGGGGTCTGGCCGGTGGCAAGGCAATGGGCGGCGAGCATGCCGGCCACTTCGCCAATGTTCCATTCGACCGGATGCAGCCGGTAGCAGCCATTGGTGATGTGGGTGGTGCCGATATTCTTGGACGCCGCCAACAGGTTGCTCTTGCCGCGCGGAATGAGCGCGCCCAGCGGAATTTCGAAGGGGCAGGCGCCCACATCGATATAATTGTCGCCGCCGGTCGAGGGATGCAGATCGATGCGATACATGCCCACCCCGATCGAGTCGCGGTAATTGACCGCCCCACGATTGCCGCGCACATCCAGCGACAAATCCTGCTCGAGCACAGTGGTCAGCGCGCGAATGCGGCGGCTTTCGCGGATATAGGGGGCCATGGCCAGGCCGTGTTCGGTGCCGGTAATGTCGCCACGCAGGCGCAGGCCGGGAAAGCCCTGGCCGCCATCGGGACGGGGCGCCTCGGTCTGCATCCAATAGAACATGGAATAGGACAGGCTCGCCGCATCAGCCAGCCGCTGGGCATATTGCTCGGGCGTCACGTCGATGATCGGGGCCTCGAAATAGTCGATCATCGGCCAGTTCACGAGGCATATATCGCTGGCATAGGCGCCGGGCCGGAAATTGTGGCGCGCCGCAATCCGGCGGAAAATCCACAGACTCATATCGCCCGCGCTGTGGCGCTGGTCGGCGACTTCGCGGGTGGCATTGTCGACCGGATTGGGATCGAAAAACCGGCGGCTGCGCTCCAGCGTACGCGGATTGGGCGAGTCCCAGCTCAAGAGCGGTCCACCCCAGAATGCGGGCGCCACCTGACGCCAGTGATCGTAACGCGCCGGCTTGTCGATGACGTGATTGCCATCGACGTGATCGACCGCAAAGCAGATCGAAACGGCCTGCTGATTATGCGGCTGTGCTTCGGCGGGCGCGCTGGGCTCGCCGGTTTCGGACTGAGCCTCAAAGCCGGTGACATATTCGGTCGATGTCAGCGGCAGCAGATCGCCCAATTCAGTGGCGTCGATCACATAGCGGGCCGAACAGGTCACCGTGCGGCCAGTGTCGCGATGGCGCAGAGTAACCGCGCGGACGACATCGCCGTCAACATCGGCCGCAATCGGCACATAGGGCTTGAGGATGGTCAGCTTGCCGCCGGCCGCATAGGGCGCCAGCAGGGCTTCCATCACCGCGAGCGACACCCGCGGCTCATGGCACAAGCGCGACACATTGCCGTCGCCCGGATTGAGCGTCAGATCAGCCCGCGCGCTTTCGCTCAGCGGGTAATGGTCGCGATAATATTGCCGCACGCCGGTGCGCAGCGCGCGATAGCTGGCGGTAATGCCGAATTGCTCGACCCAGGTATGCTCATCGGGTGGCACGGCCTGGCTGGTCAGCTGGCCGCCGATCCAGTCGAATTCTTCGCTGAGGATGACGCTGCGCCCATTGCGCAAAGCGCCCAAAGCTGCCGCGACCCCACCAAGCCCGCCGCCGACAACCAGGATATCCGCGTTGTATTCTGTCACTTCAAACTGTCTTTCGTTGGATTGGGGGGAGCGAGCGTTTCGCCCGCCACGATTTCGCATTGCAGCATCTCCTGCTGCACCAGACTCGGGTCAGCCAGGGTTTCCACCAGCATGGCGGCGGCCCGCTTGCCCATTTCTTCGCGGGGAATGGCGTAGCAAGTGAAGGCGCGGTGCAGCCGCAGCGTATGGGTGCGTGTGCCGCTGCCCAGCACGACAATCGATAGATCGCCCGGCACGCTGATCCCCTGCGCCCGCGCCAGATTGTCGAAGGCTACGGCCTCCAGCACTTCGGCAAAGAACACGACGCTGGCGCCACTGGCACGAACCTCGGCCACCTGCCGAGCGGGGTCGCCATTCTCGACGTCATCGACATGCACCAGTTCGCCCTTGCCCTTGAGCGCGCTCTGAAAGCCCCGCCAACGGTCGGCAATGGATTCGGCCGGCCCCGTCGTGCCGATAAAGGCAAAGTTGCGATGCCCCTTGGCCAGCGCCTGATCGACCAGGGTCGTCGTTGCGGTGATATAATCGGCGCCGACATAGCGCACCGGCCCGCCGGCATCGTCGCGGCGGCCCACGGCGACATAGGGATAGTCGCCGGCCACCAGCTGCGCCAGCTCATCCCGGTCAAACTGGCTGCCCAGGATCAGGCAGCCATCGGCCAGGCGCAGCCGCCCGGTTTCGCCAAAAATGCGCTTGCGGCCACTATCGTCGCGTGCCGAGGCGGTCATCAGCAGCAGGTCATAGCCCAGCGCTTCGGCGGCTTCTTCAATGCCCATCAGAAAGGGGGTGTAGAAGTCGGCCTGCGCGATCGGGAAGGCGGGCTGATAGGTGAAGACGCCCAGAATGCGATTGGCGCCCTTGACCATGCTGCGTGCGATCGGGTCGGCAACATAACCCGTATCGCGGATAGCCTTGAGCACCCGTTCGCGGGTTTCGGGCGGAATGCGGCCCTCGGCAGACTTGGCCTCGTTGAGCACGAGCGACACCGTCGCCTGGCTGACGCCGGCCAATTGGGCAATGTCTCTCTGGGTCAACCGCCGCGATGCGGACAATTCTGCCTCCACGTAATCGCTAATTCGTATTAGCTGTTAGTGTTACGCATTAGCAGCTTTGATTTTGCGATGTCAAGAGCGCCCGATTTTCCCAGATCCGCGCTTTCAGTTTGTCCAAAGCAGCCCGTAGTGACCAAGAGGCGCAGCGCGGCTCGCGAGCTCCATACGCATCCGAAAATTGGCTAGCCTCAGGCACTTGTGCTCGCTTCGCTTGCGGCCCAATAATGGTGACAATGTCGAAAGACCTGCGGCGATGACCGCGCGGAGGAGAGATGACCAAGCTTGCCGATCCGTCGCCGGCCGATCTTCAAGCCATCGTGCCTTGTGATACCGGGCTCGACCCCGATGCGGCCGATAGCGTCTTTCGCCTGCTGGCGCTCGGCCATGCCCAAGGCCTGGCCGGTGCGCTGCTGACCATCACCAATATCGTCGGCGGGGCACCCCGGGCGCTGGGCGCGCAAATGGCCGTGCTGGCCGATGGCCGCTATTGCGGCTACGTCTCGGGCGGCTGTGTCGAGGCGGCCGTTGCCGGCGAGGCAATGAAGGCCATCGCCGTGGGGGTCGACAAGACATTGCGCTTCGGCACCGGCTCGCCCTTCCTCGATATCGAACTGCCCTGCGGCGGTGGCATCGATATTCATATCCATGTGCGGCCCGACCCCGCCATGATCGAGATGGCCCTTGACCATATCGCCGCGCGCGAGCCCTTTGCCATCGCTCTGGCGGTGGGGCAGGGCAAGGCGCGGCTGACGCCGCATTCCGAGCCCCGCGAGCGCAATGGCTGGCTGCATGGCAGCTTTATCCGTCACTATCACCCCCAGACCCAATTGGTGTTGATCGGGGAGGGTTACGAGCTGGTGGGGCTTGCCCGGCTCGGGCATTCCTGCGGATTGCCGGTCCAGGCCTATCTCACGGCCGAGGCGGGGGCGCACGCCCTGGACGATTGTGGCGCGGCGGTTGCAGTGCTCCAGGGCGCGCAACTGCCCGTGCTGCTGGTCGATCCCTTCACCGCCATTGTCTTCATGCTGCATGACAGGTTCAAGGAAAGCCGCCTTTTGGAAAGTGCGCTGGACTACAGCCCCTTCTATATTGGCGCTCTCGGCAGCCGCCGCACTCATGCCAGCCGCCTCGATCGGCTCGATGCCGCGGGCATCGGCCCGGACCGCCTGGCGAGCCTGCATGGCCCCGTCGGTCTTTTTGGGCCAACGCGCACGGCCACTGCCCTGGCTATTTCCGTATTGGCGGAAATCACCGAGGCCCGCGCGCAGCTCGATGGTTGAAACCACCGCCATAATCGTCCTGGCTGCTGGCCTTTCCACCCGGTTTAGCGCCGGCAACAAGCTGCTCGCCGACTTCCGTGGCCGCCCATTGGCCGATCATATCGCCGGCATAATCGAGCCCATGCCATTTGCCGCCAAATTCGCTGTTTGCCCGGCCGATGTTCCGGCCCTGGGCAAACTGTTCGAGCGGCGGGGCTTCGCAATCCTGGCCAATCCCGACAATGCCGCGGGTCAGGCGACTTCGCTGAGGCTTGGCGTCGATGCGGCAAACAGGGCCGGCGCCGGGGCTGTTCTGATTTGCCTTGCCGACATGCCCTTCGTGACGCGCGATCACCTGCAGGCGCTGCTGACGCGCATGGGCCGCGGCACGGCGAACCACGTCGCATCCATTGCCCACCAGGGGGCACCGATGCCGCCGGCCATCTTCGGACGCGACCACTTTCCGGCATTGCTGCAGAGTGCCGGCGATCGTGGCGCGCGCGATCTGCTGCGCAGCGCCGAGCGGCTCGTGGTTCCGGCCCGGCAACTGGCTGATTGTGACACGCCCGAGGATTTCGCCGCTTTCAGCGCCTGACAGCAGGCGTTTCGATAGTGAGGCCCTGGCTACGCCAGCGCTCATAGAGTTCGAGATCGACATAGTCCTGCGATCCGGCGGCATAGGACTCGGCGCGCACGGCTTCATTGCACCAGGCAAACATGCGATGGGTCGAGCCCATGGTCTGCCACAAGGCACGGTAGATGGGGAAGCCGTTCGTCTGGCCCTGGCTGATTGGCTCGGCGCGCAAATGGCTGCCCACATTGTCCTCGTGGCAATTGGCGCAGGACAGGTTGAGCTGGCCGCGCCGCTCGTAGAAGAACGCCCGGCCCCGCTCCAACGACTCTGCGATTGGCCCGGTGACGGCGACCGAAATCGGCATGCCCTTGGACTGGTTGGAAATAAAAGACGTCAGTCCCAGCAGGTCCTCCGATTCATAGGGCAAGGCTTCTGCCCCTTGCTGGGCCGTGCGGCATTGGTTGATCTGTTGCTCAAGATTGATGACGCGGCCCAATTCATCCGAATAGGCCGGGTAACGCGCTGCCACTCCACGCATGGATTGGGCGGCATCACCATGGCAATCGGCGCAGGATTGGCCACTGCTGCCGGATGCCTCATCCCACAATGCCGCACCTTGTTCGACCCACAACATGCCCGGATTGGCGAAATCGTCGTCCTGCAACTGCTGCAGTTCCGGCGTCAGGAACGAATAACCCGAACGCGGCTCTTCCGGCCTCGGCCCATCGAATTGCGTTATTCCCGCTGCCAAGAGACCCAGCAGCACAAGCGCCGGGGGCAGGTGGGTCATGTCACTTCCAGCTCTTCGCTGGCCTCGGTTACTTCCCCATGCTGATCCTGCCAGCGGAAGGTGACCGGACCCGACTTCGTCGCCTTGAGGTAGAAAGAGAAATAAGGATTGGCTGAAAGCCCCGGCTCCAACCGCACGCGGAACACGTCGAGCCCATCATAGCTGCAGATGAAATCGGTGACGATATCGACCGGGATCGGCGTGCCCTGCGATGTGGTGCGATAGCCGTTCTCCATCGGATGCTGGATGATGGCGCGAATTTCGACGATGTCCCCGGCCTTGGCCGTCTTCGGAACGCGAATGCGGGTATTGGGCATTGGCTCCTCCTAATAGCGTATCTGCAGGGTATCGCAGGCGCCCACCGTGACGAGCACCCGCGATTGCGCCTGCCACAGCGAGCCATCGCTCATCTCGGCAATGGTGATCACGTCCTGCGTGCCGCTCAGCCGCATATTGGTGCTGAACTGTGCCCGCGGCGCGCCGGGGCCGAACTCCATGGTCGCCACCAGGGCGCGAGGATTGCGCGTCGCGAGAATGACGACGCGCTTGACCCGGTCGGTCTCGCTCATCGGGCTTTCGACACTGATCTGGATCGGTACGGTATTGCCCGACTCGGCCAGCGGCGGCAGCAGCATGGTGATCCGGCCATCCTGGCGCGGCGCATCGCCAAAGGTCTCGGCAATGGCTTGGGCAACCAGCTCATCATCGGCGCGAACGGGCACGGCGATGAGCGCGATGCTCGCTGCCAGCCCCGCCAGCACGAAGCGGCGGGTGCCATCAATATCGCTTGTGTATTCTGCCTCTGTCATCCCGGCCTCACTTCAAAGTCAGCAGATAGGCGATCAAATCTTCCACCTGCTGGGCCGACAGGATCGGCAGGCCGGCATATTGGCTCGCCACGCGCACCAGCCCGTCGGTCGTATGATAAGCGGGCATGATCGTTTCCGGTTCAATCTTGCGTGGATCAACAATACGTTGCCGCAGCTCGGCGGCGGTCAGGCGCAAACCCACGCCATCGAGCGATGGCCCGATATCGCCGGCAGCGCCCGGCGGCACTTCAGGCATGCTGATCTGATGGCAGATCAGGCAATTGCCCAGATCGGAATTGACCGCCACGGCCTTGCCGCGGGCAGCATCGCCCGGATTGCGCGTCAACGGCTCGGGCAGGGTCGGACCCTGCGCCATTCCGGGGCCGATCCAGCACGCGGCCAGCACGAGTGCTAGCCGAACATTTCCGCGGTGATGGTTTCGTACCATGAGTGTGTGTACTGCGCCTCCAGGGCGTGTGCCTCGGCATTTGCCTTGAGCGGGGTCGTCCGGTTGTCCTCGTAGGTCCCCTTTATCGTGCCATCGGCGATGGCATAGACATCGGCAATCGAGAAGCCATACTCGGCATTGGCGAGGCTGTAGCAGACATTGGTGAGCTTGGCGGGCGCGACGGCATTGCCCGCGATCTCAGCCAGGATCGCCGCGCCGCAGGCCTTGGCCTGGCTATTGGCGCTGAACCCCGATTTGGGCATGGCTCCGGCAATGGTCGCGTCGCCCAGCACATAAATGCCGGGATGGACCATGGACTCGAACGTCGCCGGGTCGATGGAGCAAAAGCCCTGACCGGCATCGAGCCCGGTTTTGATGGCGATCTGCCCGGCCCGCTGCGACGGAATGATATTGGCGACAGCGGGCTGGAAATCGTCGAAGCTGGTCGAGACCGTCATGGTCGATGGATCAACGCCCATCACCACGCCCGAATTCGAGCCCGGAACCCATTCGATCATGCCGGGATAAAGCGTCTCCCAGGCTTCGGAAAACAAAGCCTGCTTGGAAAAGCTCTCATTGGCGTCAAGGATCATCACCTTGGATTTCGGCTTTTCCCGGCTCAGGTAATTGGCGATCAGCGAGGCGCGTTCATAGGGACCGGGCGGGCAGCGGAAGGGCGGGGTAGGAACCCCGATAACCACCAGTCCACCATCCTCCATGGCTTCGAGCTGGGCCCGCAACAGGCTGGTCTGCGGCCCGGCCTGCCAGGCATGCGGCATGATCTCGGCGGTTTGGGCGTCATAGCCCTCGATAGCGTCCCAGACAAACTGGATGCCTGGTGAGACGGCGAGGAAATCATAGGTAAGCCGGTCGCCGCTCCCCAGCGTCACGCTCTTGCCCGCCGGATCGATCGCCGCTGCCGTGTCGTGGATCACCTCCACCCCTGCGGCCCGAACCCCGTCATAACCGAAGGTGATTGCCGACATGTCCCACAACCCGCCCAGCACGCCATTGCTGGAGGGGCAGGTGACGAACTGACTGTCCCGCTCGATCAGGGTAACCGAAAGCTCGGGGCTGTGCCGCTTGAGGTAGCGGGCAAGCGAGGTGCCGCCAAAGCCCCCGCCAATGATCACGACCCGGGCGGGCGAAGCTCCCCAGGCGGAGCCGATCAGCGCTGGGGCGGCAAGCCCCGCAGTTACGGCAACGATGAAGGAACGGCGGGTGATCGGGCTCATTTCGCCTCCAGTGTGCTGAAATAATCCGCCAGCGCCGCGATTTCGGCATCGCTATAGCCGCGCGCCAACCGGTTCATGATGGTGGCGGGTATGCTCTGGTCGCGAAAGCCGGCCATCTGCGCAATGAAGGCCTCGCGATCCATGCCTGATATCGGCGGAATGGCGCTGCCGCCTTCCCCCGCCAGGCCGTGGCAGGACGTGCAGCCGTCGGCCAATCGGGCCGCGTCGGTTTCCTGCGCCGAGGCGATACTCAAACTGCAGGTCGAAAGGGCAATAAATACAATAAGCTTGCGGCGCAAAAGCATGACGACCGTCCTCCCGGTCAAGAAAATATAGCGGCCCGCGAACAACAAGGATCGATCATCAGAATTCGATATGTTCATGTAAACATATCGACGTCGAGCGATCATGTTGTCGGTTCGTCGCCGAACCCTAAACCTCTGCTGCTCCCGAAAAAAGATCAACTATCAGTCTGGATCGGTTCTAAGAATAGTTCTAAGCTTCCATACATGAAAGCCTAAAAAGGCGCCTGTTGAGGAGGTTCATTATGGCTGTTTCCCTGAGCATTAATGGCGAAGTCAAAGAGGTCGATGCCGACCCGCAAACGCCCCTGCTATGGGTGCTGCGCGACTATCTGGGCATGACTGGCACCAAGTTCGGTTGCGGCATTGCCCAATGCGGCGCCTGTACCGTCCATATCGACGGGGCGGCGGTGCGCTCGTGCCAATATCCGCTGGAATCGGCGGCGGGCAGCGAAATTACCACCATTGAAGGCCTTAGCCCCGACAGCACCCATCCCTTGCAGAAATACTGGGTGGAAATGAACGTGCCGCAATGCGGTTATTGCCAGTCCGGCATGCTGATGGCCGCTGCCGCCCTGCTGCAGGAAATCCCCGAGCCGACCGACGAAGACATCGAGCAATATGTCAACAATATCTGCCGGTGCGGCACCTATACGCGCGTTCGCGCAGCCATCCACAAGGCTGCCGCGGACATGAAGGCTTGAGGAGGCAGCCATGAACGAGATCGTCAAGGTAAGTCGCCGCAAATTCCTGGTGTCATCGCTGGCGCTTGGTGGCGCCATGGTGGTGGGCACCCAGGCCCTGGCCGCAACCGTCGATGGCGCCCCCTGGGACAAGGCCAATGCGGCCGGCACCACTGAGTTCACCCCCTGGTTGACCATCAATGCCGACGGCACGGTCATCGTGCGGGCCACGGCCGTCGATATCGGCAATGGCACGCTGACCCAGCTCGCCGCCTATGTCTATGAAGAGCTCTCCCCGGTCTGGGAGAAGATCAAGCCCGAATACGCCTCGACCAATCGCGATTTCCTCGAGAACAATGTCTATTCCACCCCCGGCGGAGCTCTGGCCTATTTCAGCGGCCGCTCGACCGGCCCGGCCCGTATGGACACCTATATGCAGGTCGCCGCCAGTGCGCGCGAACGCCTCAAGGCCGCTGCTGCTACCCGCTGGAGCGTTCCGGCCACCGAGATCATGGTCAAGGACGGTGTGTTGACCCATGCCGGTTCGGGCAATTCGGCCGAGTTCGGCGAGCTGCTCGCCGATGCGGCCCAGATTCAGCTCGAACAGGAACCACCGATCAAGGACCGGTCCGAATGGACGTTCCTCGGCAAGAAGGCGCCGTTCAAGGTGCAGCTTCCCAAGATCGTCAATGGCAGCCTGATCTATGGCATCGATGTGCGCGAGCCCGGCATGGTCTATGCCGCTCTGCGCCAATCCCCGGTCATGGGTGGCAAGCTCAAAAGCGTCGACAAGGACGCGGTCATGTCCATGCCAGGCGTGCTGGCCGTGGTCACGGTCGATCCGGGCGAAAACGTCCCCACCGATCTGAAACCCCCGTTTCCGTTTGGTGTCTCCACCGCCCAGCATGCCGTGGCGGTGATCGCCGAGCATTATTGGCAGGCTCGCACGGCACTCGATGCCCTGCCGGTCGAATGGGATGACGGCCCGGGTGCGGACTGGAAAACCACCGAGCAGATGAACGAGGCCGCGACGGCTGCCATCCAGCAGGCAGGCGACAAGGTCGAGGCCAGCACCGGCGATGTCGAGGCCATGTTCGCCGAAGCGGGCGAAGACAATATCATCGAGGCTGATTACCTGACGCCCTATTGCGAACAGGCCCCGCTCGAGCCGCTCAACGGCACGGCCCTCGTCACCGAGGATCGCGTCGATTTCTGGCATCCGTCCCAGCATTCGCAAATGGCCTATATGGTGGCCGCCGACGAGACCGGCATGCCGCCCGAAAAGGTCTTCTTCCACCAGACCTTCGTGGGCGGCGGTTTCGGCCGCCGCGTCTTCTCCGACGATGCCCGCATGGTGGTGGCAGTGGCAAAGAAATTCCCCGGCCGGCCAGTCCAAGTCATCTGGTCGCGTGAGGAATCGACCCGTCAGGGCCGCTATCGCCCGCTCATGGCCGGCAAGCTCAAGGCGTCGCTGGGGGCCGATGGCCTGCCGACGGCGCTATTGGGCCGCATGGCCGGCGGTCCGGGCTTCTTTGCGGTGGGCATGGCCGATACGGCGCTCACCAATATTCTCAAGAACACCCAGATCGAATCCCAGACGGTGCCGTTCCATATCCTGACCGGCCCCTATCGTGGGCCGGGCTATAATTCGAACGCCTTCTTCATCGAGACCTTTGTCGATGAATGCGCCATCAAGGCCGGCATCGACCCGATGGAATATCGCCTCAAGCTCTATGCGCAATGGCCAGATATCGGCTGGGTCAAGACCCTCGAAGAGGTCAAGGCCAAGTCCGGTTGGGGCGAGACCTTGCCCAAGGGGCAGGGCCGTGGCGTTGCCGTGGCCAATTGGGGCATGGGCGGCAAGCCCGACGAGGGCACTACGGTCGCCACCGTTGCCAAGGTCGAAGTCAGCCAGGATGGCGTGCTCAAGATCCTGCAGCTCGATGTTGCTTTCGACACTGGCCGCATCGTCAATGAGGATGCGGTGCGCACCGAATTGGAAGGCGGCACCATGTTCGGGCTCAATATGAGTCTGAACGAAGGGCTCAACATCAAGGATGGCCGCATCGTCGAGGGCAATTTCGACGAATACCCGATCATCCGCATGGCCGACCTGCCACCCCAGATCAACGTGCATTTCGGCGGCCTGTCGGATAATCCACGCTTCTTCGAGATCGGCGAACCGCCGACCGGCGTGGTTGGCCCCGCTGTCGGCAATGCCATTTTCCAGGCCACCGGCAAGCGCATCCGCACTATGCCGTTCCGCCTGCACGATCTGAGCTGGAGCTGACACAGACGACCGATTGAGCGGCCGGCGGCAGGAGGGGCTGCCGGCGCATGCTTTCCGTCACGGCCAGGGGGATATCCGTGAAGATTTTGCGCATCATCGCTATCGTTGTCGTTGTGGGGGTAGTGGTTTTCGCTGGCCTCGCTTTGTGGCTCAACCGCACGCCGTCGAGCCCATTCGATGGCGAAGTGGCCGCCACCGCCGCCACGTTCCCGGTCGAGGAGACGAGCTATGTGGCCCGCCTCGCCGATTGCGTGGCCTGCCATTCCCTGCCCGGTCAGGCCCCGTTCGCCGGTGGCCTGCCCATGGGCAGCCCGGTTGGCATTATCTACGCCACCAACATTACGCCGGACAAAACTGCCGGCATCGGCAATTACACCCTGGCCGAGTTCGACAATGCCGTGCGCCGCGGCGTCGCCAAGGATGGGCACCGGCTCTATCCGGCCATGCCCTATCCCTCCTATGCCAAGATGAGCGACGAGGACATTCGCAAGCTCTACGACTACTTCATGTTCGAGGTCGAGCCGGTCGCCCAGCCTAATCCGCAAAGTGGCATTCCCTTCCCGCTCAACCAGCGCTGGCCACTGGCCTTCTGGAACGCGGTGTTCGCGCCGGGTGGGGTCTATCGCGAGAATCCGGAGCAAAGCGCGGAATGGAATCGCGGCGCCTATATCGTGCAAGGCGCCGCCCATTGCGGTAGCTGCCATACCGAACGCGGCCTCGCCTTCAATGAAGTGGCGCTCGACGAGAGCAGTTCCAGCTATCTGGCCGGGGCCTATCTCGATGGCTGGTATGCCTCCAACCTGCGCGGCAATCAACGTGCGGGCCTGGGTCGCTGGAGCGAGGACGATATCGTCCAATTGCTCAAGACCGGCCGCAACCAGCATGCCGGTGTTTTTGGCTCCATGCTCGAAGCCTTCAACAACAGCACGCAATTCTTCACCGATGAGGACCTGAGGGCCGTCGCCGTCTATCTCAAATCGCTGCCACCGACCGGCGAAGATCGCCCCTATCAATATGACGAAGCCACCAGCCTCGCCTTCGCCAATAACGATCTGTCAGCGCCTGGCGCCGCGCTCTATCTCCGCCAATGCTCCAACTGCCATGGCGTCGATGGCCGGGGCCGTGGTGTATTGCAGCCGCCGCTGGCCGGCACGCCCACCGTGCTCGAGGACAATCCGGCTTCCATCATCAACATCCTGCTCAATGGCGCAGGCCGCATGGTGGTCAACGGCGTGCCCGACAGCTACCGCATGACCCCCTTCCGCGTGCTGCTGCGCGACGACGAGATTGCCGACATCGCCACCTTCATTCGCGGCAGCTGGGGCAATGATGCCCCGCCCGTCACCGCTGCGGAAGTTGCGGCGATGCGCGAGCATACCGATCCATCGAGCGACGAAGTTATCGTTCTGCAGATGCGATAGGGGGTGGAACCACCACGGCGTCATTCCCGCGCAGGCGGGAATCCACTCTTCAGCGGCGGCGCGAAGGAGAATGGATTCCCGCCTGCGCGGGAATGACGTTGTGAAGAGTTCTTAGCGAGAGCCCCGATCTAAAACGCCATATCCGGCGGCACTGGCGGCGCATCGTAGAGCACCGTGATCTTCACCCGCTGATTGGCCGCCATATAGGGATCGTTCGGAAAGAACGGGTCCGACGTCGAACGGCCGGTCACAGCCTCGATGCGATCATCGGCAAGGCCGAATTCGCTGAGGATCGAGCGCACCACATTGGCCCGATCGCTGGACAGATCCCAGGGGCCGTAGCGCGGATTGCTGAAAACGCCCCCCGCCGCCGTGTGCCCAGAAATGCTGATCTGATTGGGCAATTGCTGCAGGATGGGAGCGATGGCGGCGATCGCCTTGCGCGTCGCATCGAACGGATATTTCGAGCCTTCCGGAAACATCGGTCGGCCTTCCTGATCCACGATCTGGATATTGAGCCCCTCCGGGGTCTCCTCGATCAGGAGGTTATCGGCCATTTCGGTAATGTCGGGCATGGCCTGCCAGGCCTGCCTTATGCTGGCGGCCGCGCTATGGAAGGCGCGGTCCTGGCTGGCCTTGAGATCGGCCTGGGCCGAGCGCTCGGCTTGGCTCTCGGCGCCGTCCACCGTCTGGTTGGCGCTACTGGCATTGTCCTGCGCGCCCGCCTGGCCACTGATCTGGGCGGCCGGAGTGGCCGCCTTGACCTCTTCGGACATGCTCCCGGCCATCTTGGCGCCGGTCGTATCCATGGCGGTGCCACCCATCACGCCGCCCGATCCACTGGTGCTCGGGCTGATATTGGGCGGGGCAAAATAGTCCGCCAGACCCTGCTTCTGTTCCGGCGTCGTCATGCTGATCAGCCAGAGCAGCAGGAAGAACGCCATCATCGCGGTCACGAAATCGGCATAGGCAATCTTCCAGGCCCCGCCATGATGGGCATGGGCGGCCTTCTTGACCTTTTTGATGATGATCGGGCGGTCGTTATAGCCAGCCATTGCAGTGCTCCGCCTAGATGGCCGCCGGCAGGGCTGCCGTCGCCGCGTCCACTTCGGCAAAGGTCGGCCGGTTTTCCGACATCAGCATCTTGCGGGCAAATTCGATGGCCATAACAGGCGGATTGCCCGCCACATGGGCGAGCAACCCCGTCTTGAGCGACAGGAAATACTTGTCCTCGGATTCGTAGATATTGCGCAGTGACTGCGCGAAGGGCGCGAAAAAGCCATAGGCGACGAACACGCCGAAGAATGTACCCACCAGGGCGCCGCCGATCATATGGCCCAGTACTTCGGGCGGCTCGCTGATCGCGCCCATCGTATGGATCACGCCCAGCACGGCGGCCACGATACCCAGGGCCGGGGTGCCGTCGGCCAGTGCCTGTACGGCGCCCACGACGCGATGGCGCTCCTGATGATGAGTTTCGAGTTCCTCATCCATCAGCGCTTCCATTTCATGCACATTGTTGGTGCCCAGGGTCACCATGCGCATATAGTCGCAGACAAATTCCACCGCGTGGTGATTGCCCGCAAAAGTTGGAAAGCGGTTGAAGAGCGTGGATTCCCGCGGGTTTTCGATATGCTGCTCGATGGCGAGCACGCCTTTGGCCTGGATCAGCTTGAACAGGGTGAACTGCATGCCCAGCAGCTCGACATAGGCCGCCTTGTTGTAGCGTGGCCCCTTGAACAGGGTGCCCAGCGAAGCCAGCGTCTGTTTGAGCACCGGCCCGGTATTGCCGATGATGAAAGCGCCGATTGCGGCGCCCAGGATGATCACAAATTCGTATGGCTGGAACAGCACAGCCATGTGTCCGCCAATGGCTGCATATCCACCCAGCACACTGGCGATGACGACGACGATGCCGATAATGAGGCGCATTCGATCAGAAACTCACTCTAGAGAGTTCACCCGAGGGTCTTGCGATACGCCATTGAGGTCATGATTTTGGCCGATGCCCCCGCAACGCGATTGTCAGCTAACCGTCAAATGAATTGCTTTTCCCCAAATCCCCGCGCGCAATTTTAGCAATCGCTGCGGGGCGATAGTCGCTCCCAGTCCGGAGTGCCATAAATTGTCACTGTCCCGGGCTGCATTGTTCAGTCGGGGCTTGGCCGGCCCCTGGGGGCACTATCGGCTGATTGGGCTTAACATCCCGTATATCGGCCTTTTTTGAAGAGGGCGCGCAAGGTCAGCGCAATGTTGGGACACTCTTATGGGCCCCATTCGCGGTCCGGCGCTCCGGCCTCCGCAAAAGAAAAATCGGCCGCGACAAATTTGGGAGTTGCGCAGCGGACGATTCATAGGCGAAACAAGAACATGCGGCTTCGGCTGTCCCATCCACCATCCATATGAGTGTGCCACGCGACAATGGCGTCTTCGACATTTCTGATCGCAATTGTTGCCGTACCTTTCATCGCCAGTCTCCTGGCGGCCATATTGCCGCAGTCTGCCCGCAATGCCGAAGCCTGGCTGTCGGGTGCCGTGGCCATATTTGGCCTGGCGGTCACCATCTGGCTCTATCCGCAGGTGACCGATGGTGGCGTGCTGCGCCAGGAAATCTCCTGGATTCCCGAGCTTGGCCTCAATCTGATTTTCCGCATCGACGGCTTTGCCTGGCTGTTCTGCCTGCTGATCACCGGCGTCGGGCTCTTGGTCGTGCTCTATGCGCGCTACTACATGTCGCCCAAGGATCCGGTGCCGCGCTTCTTCGCGTTTTTCCTCGCCTTCATGGGCTCCATGCTCGGCGTGGTCCTGTCGGGCAATATCGTGCAATTGGTGATCTTCTGGGAATTGACCAGCATCACCTCCTTCCTGCTCATCGGCTACTGGTTCCACCTCGCCCAGGCCCGCGACGGCGCCCGCATGGCGCTGACGGTCACTGGGCTCGGGGGCTTGGGCCTATTGCTGGGCATGCTGATCATCGGCCACATCGTGGGCAGCTACGATCTCGATGTGGTTCTGGCTTCGGGCGACCTCATCAAATCGCACCCGCTCTATGTTCCCGCCCTGCTGCTGGTCTTGCTGGGCGCATTGACCAAGAGCGCCCAGTTCCCCTTCCAGTTCTGGCTGCCGCACGCCATGGCGGCGCCGACCCCGGTCTCGGCTTATCTGCATTCGGCAACCATGGTGAAGGCAGGCGTATTCCTGCTCGTCCGTTTCTGGCCGGTCATGGCTGGCACCGATGCCTGGTTCTGGATCGTAACCTTTGCCGGCCTCACCACGCTGATGTTGGGCGCCTATATCGCCATCTTCCAGACCGATCTCAAAGGCCTGCTCGCCTATTCCACCATCAGCCATCTGGGCCTGATCACGACCCTTTTGGGCATGAGCAGCCCGCTGGCCGCCGTCGCCGCGATTTTCCACATCGCCAACCATGCCACCTTCAAGGCATCGCTGTTCATGGCCGCCGGCATCATCGACCATGAAACGGGCACGCGTGATATCAGAAAACTCAGTGGCCTCTTCCGCTTCATGCCGTTCACCGCGACCCTGGCCATGGTTGCCAGCGCGGCCATGGCCGGTGTGCCGCTGCTGAACGGGTTCCTGTCCAAGGAAATGTTCTTTACCGAAACGGCGCTGCGCGACGCCAATCCCTTCGTCAACCTGGCACTGCCGATTGGCGCCACGGTCGCCGGCATGTTCAGCGTGGTCTATTCGCTGCGCTTCGTGCATGGCGTGTTTTTCGGGCCCCCTCCCACCGAACTGGATCGCGTGCCGCACGAGCCGCCGGCGCTGATGCGCCGCCCCATCGAAATCCTGGTTCTGGTCTGCCTTCTGGTCGGCATCATTCCCGGCATTACCATCGCCCCGTTCCTGGCTGCGGCCGTGGTTTCGGTGGTGGGTCCCGACACACCCTATTACAGCCTCTCGGTCTGGCATGGGTTCAACATTCCCCTGGCCATGAGCGCCATCGCCCTGGTCGGCGGTGTGCTGCTCTATCTGGCGCTCTACAATTATCTGAACCGCGGCATCGAGGGCCCCCCGCTGATCCGCAATCTCAAGGGACAGCGCATTTTCGAGCGGGTTCTGGTCACCATTTCCTGGAAATGGGCCAAGGCCCTGGAAAAGTTATTGGGGACAAGACGACTGCAGCCCCAACTGGCGCTTCTGATGACCCTTGCCGTCATTGCCGCCTTCATTCCGCTGCTCGGCGGTGTCGGGCCGCTGGCTGGCTCCCCAACGCCCTTCGATCCGGCCTTTGCCCTGGTCTGGGCTGTGGGCATTGTCTGCGCCGTGGTCGCTACCTATCAGGCCAAGTTCCACCGCCTCGTGGCCCTGGTCCTGCTGGGCGGGGCAGGGCTGATGACCTGCATCACCTTTGTCTGGTTCTCCGCGCCCGATCTGGCCGTCACCCAATTGCTGGTCGAGATCGTGACCACCGTCCTGATCCTGCTCGGCCTGCGCTGGCTGCCCAAGCGTGTCGAATTCCACACCGAAGACGGCCTCTCCCGCAAAGCCCGCTTCCGGCGTGTTCGTGACCTGGCCCTTGCCATTATCGCCGGCTGTGGCATGGCGCTGATGTCCTATGCCATCATGACAAGACCAGCCGGGCAGGGCATTGGCGACTTCTTCCTCGAAAATTCCTACAAGCTTGGCGGTGGTACCAATGTGGTCAACGTCATGCTGGTCGATTTCCGCGGCTTCGACACGCTGGGTGAAATCACCGTGCTCGGCATTGTCGCGCTGACCGTCTTTGCCCTGCTGCGCCGCTTCCGCCCGGCCTCGGACTCAGTCGAAAAGCCCGAACAGCAGCGCATCCAAAATGCTTTCGACGATCAGCGTCCCGATCGCAATTCGGGCGACACCATCAACGAATATCTGATGATCCCCGCCGTGATCATGCAATGGCTGTTCCCGGTGATCATCGTGCTGGCGCTGCATATTTTCCTGCGCGGCCACGACCAGCCCGGCGGTGGCTTTGCCGCTGGCATCATCATGTCCATCGCCTTCATCCTGCAATATATGGCCGGCGGCACCCGCTGGGTGGAAGAACGGCTGCGCATCCTGCCGGTCATCTGGATCGGCTCGGGACTGCTCCTGGCCCTGCTGACGGGGCTCGGCTCCTGGCTCTTTGGCTATCCCTTCATGACCACGGCGTTCCAATATGCCGAAATCCCCTTTATCGGCCGGGTGCCCATGGCCACCGCGCTGCTGTTCGATCTTGGCGTGTTCAACCTCGTCGTGGGCGCCACCGTGCTCATCCTGATCGCCCTGGCGCACCAATCGGTCCGTGCCCCCCGCGTATCGCGGCGGCTACCGCCCGTGGTGCGCGAGGAAGCGGCGCCCAGTCCCGAGGAGGCACGCTGATGGAACTGATCCTGGCTGTCGCTATCGGCGTGCTGACCACTTGCGGCGTATGGCTGCTGCTGCGGCCACGCACCTTCCAGGTGATCGTGGGTCTGTCGCTGCTCTCCTATGCGGTCAACCTCTTCATCTTCGGCATGGGGCGTCTTCGTATCGACGCGGCGCCCGTCGTCGAGGGTGGCGTGATCGATCCCGCCAATTATACCGACCCGGTGCCGCAGGCCCTGGTGCTGACCGCCATCGTCATCGGCTTTGCCATGACGGCGCTGTTCCTCGTCGTGCTGCTCGCCGCGCGGGGCTTTACCGGCACCGACCATGTTGATGGGCGGGAACGCTGATGCATATCTTGTTCGATCATCTCGTCATCCTGCCCATCCTGTTGCCGCTGGCCACCGGTGCGATCCTGCTGTTCCTCGATGACCGGCTGCGACCGGTCAAGGCAGCCATCAACTTTGCATCCACCATACTTCTGGTGATCCTGGCTGCTCTATTGGTGCGCCATGCCGCCGAAGCCGGGCAGGCGGGCGCTGTCGGCAACGCCACCTATCCGCTGGGCAATTGGCCCGTACCCTTCGGCATCGTTCTGGTGGCCGATCGCCTGTCGGCCATGCTGGTGCTCTTGACGGCCATTCTGGGCCTTTGTGCGCTGGCTTTCTCGCTGGCCCGCTGGCATGCCGTCGGCCCCAGCTTTCATAGCTTGTTTCAATTCCTGCTGATGGGCCTGTGCGGCGCCTTTCTCACTGGCGATCTCTTCAATCTCTTCGTCTTCTTCGAAGTCCTGCTCGCCGCCTCCTATGGCCTGGCTCTGCATGGCTCGGGCTCCGCACGTGTCCGGGCGGGCCTGCATTATATCGCGATCAACCTTGCCGCCTCCTCGCTGTTCCTCATCGGCGCGGCCCTGATCTATGGCGTCGTCGGCACGCTGAACATGGCCGATATCGCCGCCCGCGTGGCCCATGTGGCCGATGCCGACCGTGGCCTGCTCGAAGCCGGCGCCGGCATTTTGGGCATTGCCTTTCTGGTCAAGGCCGGCATGTGGCCGCTCGGCTTCTGGCTGCCCAATACCTATGCCGCCGCCAGTGCGCCTGTTGCAGCGCTCTTTGCCATCATGACCAAGGTCGGCATCTATGCCGTGCTGCGCCTGTCCTTGCTGGTCTTCGGCGATGAGGCCGGCGCTTCGGCCGGCTTTGGCCACGCCTTCCTGCTCTATGGCGGCATGGCTACAATCGCCTATGGCGCTATCGGGGCCCTGGCCGCCCAATCCACCGCCCGCCTTTCGGGCAATCTGGTGCTGGTCTCCTCGGGCACGCTGCTGGCGGCCATCGGCTTCGGCAATGCCGGGGTGGTCAGTGGCGCGCTGTTTTACCTGGTCAGCTCGACGCTCGCCATCAGCGCGTTGTTCCTGCTGGTCGAACTGGTCGAACGCATTCGCATCGAAGGCGCCGACATTCTGGCCGTCACCATGGAAGCCTATGGCGACGATGAGGAAGAGGACGAGGAACAGGAGGTCGGCGTCATCATCCCCGGGGCGCTTGCCGTGCTGGGGATCAGCTTTGCCATCTGCGCCCTGGTGCTTTCCGGCCTGCCGCCGCTCTCCGGCTTCCTCGCCAAATTCGCGATGATTTCGCCCATGCTCAATCCCGAAGGGCTGGCGACCGTCAACGAAGTCTCCCCCTCGGCCTGGTGGCTGGCGGGCCTGCTGATTTTCTCGGGCTTCGCCGCGCTCATCGCTCTTACCCGCACCGGCATCAACACGTTCTGGGCGACCATTGCCGAGGGACCCGCCGCCGTACGGGTCATTGAAATCCTGCCGGTCGTCGTGCTGCTTGGCCTCTGCGTCACCATGGTGGTGCTGGCCGGACCGATCATGACCTATTTCGAGGCGGCTGCCACGGCCCTGCATGCCCCCGCCGGCTATATCTCCGATGTGCTGGCGGCGCCGGTCGTGGTGGATATGGGGGCTACGCCATGAAGCGCATCCTGCCCTATCCACTGCTCTTTGTCGGCCTGCTGCTGATGTGGCTATTGCTGCAGCAATCCCTCGGGCTGGGTCATATCCTGCTGGGCGGCCTTATCGCCCTGGGCGCCAGCCATGCCATGGCGGCCCTCCAGCCCGAGCAACCCACCATCCGCCGGCCCTTCAAGATTGCCAGGTTGATCGTGCTGGTGCTGGTCGATGTGGCTCGCTCCAATCTCGCCGTTGCCAGGATCATCCTTGCGGGCCGCCAACCGAGCCACAAGCCGGGCTTTCTGCTGCTGCCCCTTGACCTCAAGGACAAGAGCGGCCTCGCCGTTCTCTCCTGCATCGTGACTGCGACCCCCGGTAGTGCCTGGCTGGAATATGATCCGGTCGATAGCACCGTACTCATTCATGTTCTCGATCTTGTCGACGAGCAGGAATGGATCGACACCATCAAGCATCGCTACGAGGCCCGGCTGCTGGAGATTTTCCAATGAGCGCTGCCATCCTGTTTTGGACCTTGACCACCGCCCAAGTCCTGCTGGCCCTTGCCATGGTTGCCACCATCTACAGGGTTATCAAGGGCCCACGCGCGCAGGATCGGATCGTCAGCCTCGACGCACTGTACGTCAATGCCATGCTCTTGCTGATTGTCTTCGGCATCCGCTACGGCACCGCCATCTACTTCGAGGTGGCCCTGATCATCTCGCTGCTGGGCTTTGTCGGCACAGTGGCGCTCGCCAAATTCCTCATGCGCGGCGAGGTGATCGAGTGATCCCGGACGATCTGCCCCTCTGGCTGGCCGTGCTGGTCGGCCTCTGCGTCCTGCTCGGCGCGTTGCTGACCTTGCTCGGCAGCATCGGCCTGGCACGTTTTGCCAATTTCTATGAGCGCCTCCATGCCCCCACCCTGGGCTCCAGCCTGGGCGCCGGATTTATCCTGCTCGGCTCAGTGCTCTATTTCAGCATTACCGGCCAGCGGCTATCGGTGCATGAAGTGCTGATCTTCATCTTCGTCTCGGTCACCACGCCCGTAACGCTGATGCTGCTGGCCCGCGCCGCGCTCTATCGCGACCGCGAGGAAGGCAATGGCAACGTGCCGCCCTCCCGCTTTGGTCGTGAAGACAGCTAAAATCAAAAGGGCCCCACCGGATCGATGGAGCCCTTTTCTAGCGACTTGTGGCCGAACGCCCTATTCAGCCGGGGCGTGTTCCGCCTCCGTATCGTCAGGTGCTTTGGGCAGGAAGCGGCGGGTAAAGCGGCTGAAGCTGTCGATATAGGTCAGCATCACCGGCACCACGACCAGCGTCAGCGCCGTCGAGCTCAATAGCCCGCCGATCACCGCATGGGCCATGGGCGCGTTCTGCCCGCTGCCTTCATGCAGGCTCAGCGCCAGCGGCAACATGCCGAAGATCATGGCCAGCGTCGTCATGATGATCGGCCGGAAGCGCGTCGCGCCCGCTTCGACCAGCGCCTCATAGAGGTTCCAGCCTTCGCGCACATGCTGGTTGGCATTGTCCACCAGCAGGATGGCGTTCTTGACCACCAGGCCCATCAGCATGATGAAACCGATGGCCGAGAACATGTTGAGCGTCGATCCACCCACCAGCAGGCCCAGCATCACGCCGATCAATGCCAAGGGAAGCGAGGCCATGATGGCCACCGGCTGCAGGAAGCTGCCGAACTGGCTGGCGAGCACCAGATAAATGAAGATCACCGCCAGCAGCAGCGCCGAACCGGCCGCTCCGGCAGTCTCGTTGAGATCCTCGACGTCGCCACCCATCGACGAGCGGTAGCCGGTCGGCATGTCGAGACTGTCGACGGCCGCCTGCAGCGCGCCGGTCACCGAGCCCAGCTCGACACCCGACACATTGGCGGTGACGCTGACCTGCCGCGACAGGTCCTGCCGCAGGATTTCCCCCGGACCTTGCGATTGCACGATCTGCGCCACTTGGTCGAGCCGCACCATGGAATTGGAGCCGGTCGCCCCGCTCTGCGTGATCGGCAGGGAACCAAGCGTCTCGATATCGTCGCGGGCCCATTCCGGCAGCCGGACGCTGACCGTGTAATTGTCGCCATTGGGGGCGGTCCAGTCGGTCACTTCCTCGCCACCCAGCATCGGCCCCAGGGTCGAGCCGATCTGCTGCAGGCTCACCCCCAGATCGCTGGCCAGGTCCCGCTCGATCCGCACGCCCAGCACTGGCTGGGCATCGTCCAGGCTCGACTTGATATCGATCAGCCCGTCGATCTGCCCGAGCCTGGCCATGAGCTGGTCGGCCAGTTGCTCCAATATGGTGAAGTTGTCGCCATAGATAACAATGGAGATCGGCGCGCTAACGCCACCCAATCCGCCCGCGGCGCCCACGGTCGTCTCGACCCCCGGGATTTGTTGGAGCGCAGTGCGAACCGGATCGGTCATGTCCTGCGGGCTGCGGCTGCGCTCGGATTTCTCCACCATGGAGACCACGATGGTCGCTTTGTTGTCGCCCGTCGTCGTGCCGGCATTGATCGTGGCATAAGTGCCCGCAACCTCCGGGAAGCGCTTGAGCGTCGCGTCGATCTGGCGAACCTTGGAGGCGGTATAGTCGATGGACGAGCCGGTCGGCGTTTCGATATCCACCTGGAACTCGCCATTGTCGGTCGCCGGCACGAATTCGACGCCGACCAGCGGGAACAGGAAGAATGTGCCGATAAACGAGGCCACGGCGATGGCCAGCGTCGTCTTGCGGAATTTGAGGCACCAGCGCAGCAGGCCGCGATAGCCTTCCCCGATCCACTGGAAGAAGCGGTCGAATTGCGCCACCGCCCGGCCGATCGGACCGCGCTTGGCATCGGGATGCGCCGCTGGATCGTACCAGACACTGCTCATCATCGGGTCGAGCGTGAAGGCCACGAAGAGCGAGATCAGCACGGCCACCGAAACGGTGACACCGAACTGCAGGAAGAAGCGCCCCAGAATGCCTTCCATGAAGGCCACCGGCAGGAACACCGCGACGATCGATAGCGTCGTCGCCAAAACGGCAAGGCCGATTTCATTGGTGCCGTCGAGGGCCGCCTGCCGGTGCGATTTGCCCATATGCAGGTGCCGCATGATGTTCTCGCGCACCACGATGGCGTCGTCGATCAGGATACCGACCGCCAGCGACAGCGCCATCAGCGTCATCATGTTCAGCGTGAAACCCAGGAAATAGAGCACGATCATCGCGCCGATGATCGAGATGGGCAGGGTCAGCCCGGTAATGACAGTCGAACGCCACGAATTGAGGAAGAGGAACACGATCAGCACGGCCAATACCGCGCCTTCGATCAGCATGTTCTGCACCGCGTGGAAGGAATCCTCCACCGGCACCGCATTGTCGCGCACGATTTCCAGCCGCACATCGTCGGGCAGCTCATTGGCCTGCATATTGGTAATGGCCGCGCGCACATCCTTGGCGACGCCAACCGTATTGGCGCCCTGCGTTTTGACCACATCGATAGCCAGCGCCGGCTGGCCATTGAGCAGTGCCATGCTCACGATATCGGCCTGCCCGTCCTCAATGGTCGCCACGTCGCGCAAATAGACCGGCTGCCCGCCCTGGCGGGCCACAATGATGTCGAGGAAGTCGTTGGCCTGCTCGATGCGGCCTTCGACCTGGATCGACTGCACTTGCGAGCCCTGCGTCAGCGAGCCCGCCGGCAGGTTCTGGTTTTCCTGATCCAGGGCCTGGATCACCTGGCTCACGCCCACATTGAAGGCATTGAGCTTGTCGGGATCGACCAGCACATTGAGCTGGCGCGGCACGCCGCCGACCACGGTGGCGCGGCCCACGCCGGAAATATTGGACAGCCGGGCCACGATGACGTCTTCGGTCAGTGCCGTCAGGTCGCGCGGCGACAGCGTCTGCGAGCTGACCGCCACCGATATCACCGGCAATTCGGCCGGATCGAACCGCAGCACCTGCGGGTCGCCCGCATTGGTTGGGAATCCCGCCTCCACCGTCGCCAGCCGGTCCCGCACGTCCTGTGCTGCAACCTGCGAATTGACGCTCATGTCGAAGAAAATGAGCACCATGGCCTGGCCGGACTGCGAGGTCGACTGGATATTATCCAGCCCGCCAATCGTATTCACCGCCTCTTCGATCGGCTTGACGATGTCGTTTTCCACCGCCTCGGGCGAGGCGCCGGGATAGCTGACCACCACGGCCACCACGGGAAAGTCGATATCGGGCAATTGCTCGATCGGCAGGCGCTGGTAGGAGTAGATGCCGAAGACCAGCATGGCCACCATGATCATGGTGGCAAAGACCGGATGGTTGACGCTGATGCGGGTGAGGAACATGGATCAGTTCTCCACCATCTCGATGCGATCACCCGGCTGCAACTGGGTCAGCACGGCACTGACAACGACGTCGCCGGCGCTGATGCCCGACGCGATCTCAATCACCCGGCCGGCATTCCATTCTCCGCCCTTTTCGATCCCCTGGCGCACCACCTGCTCGCCATCCACCTTGAGCACGTAAAAGCCCTCTGCATCCTCCCGGATTGCCCCGCTTGGCAGGGCCAGCGCATCGGGTTGCTCCTTGACGGCAATCTGCCCGGTGGCAAACATCCCGCCGCGCAGCAGGCCTTCTGCATTGTCCATGGCGATATAGACCGGAATGGTGCGGGTACCGGTCGCGGCGACCGGATTGACCCGCTCGACATTGCCCTCAAAGCTGCGTCCGGCAATGCCTTCCACAGTTACCGTGACGGCCTGACCGGGCTTCACCAGTGCCCCGGCGCTGACCGGCGCAGCCGCGTTGAGCTCGACCGTGGTCAGATCCACAATGGTCAGCACGGCCGTTCCCTGCTGCACCATCTGTCCCGGCTCGACGGTCCGTTCCGAAACAATGCCCGTCATAGGGGCCTTGATCGTGGCATTCTGCACGCCAATGCGGGCCGCATCCACCTGGCCTTCCAGTGCCGCAAGATTGGCGCGCAGGGCGTCAACGCTGGATTGCGCCTGTTCCAGACCCGACGAGGCCGTCAAACCGCGTTCGATCAGGTCCGTTGTCCGCATCAGCTGGCTCTCCGCCAGCACCAGTTGCGCGCGGGTCGCCGCCGCCGTGCTGGTCTGCTGGTCGAGCTGGATGCGCAGGCTCTCGGTATCGAGCTGCACCAGCACATCGCCCTCGTTCACCGCATCGCCCGGCCGCGCCATCACCGCGACCGCACGCGCGGAAACCTGCGAAGCGACCTGCGTCTGCCGCTGTGGCCCCAGCGAGCCGGTGACCTTGACCGCCTGCACCAGCGTTTGCGGCTCGACGGTGGTAATTTCGGAGGCGACCAGCTGCATGACCGGCTCTGGCGCAGCTGCTTCCACTGGAGTCTCGGGCGCCGGCTGCATGGCCTGGAACAGGAAGAAGCCGGCCACGGCGAGCACCGCCAGCACCAGCAAAATCCATGGCCAGCGCCGGCGGCGTGGCTTGAGACCTGCCGCGACCCGGGCTTCATTGTCTTTTTCGCGCTTGCTCTGTGCCCATTCGGGCTTGGCGGCGGGAGCATTCATGGCTGGGCACCGTCTGAGTTGTCGGCCTGCTCATCGAAATGGCTGGCCCAGTTGGCAAAAAAATCGGCTGATCCGGAATAGAAATCGGCTAACTGGCGGACCCGGCGCTTGGCCGGACCTGCACTGTCGGGAAAAAGCGCTTCGGTCTCCAGCACCTGCGCGGCCGAACGGCGCATGCGGGTGCTGATGGTTTCTATCATGCGACTATAAGGCTTTTGGCCCAATTCGTAATAGTCACGACGGTCGCCCGGCTTGCTGGTCTGCCGGATCATCCCGGTATGAAGCAGCAGGCGCGCATTGGTGCTGGCACTGGCCTTGCTGATGCTGAGCCGCTGCGCCATTTCGTCCAGCGCAAATGGGCGCCCCTCCACCAGCAGCAGCCCAAAAATCCGGCCCGCTATGCGTGGTGCGCCGTCAGTCTGGCTGATGACCCCCATCAGCTCGATAAAGGCATCGACATAGGAAGTATCCATCGTCAAATGGATAGAAAATTCATATCGTTCAGTCAACATTGAACGATATGAACGGTCCGGCAAAAATGACAATGCCGGCGGCTCGGAGGCCACCGGCATTCAGATTGGCTCAAGAGCTGATTAGTTCGTGGCGGGCGGCAGGGTCACGCCATAGATTTCGGCCAGATCGTCCAGCATCATATAGGCGCAATAAATGCCGCCGCCGGCATTCCATGCCAATTCACCCACGCGCTGCGCCTTGCCGGCCTTGACCGCCTCCAGATTGAGCCAAAGCGGGTCCGCCAGCCACTCGTCCATATTCGCCTTGCCTTCGGCATTGTCATTGTCCGAGGAGAAGTAGAAAATCCGGTCCCCCGCCATTTCGGGGATGCGCTCTTTCTGCACTTCGGTGAATGTCTCGAGGTGATCCTGTGCCGGCGGTCGCTTGAAGCCGACAAGGTCCAGCACCACGCCCGGGAAGCTGCCACGGAAATAGAGCCGGGTCCGCGATGGCGAGAAGCGGACCAGCGAAATCTGCTCATTAACGCCATCGCCAATGGCGGTGGCCAATTGCTTGGCGCGGGCTTCAAGCGCCGCCACATTCGCTGCAGCCTTGTCGCCTAGCCCCAGCACCTCGCCATAGAATTGGTAATTCTTGAGCCAGCTTTCCCCGATGGTCTCCGACATCACCGTGGGAGCGATGGCCGAAAGCTGCTCATAAATCTTTTCCTGGCGCACCTTGGTACCGATGATCAGGTCGGGTTCGAGCGAAGCGACGAGTTCGAGATTGATCGCCGTCTCGGTCCCCAGCGAAACGGCATCGCCAAGCAGAGGCACAAGATGGGCGTAGAATGGATCGGCATCCCAGCTCTGCGCCGCCCCAACCGGCACAATGCCCAGATGCAGCAGCGCCTCGGTGCCCTCATTGGTAAGGATCACCACCCGTTGCGGGGCGTCGGGCACTTCGGTTGTCCCCATGGCATGGGTCACCTCGCGCGCCATGGCATTGGACAGCATCAGGGCGGCAATCAGGCTGGCAGAGAACAGGCGCTTCAACATGGACAAGCTCGTCTGGACAGAAAAAAGCCACCCGCCTTGCAGCGGATGGCCAGGAATTTAGCGGGTGGACGCCAGCTCATAGTGCTTTTCGATATCATCGAGCAGCAGATTGGCGGCAATGAAACCACCGGCCGTATTCCAGATCGTGTCGGAAACGGCATAGGCCTTTCCGGCCTTCACCACGGGCAGGTTCTGCCAGAGCGGATCGGCGGTCCATTCCGCGGCCACTTTCTCGGCAACGCCGTCACCGATCTCGTAGACGAAATAGAACAGCCGGTCGCCGTCGAAGTCCGGAATGCGTTCCTTGCCCACATCATCGGCAAATTCGGGCTTGTCCTGAGACGCAGGGCGCTTGAAACCGATTTCGCTCAGGATCAGGCCGGCAAAAGTGTCCTTGTAGTAAATGCGGGTCATGCCGGACATGAAGCGCACCAGCGAAACCTTCTCTTCGAGCAGCGGTCCGGCTTCTTCGGCGATCTTGGCGATACGCCCGTCATAGGTCTCAAGCGCTGCCTTGCCTTCGGCGCCCTTGCCGGCGGCGTCGGTATAGAGGGCCATATTGACCTTCCAGTCGCCGCGCAGGCGTTCCGACATCACGGTCGGCGCGATGGCCGACAGCTGGTCGTAGATCTTTTCCTGGCGCATCTTGTTGCCGATGATCAGGTCGGGTTCCAGCGCCGCGATGGCCTCGAGATTCACCGCCGATTCCTCGCCAACCACCGTGACGTCAGCCATATCGGCCGCGATGTGATCATACCAGGGCTCGCCCACCCAGGAGCGAACGGCCCCAACGGGGGTGATGCCGACAGCCAGCAGGGCCTCGGTACCTTCATTGGTCAGAATAACGATCCGCTGGGGGCTGTCCGGAACATCGGTCGTGCCCATGGCATGGGTAATTTCGCGGGCGAAAGCGCCCGGCGCCAGCGCCAGCACCGTAGCGCAGGCCATCGCCGCGAATGTGTTGCGAAGAGTGGACATGACAATCCTAAATCTTGACATGAGGGATCAGAAAATGGTCTGGGCAAACAGTCAGAATTTAGTATGACTGTCAATATCAGCTTTTTGGTCCTTCACCCTGTCCAGTTCTTCCGTGGCCTCTCCCCGTCCAATGGTCGCCGCCCTGCCTTTACCTGTGGTCTGGGTGGTCCTTGTCATTGCCCTCTTCGCCGCAATGCTGATGAGCCTCACGCTGGGCTTCAAGCTCTATGGGCTCGATCAGGTCTGGCAGGCGCTCTTTGCCTTTGACGGTTCGGAAACGGCAGTCGTTATTTCCAATCTGCGTCTGCCGCGCGCGATCCTGGCGCCATTGGTCGGGGCGGGTCTGGCCATTGCCGGCGTCATCGTCCAGACCTTGTCGCGCAACCGCATTGCCTCGCCCGATACGCTGGGCCTCAATGCCGGCGCGTCCCTTGCCGTTGTGGTGGCCAGCACGGCTCTCGGCGTCAGCTCCCTGCTGGGCCTCTCCATGTCGGCAGCCCTGGGCGCTTTGCTCACGAGCCTCCTGGTCTTTGCCATCGCCGCCGGGGCAGGGGGCCTTTCGCCCATCCGCATTGTGCTGATCGGCGTCACCATTGCCGGCCTCGGCCATTCCATCGTCGAGATCATTCTCACCACCAACGAGGCCCAGCTCCAGCAATTGCTGTTCTGGCTCTCGGGTTCCTTCGTCGACCGGCCGATGACGCTGGCCCAGACCGGTGGACCAATCATTATTGTCGGTGCCGCCCTGGCCCTGCTGCTGTCCCGTGCACTCGATGCCTTGCAAGCCGATGATTCCACGGCCACCAGCCTTGGCGTGCCGCTGGCCCTGGTGCGCGGCACGAGCTTTCTGTCCGTGGCGCTCCTCACCGGCGCTGCCGTATCCATGGCCGGCCCCGTCACTTTTGTTGGTCTGGTCGTACCCCATGCTGCGCGCCGCCTGGTTGGTCTTCGTCATGCCCGCCAGATTCCCGCTGCCGCATTGCTCGGCGCCATCTATGCGACCGTGGCCGATGTCGCCGCCCGCTTCCTCATCTATCCCGTCGAGGCGCCGGTGGGCGCCATAACGGCGGTCGTCGGCGGCGTCGTCCTCCTCATTCTGCTCAAGCGGAGGGCAGCATGAGCGGCCTCACCTCCAACCTCGCTCCGGCGCGTGCGCCAGCGGTTCTTCTCATCATGGCCGTGGCCTTCGTGCTGCTGGCCTTGAGCGGGGTCGCCTTCGGCTCCACCTGGATACCTATCGATCAGGTGACCCGGGTCATCATGGGCGCGGGCGAGAAGACCCAGAACCTGATCGTCCTGCAATTGCGTCTGCCGCGGGTGGTCATCGCGGCGCTTGCCGGTGGCGGCATGGCCGCTGCCGGGTTCCTGCTGCAAAAGATCACGCGGAATTCGCTGGCCTCCCCGGGCGTATTGGGGGTGATCGATGGCGCCGCCCTGGGCGTTGTCATTTTCCTCGCCTTGCTCTCCGACGAATCCAATTCGCTGGTGACCTCCATCGCCTATCAGCCGGTCGCGGCGACACTGGGCGCGCTTGCCGCCATATCGCTGGTCTTCATCCTCTCGGGCCGGCAGTCCTCCTCGGCCATTCGCCTGCTGCTGTTCGGCATCGCCATTGCAGCGGTGGCCAAGGCCATTACCATCGTCATGATGCTGATCGGCCCCATCTATCGCACCAGCCAGGCCGCGCGCTGGATCGCCGGGGCGGTCAACGAGATCAACTGGAGCGAAATCCAGGTCACCGCACTGGCCATGCTGCCTTTGCTGCTCTTGTCCCTGCTCGCTGCCCGGAAACTGCCGCCGGCCGATCTCGACGAGGTCTCGGCGCGCGGCGTCGGCCTCGATCTGCCGGTATTCCGCATCCTGATCTTCGCCCTGGCCGCAGCGCTGACCGCGGTGTCCGTGGCCTTTGTCGGTGGCGTCGGGTTCATCGGGCTCATGGCGCCGCACCTGGCGCGCCTGCTCGTGGGCCGCAATGTCTATGCCGGTCTTGCCGGCAGCTTCCTGCTTGGCGCCATCATGCTGGTATCAGCCGACCTGATCGTCCGGGTGGTCTTTGCCCCCATCGAAGTTCCCGCCGGCACCGTCACCGCGGTCATCGGCGCTCCCTATTTCCTCTTCTTGTTGATGGGCAGGCAACGCCATGACGGATAGCGCAGTGGATCATCGCATCTCGGTCGACAATCTCAGCCTGGCCTATGGCACGGTCAGCGTGCTCAATGCCCTGTCGCTGCCCATTCCCAAGGGCAAGATCACCGTTCTGGCCGGCCCCAATGGCTGCGGCAAATCCACCTTGCTCCGCGCTATCCGGCGCCTCCACAAGCCGAGCGGCGGCCAGGTGCGGCTGGGCGATGTCGATATCGCCACGCTCAATGACCGCATGCTGGCCCGCCAGATCGGCTTGCTTGCACAAAGCCCATCGGCGCCCGACGACATGACGGTCGAGGAACTGGTGCGGCTGGGCCGCTATCCGCATCAATCCATGATGCAGCCCTGGAGCGCCGACGACGCCGCCGCGCTCGACCGCGCCATGGCAGGCACCGGCGTTGCTCATCTGCGCAAGCGCCGGCTGGGTTCACTTTCGGGCGGCCAATTGCAACGCGTCTGGATCGCCATGGTCCTGGCGCAGGAAACCGATGTGGTCTGCCTCGACGAGCCGGTCAACCATCTCGATATGGCCCATCAGCTCGATTGCCTCGATCTCGTGCGCCAGCTCAATGTTGAATTCGGTCGTACCGTGGTTCTCGTGCTGCACGATCTGAACCTGGCCGCGCGCTATGCCGACCGGCTGGTTTTCCTGCGCGATGGCGCCATCGCCGCCTCGGGCACGCCCGAAGAGCTGATGACCGAGGCCCGGATCGCCGAAGTCTTCGACGTGCAATCCATGGTCATCACCGATCCGGTCCATGGCCGCCCGCTTTGCATTCCCCTGCGGACACAGAGCGCGGGCGCCGCGGCGGCGTAGGAGAGACCTCCAACGCCTTCCCATCACCAGCGCCTCCCTCGGGCTCGACCCGAGGGCCACTCTCCCCTCGGCACAAGTAGCGAATGACCCTCGGGTCAAGCCCGAGGGAAGCGACTGCGATTATGACGAGAAGGTGCCTGCCGACCTTACCTCGCCCGCGCCGACCAGATCGGGGCCGGCACATAGGAAAATTCCCTGTCGAACGGATATTGCGGCACGCTTTTATGGTTGCGCACCAGCCGTTCGACGAATTGGTCCACCACGCCTGGCGACAAGGCCATGAGGCTTGGATTGGCAATGGGACCGAGATCGGGTGAGAGATAGCCCGATTTCACCACCACGATCCTGGCCAGGCGCGGGTCGAGCCCGAGCCGGGTAAAGTCCGGGATATTGTGGAAGGGCCGCCGGCGAACCGTCAGCACCAGGTCGATCCCACCGATCCGCACCACGGCCTCGCGCAGCCGCGCATCGTCCGTTTCGAGCAGGAAGATGACCTCCGCTTCGGCCTCGACCGGTTGGCTGCTGGTGTCGAGGCTCCCCCCGATCCGCAGGGCAATCTTGGCCCCCACGCCCGCCGCATAAGCCGCCTCGGTCGCCGCCTTGTCGGCAATGCCGGCAAACACCACGCCCTGCGCGTCCCTCGCGATCAGCGCCGCCAGAACTTCGGCGCGATCGCCCACGCCGCCACCAGTCGGGTTATCCCCCGATTCCGCCAAGACGACAGGCCCCGTTTCCGAAGTCACCGCCCAGTCGACGCATTCCTCGATACTGCCTGTCTTCGTCCCAAAGACGAAATCGCTCCGAATATCCCAGTAATTCTGCGCCAAAGCCGCGGCGGCCTTTTCCATGGCGGAACGATCCGTGCCGGTAATCACCGCGCAGGCGGTCGCCCGTGGCTCGTCCGCCCAGACATAGCCCACCTGGAACGAGGCATCCCAGATGCCTGTCGGGTCTTCGGTCTGCTGCAATTGCGAATAAAAGGTCCGCGCCGGCTCGTCCTGCGTACTGGTCCGCTCGCCCGGCAGCAGTACAGGCACCGGAGCCCAGACCAGGGCCGGACGCTGCCCCGTCCGCAAAGCGCGCACCAGCATGGTCACTGCCCGGCGCATCGTATCGGGCACGTCGATATGCGGCGCCGTGCGATAGGTGGAAAAAATGTCGAGGCTGTCGACGATCCGTTGGCTGACATTGCCATGGAGGTCGTAACTTGCCGCGATCAGCACATCGGGCCCGACCACTTCGCGTACCGCGGCAATGAAATCACCCTCGGCATCGAACAGCCCCTCAACGAACATGGCGCCATGCATGGCCAGATACACCCCATCCAGCGGCAGGGCGCTTTTGAGGCCATCGAGGATTTCTCCCTTCCAGCGCTCATAGATGCCCCGCTCCACCGGCCCGCCGGCAATGGCCCTTGCATGCAGGATGGTGATGAACTCGGGCGGAAAATGTGTCAGGAAATCGAAATAGGCATCCTTGAGCATGCTGGGGCCGCGCAAGATGCGAAAATCGGCCTCGCGGGCCAGCACGGGATTATAAGTGCTGCATTCGGTATGCAGCCCGGCAACGGCAATACGCATCTAAAGAACTCCGGGAACTTCTGCTTCAGGATTATGGGCGGGCGCCCTGCTGTTGACCATCAGCCGTCCGGTCAGCAACAGGCTCACCAGCAATACCGGCACCAGCGCCAATAGGCCCATGCGCATATCGGCATGTTCGGCGATGAACCCGATCACCGGTGGACCGACGAGAAAGCCGCACAGCGCCACGAACGAGAGGACCGCGACATTGGACGAGGATGGTCTGTCGGTAAGGCTCGCCGCCGCGGTCACCGCCAACGGAAACCCCACCGAAACACCGAGCCCGATAATGGCAAAGCCGAACAGGGCGGCAATCGTATTGGGCGCGATGAAGAGGATTGCCGCGCCCGCCAGGGCCAGCGTGCCGCAGATCCGCGCCGTCGTGACCGCCCCGAACCGTGCCTTGAGCGTGTCGCCGCCAAACCGCCCCGTCGCCACCATGAAGGCAAAGACCGAATAGCCTAGCCCGGCAAGGCCCCCATCGGCACCCAATGCCTCGCGCAGGAACACCGCCGACCAGTCGGCCATGGCCCCTTCGGTCATGGTAATGCCGAAGACGAAAAAGCAGATGCCCAATAGCGCCCAGGATGGCATGGCCCAGGCCGAGCGCTGGCCCGCGGTCTTGTTCTCGCTTTCCGTGGCCAGAACCGGCAGGCGGAGCGCGACGATAATCCCCAGCGGCAGATTGATCGCCGCAACCAGGAGAATTGCCCAGGCCGGCGCCAATCCCAGCGCGGCCAATCCCGAGCCGACAAGGCTGCCCACCATGATCCCCACCGACCAGAAGCCATGCGAGGTGGTCATGATCAGTGAACCGGTCGATTTCTCCACCGCATCGGCCTGCACGTTGAGCCCGAGTTCAAGGAAGGAAATCGACGACCCCGCCAGCATCAGGGCGATAAAGAGCAGTGTGGGGCTGGGCGCAAAGGCCGGCAGGCTGATCGCGATGGCGTAAAACAGAAAGCCGGAAAGGATTGCCATGCGCGGTCCGATCCTGCCCACCAGGGGGCCGGCAAAGGGCAACGTCAGCAGCGTGCCGCAGGGCAGTCCCAATAGCGTAAAGGCCAGTGCGGCTGGCCCCAGGCCCAGCGCCTGCTGCACATCGGGAATACGCGGCAACCAGGAGCCGAAGGCAAGCGGCTGCAGGAAAAACACCAGCATGGTCAGCCGCTGGACGCTCAATCCCCCCATGATCGATCAGCCCTTTCGTGGCGTTCCCATCGGGAAGGGCAGGTAGCCGGCAAAGCCAGTCAGCTTCCAGGCGCCGGAAACCTTGCGACAGAAATAGAGCGTCTGCCAGTTCATGATTTCCTTGCCGCCATCGGCCAGGGCAATGGTGCCGTCGAACTTCTTGTGGGCGATGGCGATGTCGCCATTAATCTCGATGTGTTGCAAATTGGTGTTGCGGAAAATGGCCAGGCGCTGGTCCTCGGCATATCTAACTTTCTGGCCCTCGCTCGCCTGGCGCAACCATTCGTCGCGATAGGCCTCCAGCGTCGGAAAGCCGATCTTCCAGCTATCGGGATTGTCCGATCCCCCGCCATTGATCCCCAAAAACCCCTCGCGCACGAAATCGCCATCGACCATGCTCCAGTCGGCGCTGACAAAGGCGTCGATGTCGCGCTCCATCAGCATGGTCCAGATAGCGCCGCGATCGGGGTCGTTGGGGAAAGGGTTGGTGGTGTGGCTCATCTGGCTCTCCCGGGCCTCAGGCCTGGCGCCCGCGCAATTGCGGGCAATGGAGCCTGACTCTGTTATAAATTTTCATTTCTGGCCTCTATGCGAAACTCGATTTGAGGCACGTACATAGATACCAATTCGAGCATGCTGCCCTTTTCCGGTAAGCTTGTCCACAGCGAAAACTTCAGCAAAATCGGGGAAAACGCTCAGGTTTTCGGCAGAATGGCGTTGCTTTGGGCAGGCCCGCTCTCGGTCTAGATTGGTATTGTGGATGTGTCGGATTCGTGTTGACATCCCGTTCAGAACGATCCTAATCTTGAAAATAGTTTACAGAAAACCCGACCAATCCAACAGAGAATGGCGGGAACAGGATGGGCGAATATCTATGCGGGTAGGCATTATCGGTCTGGGCTATCGTCTGGGGTATCTGGCGCGGGTTTTCTCCGCGGCGCGCAGCGATTTTTCGATTGCCGGCTATGTCGATCCTGCCCCTGCCGGCCTGCCCTATGCCACCGAACACGGCGTCAATGTCGGCAAGCAATATGACAGCCTCGAAGCCCTGCTCGATAGCGAACAGCTTGACCTGCTGATGGTCGGCTCGCCCAATCATCTCCATCTCGGCCACATCCGTACCGGCCTCGAGCGCGGCCTCAAGATCTTCACCGAAAAGCCGGTGGTAACCTCAGTCGAGGACACCATGGCGCTGGCCGAGTTGATCGCCCAATATGGCTCGGACAATCTGATGGTTGGCCTGGTGCTGCGCTATGCCCCGCTTTATGTGGACCTGCGCAAGGCCCAGGCCGAAGGCCAGCTTGGCGACATCACCTCCATCGAGGCTTCCGAGCATATCCCGCCCTATCATGGCGCCTTTTTCATGCGCGACTGGCGTCGCTACGAGAAATATTCGGGCAGCTTCATGCTCGAAAAGTGCTGCCACGATCTCGATCTTTACAATGGCGTCATGGGCTGCCGCCCCAAATATGTGTCGAGCTTCGGCGGCCGCCGCACCTTCATTCCCAAGAATGCGCCCCAGGTTTCCGGCATCAACGACATGGAACTCTACCATCGCAAGCCCTCCGGCTGGCAGGGTAGCGATAAGGTGTTCGACAGCGATGGCGACATCATCGATTTCCAGACCGCAATGGTGCAATATGAGAGCGGCGCCGCGCTGACCTTTCACACCAATCTGAACGTGCCTGACGATTTCCGGCGCTTCGCAGTGATGGGAGCCAAGGGCATGGCCGAAGGCGATTTCATCCGCAATTTCCTGCGCGTCACGGACTCGCGTACGTCCGAGCGCCTTGTCGACGCGACCTATAAGACCAGTGGCCTCAGCCAGCACTATGGTGCCGACGAGCAGATGGCCGAGGACATTCTTAAACACATGATCGAGGGCGCCCCCCTGCCGGTCTCGGTCACCGATGCGCTGGAGGCCGGGCTTCTGGCGCTCTCCATGGATCAGGCCATGCGAACCAGAACGGTGGTGGATATGACGCCAATCTGGCAGCAATTCGATGCGGCTTTGGGCCGAGCGAGCTGAGGAGAAGGTAGATGACCGGTACTCGCAGCGCTTCCCTCTTCGCTCTCGCCCTACTGGCTCCCGCCCTCATCTACATTCTGATCATCGTTGCCTATCCGCTGTTCGACACGATCGTCCTCAGCTTCACCAATGCCGCGCTTCGTCCCACCTATGATTTCGTGGGCTGGGCGAATTATCAGCGCATTTTCGGCGCCGGCAATTTCACCGAAGTCATCCTGCGCACCTTCATCTGGACCTTCTTTTCGGTCGCCACCAAGATGATCATCGGCACTTTGGGCGCCACCCTGCTCAATGCCGCCATTCCCGGCCAGACCCTGTTCCGCATCCTCACCATGCCGCCCTGGATCGTGCCCATGGCCATCGGCATTTTCATGTGGGGCTGGATGTATAATGGCCAGTTCGGCATGATTTCGGGCCTCTTGCAGAATTTCGGCATCATCAGCAAGCCATGGCCCATCCTGGCGCAGGGGAACTCGGCCTTCTGGGCCACCATTGTCACCGATGTGTGGATCGGGGTGCCCATGGTGACCATTTATCTCCTGGCCGCCATGCAATCCATTCCCAAGGATCTCTATGAAGCCGCCTGGACCGATGGTGCCGGCCGCTTCTATCGCTTCCGCCGCATCACCCTGCCGCTGATGCTGCCGGCCATGCTGACCATGAGCCTGCTCAGCCTGATCGCCACCTTCAATTCCTTCGATATCATCTGGATCCTGACCCAGGGTGGTCCCTCGGGCTCCACCACCACCATGATCATCGACACCTACAAGACCGCCATGGGTTCCCGCAAATATGGCGAAGGCGCCGCTCGCGCCGTGGTGATCTGCATCTTCGTGTCCATCTTCTGCATCGTCTACTTCCGCGCGGTTCGGAAGCTCTCGCAGGGAGAAGCCAAATGAGCCACCTCGCCCGCACTGCCGCCGCCGACCTTGCCCCGCCCGCCGTTGCAAAAAAGGTCAGGGCCCGTTCCTCCAAGGCCATGATCGACCGCTACAAGTGGTACGAGATCGTCTTGATGTATGCTGGCATGGCGGTGTTCCTGTTCTTCGTGCTGGCCCCCTTCATCGAAGGCTTCCTGGTCTCGCTCAAACCGCTGAGCCAGCTCTTTTCAACGCCCTATAGCTTCATCCCGAAAAACGGCTCCTTCGACGCCTACTTCCAGATGTGGACGTCGGTGCCCATGCTGGGCATGCACATCTTCAACTCCTTCTTCATCTCCTCAGTGGTGACACTGATCGTCGTCGTCATCGTCGTGCCGGCCGCCTATGCCTTTGCCCGCTTCCAGTTTGCCGGGTCGGGGCTGATGCTGGGCGGGTTCCTTGCGGTCAACATGTTTTCGGGCGCCGTGCTGCTCATCCCGCTTTTCCGCCTGATGCGCCAGCTGGGCCTGCTCAATACCTATTGGGCCATGATCGTGCCGGGCGCGGCTTTCCTCATCCCGTCGTCCATCTGGCTGCTGCGCACCTATATGATGCGCATTCCGCGCGAGCTGGACGAGGCCGCCTGGGTCGATGGCGCTTCCCGTCTCTATACTTTGCGCCGGGTCATCCTGCCGCTGGCCATGCCGGGCATTGTCGTGGTCGCCATCATGACCTTCATCGGCGCCTATGCGCAGCAATTCATCTTCGCGCTGACCTTCAATTCCAGGACCGAGTTCATGCCGCTGCCGGTTGGGCTGTTCGCCTTTTTCGGCAAGCAGGAAGTGCAGTGGAACGAGTTGATGGCGGCCAGTTTCGTCGGAATCCTGCCGGTCATGATCGTCATCGTGTTCCTGCAGCGCTATCTCGTCGCCGGCCTCACCGCCGGTGCCGTGAAGCAATAGGGAAAGGCCGGGCGGAAGAAGGGTCCGCTAGGCTGCTCAGTTTGGGTCGGGCTCGTCCCGATCCGAGGGAAGGCGCCTTTCGGGGCGTGCAACAAGGGAGACTAAAAAGTGCAAAAAACGACCGGACTTATCGCGGTATCGCTGCTGGCCCTCGCGGCTTCAGCGCCCGCCGCTTTCGCCCAGGACGTCAAGGAAATCAGCTTTATCAACTGCGGTGACGAGCTGACCGCCGGTTACGCCGACTATTTCAAGGAATGGGAAGCTGAAAATCCCGGCTTCAAGGTCGTTCCCGAAGTCGTCGGCTGGGGCCAGTGCCAGGACAAGGTGACCACGCTCGCCGCCGCCGGCACCCCCGTCGCGCTGGCTTATGTCGGTTCGCGCACGCTCAAGCAGTTCGCCCTCAACGATCTCATCGTCCCCGTGCCGATGACCGACGAGGAAAAGGCCGGCTATTACAATTACGTGCCCGATACCGTCACCTTCGACGGCACCCAGTGGGGCGTCCCGGTCGCTTTCTCGACCAAGGCCTTCTACTGGAACAAGGACGTCTTCGAGGCTGCCGGTCTTGATCCGGAAACCCCGCCCAAGACCTGGGAAGAAGAAATCGCCTTCGCCAAGCAGATCGAAGACAATACCGACTTCGACGGTTTTGGCGTCGTCGCCAAGACCTTCGACAACACCATGCACCAGTTCCTCCATTGGGTTTACACCAATGACGGCCAGGTCATCGATGCCGACGGCAATATCGTGCTCGATTCGCCGCAGAACCTCGAAGCCCTGACCGCGCTCAAGGACATCTCGGCCTATTCCGAAGAAGGCCCGACCGCTTACGAGCAGAACGAAGTGCGCGCCATCTGGCTCGACGGCACGCTGGGCATGATCCATGCCTCGCCCAATGCCGCCAATCTTGCCACCGAAGCCGGCATGAACTGGGGCGTTGCCGCGCTCCCGCTTGGCCCATCCGCCAAGGGCCCGGGCACCCTGCTCATCACCGACTCCCTGGCCGTGTTCAAGGGCTCGGGCGTCGAAGAGCAGGCCACCAGTCTTGCCAAGTACCTGACTGCCGGCGAACGCCAGTGGGCTGCCGAAATGGCCCAGGGCCTGACCCCGCTGCGTCCGCTTGAGCCTCAGACCGCAGAACTGCTCGCCGAGAAGCCCTATTGGGCGCCCTTCCTCGACGGCATCGAATTCGGTGGTCCCGAGCCGCTGTTGACCGACTATGTCGGCCTGCAGAACGTGATGATCGAAATGGTTCAGTCCGTCGTGACCGGCGCTGCCGAACCGGCCGCTGCCCTCACCACGGCCGCGGGCGAACTCGAGCAGTACAAGTAGCCTGAACATTACCGGCCGTCGCCCTTTGGGCGGCGGCCATCCGATCCCTTTCGACCGCCCGCGGCCTCGTGCCGCCGCCCGGAGACGCAGTGCCATGTCCCAGCTCAGCCTCAAGCAACTTGAGAAAAGCTTCAACGAAGCCCGGATCATCAAGGGGATCGATCTCGAAGTCTCCGAAGGCGAGTTCGTCGTCTTTGTCGGTCCCTCCGGCTGCGGCAAGTCGACCCTGTTGCGCATGATCGCCGGGCTCGAGGATGTCAGCGCCGGCGAAATCACCATCGGCGGCAAGGTCGTCAACGATCTGCCCCCCGTGCAGCGCGGCATTGCCATGGTGTTCCAGTCCTATGCGCTTTATCCGCATATGACCGTGTTCGAGAACATCGCCTTCCCGCTGCGCGTTGAAAAACTGCCCAATGACGAGGTCAATGCCCGGGTACACGCCGCAGCCAAGGTGCTGCAGCTCGAGCCGCGCCTGCAGCACCGCCCCGGCATGCTTTCGGGCGGCCAGCGTCAGCGCGTCGCTATCGGCCGCGCCATCGTGCGTCAGCCCAAGATTTTCCTCTTCGACGAACCCCTGTCCAATCTCGATGCCGCACTCCGCTCGGAAATGCGCATCGAGCTGATGGAGCTGCATAAGCGCCTGGGTTCCACCATGATCTATGTGACGCACGATCAGGTCGAAGCTATGACCATGGCCGACAAGATCGTCGTGCTCGATGCCGGCGTGATCGCCCAGGTCGGCTCACCGCTGCAGCTCTATCATAAGCCGGACAATCTCTTCGTCGCCGGCTTTATCGGCAGCCCCAAGATGAACTTCATCAATGGCAAGGTAACCTCGGCCGACGGCGAAACCGCCACGGTCGATCTCGGCACCCTGGGCACCATCGCCTTGCCGCGCCAGTCGAAGGCCGTCAACGGCCAGTCCGTGACCCTGGGCATCCGCCCCGAACATCTCAGCCTCGACAAGGGCGACTTCACCCTCACCATCACCCCCAAGATCGTCGAACATCTGGGCATCCATACCGTGAGCTATGCCGATCTGCCCGCCGGGGAGCATTTCGTCGCCCTGTTCGAAGGCGACCCCAAGGTTGCAGAAGGGCAGGCCGTCGCAATGAGCTTTGCCATCAACCAGGTTCATTTGTTCGACGAAAAGGGCCTGGCAGTCTATTAGCAGCTCGCCCGAGGCGGAGGAGAGCATCATGCTGGATATCGTCGGTCTGTTGCAGACCGAGAAGAACGAGTTCACGCGGTCGGAGCGCGCCCTGACCGAAATCGTGCTCGCCGATGTCGATAGCGTGCTCAAAATGTCTATCGTCGACCTGGCCGCCCAGGCCGATGTCTCCCCGCCCACCGTCACGCGCTTCTGCCGGCGCCTGGGCTGCGATAGCTATGCCGATTTCAAGGTGCGCCTGGCCCAGTCCCGTTTCGTCGGCCAGCGCTATCTGGCTCCTGCCGCCAGCCCCTCCAATGTGCGCGAGATCGCCCAGGGCGTGGTCAATGGCATCCAGTCCATCATCTACGAAACCTTCGAACACCTCGATTTCGGCGCTGTCGAACGCGCCGCTGAAAGTATCGCCAAATCCAATTTCGTGCTGGCTTTCGGCTCCGGCGGCGCCTCCTCGATGATGGCTGGCGAAATCGAGACGCGGCTGTTTCGCCTCGGCCTCAAGGTTGCCTCCACCGAAGATCATCAATTGCAGATGATGCGCGCTGCCTCCGCCCCCGCCGGCACCGTCATCGTGGCCTTTTCGCTTTCGGGCAATAATGCGCAATTGGCCAAGACGCTCACCGTCGCCGGCGAATATGGGCTGACCCGCATCGTCGTTACCCGCTCGGCCTCCATGGTCTCGGCCCAGTCCGATATCCTGCTGCCCGTCAACTGGCACGAGAACATCGACATTCTCCGTCCCACCCCGGGCCGCTACGCCTTTCTCGCCACGGTGGACGTTCTCGCCCAGACCGTCGCGACCCGCCTTGGCGCCTCTGCCGTCGCCAGCATGCGGCGCATCAAGCACCAGCTCGTCGTCAATCGGGACGGCGACGACGCCCAGCCCCTCGGGGACTGAGCCCTCCTTCCACTCCTGCCTTGGGATCCAAGCACATGACTGCCGGCTATTCTTTGTCGCTCGTAACCACCTGGACGCCCGCCAGCGAGGGGGAAGCGCTCGCCTATGGCATCGAGCTCACCAATAATGGCGATGCGCCCCTCAAGGATTTCACCCTCGGTTTTTCGGGGCCGGCCCGCATCGATCCGCACGCGACCCTCGAAAATGGCAAGCTGCTCAAGCGCCTCTCCAATCACACCCTGATCGCCCCGCCAGACGGCTTCGTGCTGCAGCCGGGCGAAACCTGGAAGGCTGTCGCACGCGGTCTCTCCTATGGCCTGCGCCATTGGAGCGACGGCGCCAATTCCGGTTACGTTGCCCTGGCCGACGGCACCATCATTTCCCTGCCCACCGCCCCCACTCAGGGCAAGGGGCACAATTCCCCGCTGCTCAAGGGCGCGATACGGTTCAAGGTTCCGGCCAAGGCGCCGGTCCCCGTTTCGATCATCCCCTGGCCCAAATCCGTTGCCACCACCGGCGCCCGCATTGCCCCGCCCGGCTTCGACCTGCAGCCACAGGGTGACGACGCCGCCAAAGCCGCCCAGGCCTTCGCCACGCTGGTCGGCGATCTCTTCCCCGTCGAGGCTATTGTCCGCCCCGCTTCCGAGGCCGGCATGCCCGTCGCGGTCGAGCACAAGGCTGGCCTGGGCGCCGAGGCCTATGAAATTGCCTTTGCCGACAATGCGGCGACGGTTTCGGCCACCACCCGGCAGGGCATGTTCTATGGCCTGGTTACCCTGGGTCACATTCTGCGGGGCGCAAAACTCCATCCGCAGACCTTCCTCTTCCCTACCGGCGGTACCATCACCGACGAGCCCGGCTTTACCTATCGCGGCTGCCATCTCGATGTGGCGCGCCAATTCTATACCGGGGCCGAAGTCGGCCGTCTCATCAAGCTCATGGCCTGGAACAAGATGAACAAGTTCCACTGGCATCTCAGCGAAGACGAGGCGTGGCGCCTCGAAATCGAGGCCTACCCCGAACTCACCGAAATCGGCGCCTGGCGCGGCCACGGCAAAGCCCTGCCGCCGCTCTTGGGTTCCGGCCCGCAGCCGACCGGCGGCTATTATTCCAAGGCAGTGGTGCGCGAAATCGTGGCTTTGGCCGATAGCCTCGCCATTACCGTGATCCCCGAAATCGACGTCCCCGGCCATTCCTACGCCGTGCTGCAATCCCTCCCGCAATTGCGCGATCCCAACGAGGTTGGCGAATACCAGTCGGTGCAGGGCTTCCCCAATAACAGCCTCAACCCCGCCTATGAGCCGGTCTATACCTTCATGGAAAAGGTGATCGACGAGGTGCTGGAGATGTTCCCCGCCGGCATCTTCCATCTCGGCGCCGACGAGGTTCCGCTCGCCGCCTGGTCCGGCTCGCCACTGGCCCTCGACATGATCGAAAAGCTCGGCGGTCCCGCTCTCCGCAAGAAGCACGAAGCCCAGCTCAACGTTCTGGGCAACCATCACGGCGCCGACGAGATCGAGGGTTCGCCTACCGCGCTCCTGCAATCCGAATTCATCCGTCGCGTGCATGAGTATATCGCCTCCAAGGGCGCGGTGACCGGCGGCTGGGAAGAGGCGGGCCATGGCGACAAGGTCGACAAATCCAAGACCTTCCTCATCGGCTGGCGCAATGTCGAGATCAACGCCGCCCTGGCTGAACGCGGCTATGACATGGTCGTTTCCCCAGGCCAGCGCTACTATCTCGACATGGCCAATGGTCAGGCCTGGGCCGAGCCGGGCGCCGGCTGGGCCGGCTGGTCAGGCCCGCAGGAAACCTATGAATTCGAGGCCCGCGAAGGCTGGACCGAAAACCAGCTCAAGCACCTGCTTGGCGTCCAGAGCTGCATCTGGAGCGAATCCATGACCGATCGCGCCATCTTCGACCGCCTGGTCTTCCCCCGCCTCTCAGCCGTCGCCGAGGCCGGCTGGACCCTGCCGGAACGCAAAAGCTGGAACCGCTTCAAGGCTTTGGTCGGATTGATGCCGATCATGTACGGCAACTGGGCTGAGGAATAGCAAATACCCCCACCTAACCTCCCCCTGATAGGGGGAGGAACCGCCCGGTGGCTAAAACGCGATCCAGTTTCCAGAGTGGAGAGATCCCTCCCCCTATCAGGGGGAGGCCAGGAGGGGGTACTCCGATGCCTAGGGATAAACCTCACCAAGGATTCTCCATCATCGGCCAGATATCCCGCCGCGCCTTGCGATAAGGCGTCGTCGCCGGATTATTCGGATAGGGCTTCCCCGCCGAGCAATAGACAATCTCCGAGGCAATCCGCGAGAACGAGTCGTAGAAGTGGTTGGTCGACTTGATCAGCAAAATCTTCCGCGATGTCGGCTCGATCCCCATCGCCGAAAACAGGCTCGGATCAAAGCTCTGCGCCCGCGTCGTATTGAGGATCACATCGATCCCGTCAAAGCTGATCCAGGCCGCATCGCCAAATGGTGCAAAGCTCTCCCCAAACCGCATCTCTGCATTGGGCACGAGTTTTTTGACCGTTACCAGTTTGTCTATGGGATGGCCCGTATCCGGCGCCGATTTGGCCCCGAAGCGCAGGGCAATCTCCGCCCCTTCGCCCGCCGCCATACAGATCTGCACCGCAATGGGGTCCCAGATCGTCCCCACCGCCACGTCGGTTACGCCCCGCGCAATCAGCTCGCCCAGGATCACCGTAGCGTCGCCCGCCGGGCCACCACCGGGATTGTCCCACACATCGGCGATCACCACCGGCCCCTTGGTCGCAGCAACAGCCACATCCACCGCCACATGCTCATCCACTTGGGCGACCATGAAGGTGCCGCGCATGGCAAACAGTTCCCGCCCCAGCTTTTCCGCCAGCGCCGCGCCGGTCTCCGGCTGATTGTCGGTCACCGCGATAACCTTGGTCCCCATCTCGGGCACATCGCCCGCCATGAAGCCATGCACCACCGAGAGCGAGAGCACCCCTGCCTCGCTCTGTTCCAGCCCATAAAGCCGGTCCACAAAGCTGCGCATCGGTTCCTTGGAGGTGGGGAACACATCGATCATCCGGCAATCGAACACACTCATCACTGGCGTGATCTCGCCCTTGAGCGCCCGCACCGCGATTGACCACAGGTCACGCGCCCGATCGACAAAGTCGATATGGGGAAATTCCTTGAACACCACGAAAAAATCAGCCGCCGCCACCCGCTTGGCCGTGAGATGGCTATGCGGATCAAGCTCGGCGCAGACCAGCACGTCCGGCCCCACAATCTCGCGCACCCGGGCCAGCAGGTCCCCTTCGACATCGTCATAGCCCTGCGCCACCATGGCGCCATGCAGCCCCAGCACCACGCCATCCACCGGCATGGCCGCCCGTAATTGCTCAAGAATTTCGTCGCGCAAGTCCTCATAGGTCGTGCGCGCCACCAGCCCTGCCGGGTCGGCCCAGCTGGCACTGCCCTCGATCAGCGTCCAGCCCAGCTGTGCACACACTTCGCGGCCCACGGTAATGGGCGCGCTGCACAGGGTCGGCGTTGCCGGATGTTCGCCCGGCTTGGCGTAGAGCGAGGCCTCGAAAGCGCGCTTGTCGATCGCGATCGGGGAAAATGTATTGGTCTCGGTGGCCAGGGCGGCGGTGAAGACACGCACTCGGAACTCGCAAAATGACAATAAAACCGGATGTCCCAAAGGGACGGGACCATGCCAAGCTAGCACAGGGCATATCCCGCAATCACGTAAGAAATTTACATTTCTGCTGTCATTTTTCGCGAGAATTGCCCAATTTCTGGCGATAAGCTCGCGATCAGTGAAATTGTCTTTCAGAAAAGACCGAAAAGGAGGGTCCCAAATGCCGATCAAACGTTATGGCGCCGAAAAGTCCGGAGCCGGCGGTCAGAACCTGCCTTTCGCCCGGGCGGTGGAGGCGGGGGGCTGGCTCTATGTCTCCGGCCAGGTCGCCATGAAGGATGGCGAGATCATCAATGGCGGCATTGTCGAGCAGACCCACGCCACCATTGCCAATATCATCGCCATTCTTGAGGAGGCCGGTTACGGTCTCGAACATGTGGTGCGCTGCGGCGTCTGGCTCGATGATCCGCGTGATTTCTGGAGCTTCAACGGCGTCTATAAAAGCTATTTCGGCGAGCATCCGCCGGCGCGGGCCTGCGTGCAGAGCCATATGATGGTCGACTGCAAGGTCGAGATCGATTGCGTCGCCTATAAGGGGCCCTGACATGAGCTCAGCGTTTCGTCTCGATGGCAAAACCGTCCTGATATCAGGTGCGGGGGGCGGCATCGGCCGTTCCCTGGTCGCTGTGTTCAGGCAGGCCGGGGCCAATGTGATTGGTGCCGACCGCGATGCGGACCTGCTGGCCGGGCTGGACCTTGCCGGGCAGGTGCTGTTCGAATTGGCCGATCCCAAAGCCACGCGAACCGCCATTGAGCGCCATATTGCCGAGCATGGTGTGCCCGACGCCGTCGTCTCCAATGCCGGCTTCACCCGCGCCGAAACGCTCGATCATCTCGATGACGATATCTGGGCCTCGGAAATATCGATCAATCTCAACGGCGCCTATGCCATGACCGATCCCGTGGTCAAGGCCATGGCGGCGCGCGGCAGCGGCAGCCTGGTCTTCATCTCCTCCGTCAATGCGCTCGCCCATTTCGGCAACCCGGCCTATTCCGCGGCCAAGGCCGGGCTCGTTGCCTATGCGCGCTCGCTGGCTGTCGAACGCGGCGCCCAGGGTCTGCGCGCCAATGTGATCTGCCCTGGTTCGGTCCGCACCCCGGCCTGGGATCATCGGCTAGCCGCCGACCCCACATTGCTCGACAATGTCTTGCCCCATTACCCGCTGGGCCGCATGGTCCTGCCCCAGGAAGTGGCCAATGCCGCCGTCTTCTTGTGCTCGGACGCCGCATCGGGCATCACCGGTACGGTGCTGCCGGTCGATGCCGGGCTGACAGCCGGCAATCTGCGTTTCGTCGATGAAGTTCTGAGGGGCAAATGAGCAACATAGCCGAACTCGATACCCCCGCGGTCCTCATCGATCTCGACCGCGTCGAGGCCAATCTCAAGCGCGTGCAGGATTATGCCGACGCCCATGGCCTCAAGCTCCGGCCCCATATCAAAACCCACAAGCTGCCTCGCTTCGCCAAGCGCGCCGTCGAACTGGGCGCGGTGGGCATCACGGTGCAGAAACTGGGCGAAGCCGAAGTCATGGCCGATGCCGGCATCACCGAAATCTTCCTGCCCTACAATATTATCGGCCCCGCCAAGCTCGCCCGCCTCAAGGCCCTGGCCGCCCGCATCAATATCGCTGTTACCGCCGACAGCGCCCAGACCGTCGCCGGTCTCTCAGCCACCTTTGCCGGCTCAACCAAGCCGCTCACGGTGCTCGTCGAATGCGATACCGGCATGGGCCGCTGCGGCGTGCAATCGCCAACCGAAGCCGTCGCCCTGGCGCAAAAGATCGCCGCTTCGCCCGGCCTCCATTTCGGGGGCCTCATGACCTATCCCGCCGCCGGGCAGGTCGAGGCCAATGCAAAATGGCTGGCCGACGCCAAGGCTGCCCTCATCGCCGCCAACCTGCCGCCCGAAGTCGTTTCCAATGGCGGCACGCCCGATATCTGGCGCGCTCATGAGGTCAAAACCGCCACCGAACATCGCCCCGGCACCTATATCTATATGGACCGCTTCCAGGTCGCCAAAAATGTCGGCGGCTTTGCCGATTGCGCGCTGACCGTGCTGGCAACCGTCGTCAGCCGCCCCACCGAAAACCGGGCCATCATCGATGCCGGCTCCAAGGCGCTCACCAGCGATACCCTCGGCATGACCGGCTTTGGCCTCATCGAAGCCTATCCCGACGCCGTCATCACCGGCCTCAGCGAAGAGCATGGCACGATCGATCTCACCAATTGCCCCACCAAACCGGCCATTGGCGAAAAACTCCGCATCATCCCCAATCACGCCTGCGTCGTCTCGAACCTGTTCGACAGTGTGACGCTGATCTCCGGCGACCAGGTCGTTGAAACCGTCCATGTCGACGCCCGCGGCCGTGTCGATTAGCGTGGCCTTGCCGCCCGATTTCTTCGATCGCCCCGTCCTCGATGTTGCGCGCGATCTGATCGGCGTGACCCTCCTGGTCGATGGCGTCGGCGGTCCGCTGGTCGAGGTCGAAGCCTATGACCCAAGCGATCCGGCCTCGCACAGCTTCAACGGTCCGACCCCGCGCAACGCCGCCATGTTCGGCCCGCCCGGTCGTGCCTATGTCTACAAAATCTATGGCATCCACTGGTGCCTCAATTTCGTCTGCCGGCCGGGTAGCGCCGTGCTGATCCGCGCTCTCGAGCCCACTTGCGGCACCCATCTCATGGCCGAGCGGCGCGGCGGTCTTCCCGCCCGCCAACTCTGTTCGGGTCCGGGCAAGCTCTGCCAGGCGCTTGATATCACCATTGCCCACAATGGCCTGCCGCTCGATGCCCAACCCTTCGAACTGCTGCCGGGCGAGCCGTCCGAAATCCATGCCGGTCCGCGCATCGGCATCACCAAGGGCGTCGAAACGCCCTGGCGCTTCGTCGCGCGCCATTCACCATTCCTCAGCAAGCCGCTGCCCCGAATGGCCGGCGGATAAAGTCGTTCTTTGCCCTTCCTTGCCTTGCGGCTCACCCCTTGGCTGTGATTCAAGTTTCCCCGTGAGCGCATTGGATTCGAGCATGGACCTGTTTGGCGCGGCAAGCCGGGATGCCTCCCGCGACCCGCTCGATGTCTTGCGCGATATCTTTGGCCATAAGAGTTTTCGCGGCCAGCAGGAAGATGTGGTCCGCCATGTCGTTGGCGGCGGCGACGCCGTCGTGCTCTTCCCCACCGGCGCCGGCAAATCGGCCTGCTACCAGATCCCCGCCATATGCCGCCCCGGCGTCGGCATCGTCATCTCGCCCCTCATCGCCCTCATGCGCGATCAGGTCGAGGCTCTGCGCCAGGCCGGCGTCGCCGCCGCCGCGCTGAACTCGGCCATGACCGCGGAAGAGTCCGCCGAAGTCCGCCGCCAATTGCGCTGCGGTGAACTCGACCTGCTCTATGTCGCGCCCGAACGCGTTGCCACCCAAGGCTTCCGCAATATGGTCGAAGGGCTCGATATCGCGCTCTTTGCCATCGACGAGGCCCATTGCGTGAGCCAATGGGGCCACGATTTCCGCCCCGAATATCGCGATCTGGCCCAGCTCACCGAACTCTTTCCCGGCGTGCCTCGTATCGCGCTCACCGCCACTGCCGATCCGACCACGCGGGCCGACATTATCGAGCGGCTGGGGCTTGAGGGCGCCCACGTCTTCTCCACCAGTTTTGACCGGCCCAATATTTCCTATTCCATCATCGAGCGGGACAAGGCGCGGGAGCAATTGCTGGCCTTCCTCGCTGCGCACAAGGGCAGTTCGGGCGTTGTCTATTGCCTCTCCCGCGCCAAGGTGGAGGACATTGCCGATTGGCTGTCCGGCAAGGGCATTCCGGCTCTGCCCTACCACGCCGGGCTCAGCGCCGAGCGGCGCAGCGCCAATCAGGATGCTTTCCTCAAGGAGGAAAACATCTGCATGGTGGCCACCGTTGCTTTTGGCATGGGCATCGACAAACCCGATGTGCGCTATGTCGCCCATATGGATCTGCCGGCCTCCATCGAGGCCTATTATCAGGAAACCGGCCGCGCCGGCCGCGATGGCCAGCCTGCCGATGCCTGGATGAGCTATGGCATGGCCGATGTGGTGCAGCGTCGCCGCATGATCGACGAGGGCAATGCCCCTGACGAGGTGAAGCGGCTCGAGCATTCCAAGCTCAATGCTCTTTTGGGCGTTTGCGAAACCGCCGAATGTCGCCGCAAGGCGATCCTGGCCCATTTCGGCGAACCTCATGGCGGCAATTGCGGCAATTGCGATACCTGCCGCTCGCCCGTCGAAAGCTGGGATGGCACCGAGGCCGCCATCAAGGCCATGGCCGCCATCTACCGCACCGGCCAGCGCTTCGGCGCCGCCCATGTCATCGATGTGCTCGTGGGCAAGGCTACCGAAAAGGTCGAGCGTTTCGGCCACGACAAACAGGCCGTGTTTGGCCAGGGACGGGATATCGACAGCAAAACCTGGCAATCGGTGCTGCGCCAGCTGACAGCCAGCGGCCTTGTGGTGGTCGATCACGCTGCCCATGGCGCGCTGACACTGGGGGAGGGCGCCCGCGCCGTATTCCGCCACGAGCGGATGGTCACCCTGCGCAAGGACCGGCCGAAAAAGGCCGCCGAAGTGCGCCAGCGCCTCTCCAATGCCGTGCAATTGCCCGAACCGGCCATGACCATTTTCAATGCCCTGCGCGACGAGCGCCTGCGCATCGCCAAGGAGCAGGGCGTGCCGCCCTACGTCATCTTCCACGACACCACGTTGCGCGCCATGGCCCTGGCCCGCCCGCGCCACCTGCACGACATTCTCAACCTGCCCGGCGTCGGCCAGGCCAAGCTCGACCGCTATGGCGCGGCCTTCCTGTCGGTCCTGGACGATCTGGACGTTTAGCCTCGAAATCCCGACCCGCCCACGATGTTATCCACACCACGATGTCATCCCGGACTTGATCCGGGATCCATCCTGAGATGTCGGGGCCGCGCGCAGCGTCGGCACATAGAAACTACGAAAAACCTTGTAAGTACAATCGCTTACAATTAACCGCCACGCCAGCTTCCATTTCTCCTCGCGCCCTGCGGGTGCAACACTTCCTCCAGTTTAATCATGCATTAACCATGACATACTGGCGGTCCGCATGTTTCGCTCCGACATCGTTACCGAAACGGCCACGGTTCTTGGCCAGGTCCCTCCGGTCTCTCCTGCCTTGGCTGACCATCTTGGCCAGCTCTGGCGGGCGCGATACTGGGCCGGGGCAGGGGCCCTGTGCTGCGCTGCCCTGGCTCTCGCCGCGCTTCTGGTGCTGACTCCCAGCTATCGCGCCAGTGCGCAGATTTTCATCGATCCGCAAAATCTTCAGCTGCTCGAGCGCGACCTGACGCCATCCACCGCCTCCGGCGATGCTGGCGTTGTGCTGATCGAAAGTCAGGCGCGTGTCATGGCGTCCGATTCCGTGCTGCGCGCCACCGCCACCCAGCTCGGCCTCGATCGCGACCCCGAATTTGCCGGCAAGCCCAACCCGCTCCGTGTCCTGCTCGATGGTCTTGCCGGCGGCATTTCCGATGCCCCGCGCGATGATCTCAGCAAGGCCGTGCTGGCGCTGAGCAAAGCCGTCCATATCGTGCGGCTCGACCGGACCTATGTCGTCGATATCCACGCCGAATCCGAGAGCGCCACCAAGGCGGCCGCCATCGCCAATGCCGTTGTCGGCAATTACCTGGGCCTGCGCGAAACGCAGCGCGCCGCCCAGGCCGAACGCGCTTCCGGCGCCCTTGAGGGGCGTCTGGCCCAATTGCTCGGCGAGCTGGAAGCCGCCGAAAACGCCGTCGAGCGCTTCAAGACCGCCAATGGCATTGTCGAAACCGGCGGCCAGCTTTTGCTCGAAGGCGAGGTCGGGCAAACCAACCAGGCGCTGCTGGCCGCCGACAATGCCGCCGCCGCCGCCCGCGTCGAGCGCGATCAGTTGCGGGCCCTGATGGCAGACCCCGACCGCATCGCCGCCGCGCCCGAGGCCATGGGCTCGGTCGATATCGCAAGGTTGCGCGATCAGCTGCAAACCGCGCTTGCCGATGCCGCAATACTCCGCGCCACGCTTGGCGCTCAACATCCCCGGCTCCTCGTGGCCGAAGAGCGCATTGCCGGCGCCCGTGCCGCCATCGATGCCGAGGTACAGCGCCTGCTGACCGCTGCCGACCTGACCCTGCAGCGGGCCGAAGACAATGCTGCCGACCTGCGCACCAGGCTCTATGACGCCACCGCAAATCTGCAGGCGACCGATGCCAAGCGCATTCGCCTGCGTCAGCTCGAGCGCGAAGCCGAGGCCGGCCGCGCCGTCTACCAGGACGCTCTGTTGCGTTCCCGTGAAACAGCCGAACAAGCGCGCCTCGATACGCTCAACGCCCAGGTCGTTTCGCAAGCCGTCGCACCATCCGAGCGCAGCTTTCCGCCCAAAGCCAGTGTGCTGCTGCCGCTGGGCCTGATCGCGGGCCTGCTGCTCGGCGGCGCGCTGGGCATATTGTTCAACCGCCGCCGGGGAGGTTGATCGTGCAGCGCCGCACCGTCCTTGCCGGTCTTGCCGGGTTGGCGGCGGCGCCCGCCAGCCGCGCCCAGCAACCCGCCCGCATCGAAATATCGGGCAATCGCCTGCTCTGGAACGATGCGCCGCTCCGTCTCTGCGGCATTGCCATGGGTGACCCGGTCTATATCCGCGCCGGCCGCTCGCTCGATGATTACCGCGTCATCGCCCAGGATTGGGCCGCCAATTGCGTCCGCATCAGCGTCCATCCCGGCCATTGGCGTTATGACAGCACGCTAATGGGCCAATATCTCGATGCCGATATCGCCGCTGCCCGGGCACAAGGGCTATTCGTCATCCTCGATTGGCACGTCATCGGCTTTCCCGATCACTATGAGCCCATCCCCCCGCCCGAATGGGGCCTGCCACCCGATGCCTATCTTTCCACTATTGCCGATGCCATCGCCTTCTGGACATCCATGGCCCAGCGCCATGGTGACGATCCGGCAGTTCTGTTCGAACTCTGGAACGAGCCAGTTGGCCACGAAAGCCACTGGCTGTCCGATGGCGCCTGGTGGCCCGATTTCAAACAGGCCTGGATGCAGATCACGGCCGCGATCCGGAGTTACAGCGACAATATCGTGCTCTGCTCGGGCGGCCGCTGGGCACATGACCTGACCGGCGCCGCCGCCGACCCACTGCCCGATCCGCGCACCGCCTATGCCTGGCATGTCTATCCCAATGAGGACCGCAATGACGCGGACCGCTGGTTCAAAAGCCTGGGCACATTGGCCGTGCACAAGCCCATAATCGTCACCGAATGGGGCTTTTGTCCCGGTTGCACCGATGGCTTGGCGGGCGGTCTCGCCGATTTTGCCGAGCCCTTCACCCAGAATGTGCTCGATGCCCTCGGCCTCAGCCACACCGCCTGGTGCTACAGCGCCGGCGCCGCGCCGGCCCTGCTGGCTGCCGATGGCCAGACGCCATCCGATTACGGTGCTTTCGTCAAAGCCTATCTCACCGGCCTGCGCGATGCGTGATGCCGCCGCCCGCCCGGCCATGGCCGATATCGGTCAGGTCCTCGTCGCCCTTTTCGCGGGCTTTGCCATCCTCGTGCTCTGGACCCAGGCGCAGCCTTTCGCCAGCCTCTCCGACTATGGCGTCATCGACGACCCCACCCAGTCCAATAGCCTGCGCCGCAATCTGACCCTGCTGATCCTCTTCGTGGCTCTGCTGCTGGTCTGGCGCGCAGGCACTATCGGTCAGCTCTGGGGCGCCGTCAGCCCCGGCCTTGTCGCCATTTTCGGCTGGTTTGCGTTCACCGCGTTTCTCTCCGCCAGCCCGGGCCTCGCGCTCAACCGGCTGGCTCTGGCAGGCGTGGTCATCGGCATTGCCCTGTGCCTGCCATTGCTCTTCACTCGCATGGAAGCTTTCGTGGCAACCCTGGCTTCGGCCACGACCATCGCCATGCTGCTTTGCTTTCTGGGCGTGCTTTTCATTCCCGATCTCGCCATCCATAGCCTGCGCGATACGGTGGAACAGGGCCTGGCCGGCGACTGGCGCGGTATCTTTCGCCACAAGAATGACCTCGCCCCCATGGCGATCCATTTCAGTTTTGTCGGCCTGCTGCTGTGGCGCCTCGGCCGCCCGTTTTGGGGCAGCGCCATCATTGCCGGGGCCCTCGTCCTGCTAGCCATGTCGGGCGGAAAATCCGCTGCGCTATTGCTGGTCCCCGCTTTGGCAGGAGCGGCGCTGATCGCGCGCAGCCGTCATTCCGCTCTTCTCGCTCTTCTGGCTGTTGGCGGCCTGGCGCTGATTACCCTTGGTTCGGTTGCTTTCCCGGCTCTCGCAGTCATGACCAGTCACTTGCCCGATCCCACCTTCACCGGCCGAGCCGATATCTGGCAGCTGGCGCTTGAGGCCGCTTCCCGCCGCCCACTGACCGGCTATGGCTACAATGTCTTCTGGGATACCGGCGTCATCTATGCCGTCGCCGGGTCCAGCGACACCGCCGCGCAGGTTTCGCACGCCCATAATGGTTTTCTCGATATCGCCATTTCCGCCGGCCTTCCCGGCCTGCTCCTGGTGCTGGGCTGGGCCGGCATAGCGCCGCTGCGCCACATCGCCGCCATCCGGCGCCGCCCGCTCGACCGTGCCGAACGCGCCTTGCTCGAATTCTTCATCCAGGGCTGGCTCTTCACCCTGCTGATTTCGAGTCTGGAGGCCGTGCTGTTCAATCGCGGCGATTCCATCTGGTTCACGGGCCTTTTGTCCATTGTCTGCCTGCGTTTCTGGTCCCGCTCCGGACTTGCCCGATGAATGTGCTGCAGCTCGTTATCCGCGATGAGCCGGGCGGCGTGCAGGTCCTGACCGCCATGGTCGCCCAAGGCCTGCAACAGCGCGGCCACCAGGTCGAAACCATGGCGCTGGCGGGCAATATCCCGGCCGTTTCCACCGCCATTCTGTCCCGGCATTACGATGCGGTTCTGTCCTATCAGGTCGCCGCCGGACTGTGCGGTAGCGCCCTGGCGGCATTGACGCGCATCAAGCTGCGCGCAAGCCACCTCACCGCCATTCCCTCGGCCATGCGGCCCCATTGGCGCCTGCTGGACCGGCTCTGGGGCCGGTTCGGCATTCACAGCGCCATCATTGCCAATTCCGCTGCGACCTTGGCGAGCGTCGCCGGCTATCCCGAACCCTATCGACAGCGCACCCTGCTGATCCCCCACGGCGTCATGCCACTGCCCGCGCCGGCGGACATCGCCTGGCGTACGCGTCTCGGCATTGCCGCAACTGCCCCATTGCTGGTGGCCAGTGGCCGGCTGGCCGCCCAGAAAAACCACGCCACCGCCATTTCTGCGCTGCCCCTGCTGCCCCGCGCCCATCTGGCAATTGCCGGCGATGGCGAATTGCGCCAATCCCTGCTGGCCCAGGCCGCCCAGCTTGGCGTCGGCAATCGCCTGCATCTATTGGGCAATCTCGACCGCATAGCGCTGGCCGCCTTGCTGGCCCAGACCGATCTCTATCTCTTCCCCTCGATCTGGGAGAGTTTTGGTCTCGCCGGGGTCGAGGCGGGCCTGCTCGGCCTGCCCGTCCTGGCTGCCGGCCTGCCGGTCTTGCGTGACGTGCTGGCGCCCGCCGCGGCAATGGGCATGGCCGCCTTTCACAACCCCCTCGATGCCGCCCAGCTTGCCGGCACGGCGCAAACCATGCTGGCCACGCCGCCGAACGCCCAGCGGCGAGCCGCTTCCATCGAGGCCATGCGCGCCCGCCACGGCATCGAGCCCATGATCGAGGCCTATTGCCGTCTGCTTGATACCCTGCCGCGCCGCGTCGAGAGATAGCTCAACATCTGCCTCGCCCCGAACAGGTTCCATTTGACGGCGAGCGCCGCCGCCGAAGCCAGCGTCAGGCAGAGCCCCGTCCACCATCCGGCCCAGCCTGCCGCCACCTGCAATATCAGCGCGCTCAGCCCCGTAGCGACGATCCAGCCCGTTGCCAGCCCCATGGCCCGCCACTCCACCGGCATGATCCGGCTGTGACGGTCGGCGAGGATAAAGCTCGCCAATCCCGCCCCCTGGGTGAGCAGCAATGTCCAGCCCGCCCCGACCATGCCAAATCGCGGCATCAGCACCATTGCGCTCACCGCCGCCACCGCCACCATGATCGCGCTGGCCACCACTTCCCGCCGCGGCGATCCGGCAAAATAGATGACCTGTCCGAAATAATAGGCGCGCAGCGCCAGCAGGGCCGTCCCCGCCACCAGCAGGGGCAATATGCCTGCGCTCGCCTCGGCGTAGCTGGGCGCCAGCAGCACATTCAGCAGCGCCGGCCCGAACAGCAGCCAGCCCAGCGCGCCAAACCCCACCACGGCCCAGAGCGTGACAAAGGCCCGCTGCAGTGCTTCCCGCCGGGTTTCTGCGTGACCGGCCTGCGCCTTGGCCACCGACATATAGGCCGCGGCAATCGCTTCGCCCAACACGACAAAGCCTTGCCGCACCACGTCCACGCTCGCGCCATAAGCGGCCACGCTGGCAGCGCCTCCCAGCCGCCCCAGCACGATCCGGTCAAGATTGATGGCAATGGCCCCCGCCGCCAGCGCACCGATCAGCGGCCAGCCATAATGTGCCAGCGCCAGTAGATCGGCTCGTTCCGGCCAGACCACGCCATTCCGCCAGATTGAGCGCCGCAATCCCGCCAGCACCGGCCAGGCTGCCAGGGCCTGCGCCACGCCCACCGCCGCCAGCAAAAGCGGCGCCGATTGCGCCGCCAGCAATGCGCCCGTGCCCATGGCCAGCATCAAGATACCGCGCAATAGGCCCGCTGCGGTCACCTCTCGCACCAGCAATTGTGCCCGCCCCACTTCGACGGCGCCGATATGGATGACAAAGCCCGAAACCAGCAGCGCCAGTCCCAATGCCTCAGGCAGCGCCACCCGACCAGCAGCCACCGTAATGACCAGGCCGAGTAGACCTATCAGCCCTGCCGCGCCGAGCGCCACCAGCAGCGCCCCCGCCAGACGCGCGGCCCGCCCTGCCTCGAACACTCCGAAATGGGCATGCATCAGCCATTGGAACAATCCGCCGAAAACGATGAAGGCGGCAGCGAACCCGATCAGATAGTCCCCGAACACCGCCGGCTCCGCCAGCCGCGTGAACACCGCCACCGATACCAGATTGAGCACCGCAGCCGCCAGTCGCGAAGCCAGATATAGCGAAGCGTGTCTTTCGCTCAACAGTATAGCTCAAGAATAAATATAAATACGTAAGGGAAATCCATCGGCCTTAACCCATTAACCGGCATAGTGATGACAATATAGATTTCAACAATACAAATCTTGCTCAACACATAATTTCTGGAGGCGGAAGTGTTGGGCGTAGACGCAATTGCCGGTGACAAGCCGGTTGTCATGCTCATCCGGGCCCTGGACGGGGGCGGCGCGCAGCGCGATGCCATCGAATTGGCCAATGGCCTGCATGGTGCCGGCTGGCCGGTGACGATCGCCACTCTGGATGGCGCCGGGCCCCTGGGCGCGCGTATCGCGCCGGGCATACCGGTGTTCGATTTGGGGCAGGGGCGTAAATTGCGCATGGCGCGGGCGGTCCCCGCGCTGGTGGCCATGATGAAGACTTTGCGGCCCGCGGCGGTCATCGCTTCCGAGGCGGCCGGCAATTGTCTGCTGGCCTTCGCGGCGACCCGGCTCGATCGGGCAAAGCGGCCCAAAATCATCCTGCGCGAAGTGGCCGCGCCGCTCGCTGCCCGCCACGCCGATCCCTATTGGCAAAACCGGCTGGCCTATCGGCTGGCGCCGCGCCTCTACCCGCTCGCCGACCGCGTGGTGAGCCCCGGCGCTGCCGTGCGCGACGAGCTGATTGCCCGTTTCGGCGTATCGCCTGCCCACGCGGTCAGCCTGGGCACCAATGCTGTGCTCAGCGCGGCCCGGCTGCAAGAGCTTGCGGCGCCCGCGTCCCGTGCCAGCGATCTCATCATGGCCATTGGGCGTCTCTCTCCGGAAAAGGATTTTGCCACCCTGATCAAGGCTTTTGCCATGGTTCGCCGCACGCGGCGCCTGCGGCTGCACATTCTGGGTGAGGGAAGCGAACGGCCCGCGCTCGAACGGCTGGTCGGAAAACTCTCCCTGCATGATTGCGTCGATCTGCCCGGTTTCGTGGCCGATCCGCTGTCGCGTCTGCAAGGCGCGCGGCTCTTCGTGTCCTCTTCCCGCCACGAAGGGTTCGGCAATGCCATTGTCGAGGCGCTGGCCTGCGGCACGCCGGTCGTCGCCACCGATGCGCCCCATGGCCCGCGCGAAATTCTTGGGTCGGGTCATCCCCTGGTGCCGGTTGGCGATCCCAGCCTATTGGCCGAGGCTATTCTTGAAGCGCTGGACCGGCCGGTCGACCGGCAGATGCTGCGCCACCGCGCCGCCGATTTCACCACCGAACGCACGGTCGAGGCCTTTGCCGCCATGCTGCTCGCCCTGGGGCTCGGCGCCGATATCCCCCATCCGCACGAGAAAACGTCATGATCGATTGGTCCGATCCTCTTGCCGGTGCATCGCGCCGGCTGGCCCGCGCCGTGCCTTTCCGCCCCTTCTGGCTGGCGCTCGAGCGGCCTGTCGTGTCCTTCAGTTTCGACGATTTCCCCCTCTCGGCCGCCGAGCATGCCGCGCCTCTGCTCGAGGCCAACGGGGCGCGCGGCACCTTCTATTTTGCCCATCGCCTGGCAGGTGGTTTTGAAAATGGCCAGTTCATCGCTGGACATGGTGTGGCCGCAAACTTGGCGGCAAATCGCCATGAACTTGGTGGACACACCAGCGATCACCTCAATGTCCAGCGCGTCGCGCCGGATCACCTTATTGCCGATGTCGCTGCCAATGCATCGGCAATCGCGGCGCTGAGCGGGCTGGCGCCGACCTCCTTCGCCTACCCGTTCGGCGTCGTGTCGCTTAACGCAAAGCGGTTATTGGCCTCCCGATTCGCCGGCCTGCGCGGCATTCAGCCCGGCATCAATCGCGGCTGGATCGATCTGGCTCATTTGCGGGCGCAGGAACTCTATGATTCGTCCTCCGATCTTGCCGGCATCGCCCACCTGCTCGACCGGCTGCAGCAAAAGGGCGGCTGGCTCATTTTTTACACTCACGATGTCCGCCCCGATCCCAGCGCCATCGGCTGCTCGCCCGCCCGCTTCGCCGCCGTACTCGATTTGGTGCGCCGCCGCGATCTCTCAATTGAAACGGTTGCGGCCACGCTGCGCCGCATCGGCGCGGCGGGAGCAGCCTGATGCGGTCTCGCGCTATCGCGCCAATGCAGCGCAGCGACGTGCCGGAAGTCGCGGCCCTGTTCCAGCGCGTTTTCCGCAAGGGCGGTGTGCCCAGCCCGCAATTCTGCGCCTATTTCGAAGAGAGCTTTTTCGGTTCGCCCCTGCATAGCGAGGCCGAAGGTGGCCTTGTCCATCGCGACGCCGGTGGCGCCATCGACAGCGCGCTCCTGGTCATTCCCATGCAGGTGCGCGTCAATGGCCAGCTCGTTACCGGCCGGCTGATGAGCAATTACATGACCGATCCGAAAAAGCGCACGCGCGGCGGCGCCGATATGGTGTTGACCATCCGCGCCCGCAATCAGGCCTTCTGCTTTTCCGATAGCGCCAATCCGGTCAGTGCCGACCACTGGAAAGCGGTGGGCGGCCATGTCCTGCCCATCCAAGGCCTCGACTGGCGCCATGTCCTGCGCCCTGGCGCCTGGTTCGCCAACCGCGCCGCTGCCAAACTGCCGCCATTGCTGGCGCGCTTCGCCGGCATTCTCGCCAAACCGCTCGACGCCGCGCTCCGCCGTCTCATCCCCAGCCTCGTGCCGCCGCCGGACGGGGAGGGGACAGCCATCTCGCGCGACGATTTCATCGCCGCCGCACCAGGCCTCGTCGAACGCTTCGCCGTTCACCCCGTCTGGGGCGCCCCCGAATTGGGCTGGATGCTGGACATGGCCGCCCTCAACACGATCGATGGTCCGCTAACCCTGCGCCAGGTGCGCGACGAAAACGGCAAGCTGGCCGGCTGCAGCGTCTTTTATGCCCGCCCCGGTGGCGTGGCGCGCATGCTCAATATTCTGGCGCGCCCGGGGCAGGAGGGGGCGGTCGTCGCCGACCTGCTGGCCCATGCCGATGCCATCGGCTGCGTTGGCGTGCAAGGCATGGCGCAACCCTTCCTCATGGAGGCCTTGTGCCGCCGTAAGGGCGTGAGCTTTGTGCCGCGCGGCTTTTACTGCATCTCCACCCGCGATCCCGCCATCGTCGACGCCGCCCGGCGTGGCGACGTCTATCTCGGCGGCCTGCTCGGGGAAGACTGGAGCCGGCTGGTCACCGACTTTCACGATTGAACCGGCGCGGCGGAGCGGTCATTGTGCCGCCCACCACTATTGCCGGAAGGGCAAGCATGACCACCTCCGCCCCTCCGGCCCGCCCGCGTTTCGTCATTGTCGACATTGCCCGCGGCGTCGCGATCATTGCCATGATCGCCTATCACCTGTGCTGGGATCTGAGCTATTTCCGCTTCATCGCTGCCGATGTGGGCTATGACCCGCAATGGGTGGCGATCGCCCGCACCATTCTCTCGGCCTTCCTGTTCCTCGTCGGCGTCGGGCTGGTGCTCGGCCATGGCCGCGCCATTCGCTGGCGTGCCTTCTGGAAGCGCTGGCTCTTCGTCGCCGCCGGCGCCGCCATCATCACCATCGCCACCTTCTTCGCTTTCCCGCAGAGCTTTGTCTATTTCGGCGTGTTGCACGCCATAGCCCTGTTCAGCCTGATGGCGCTGCCTTTCCTGCGCGCCCCGCTCTGGCTGGTGGCCCTCGTCGCCGCCATCATTATCGGCGCTCACTTCGCCTATGCCGATCCCCTGTTCAACGCCAAGACCTGGTCGGTACTCGGCTTCTGGACCGTGCCGCCGCCAGCCAACGATCTGGTGCCGATCTTCCCCTGGTTCGGCGTCGTCCTGCTCGGTGTCATAGTCACCCGGCTCGTCCTGGCCTCCCCGCTCGCCGACAGGCTCGCTGCCATCCAGCCTGAAAACCGCCTCGCCACCACGCTGGCCGGGGCAGGGCGCTGGAGCCTGCTCATCTATCTGCTGCACCAGCCGCTGCTGCTCGCCGTGCTCTATCCGCTGGCCGCGCTGACCCATCCCGAAATCGCCATGCGCAGTGCCGATTTCCTCAAATCCTGCCAGCAGACCTGCACCACCGGCGGCACCAGCGCGCCGCTCTGCGTCACCTATTGCCAATGCGGCCTCGAAGGCGTCGAAAAAGACGATTTGTGGAACGCCATCTATACCGGTCAGGTCACGGCCGCCGAGCAGGCCCAGCTCGACGCCAACAACCGGCAATGCTCCACTTTGATCTATCCCGAGCTCAATCTGCCGCAATGATGGCGTCATTGCGCGTCATCGGGGTCTGACTTTGCGTTTTTTGCTTAGATTCGATCTTGAATGGCAGAGCGAATAAGCGTTTTCTATTGCTGCGAGTTGATTTGTCCAACCCCCGGATGCGCGCCGACCTCGCATCCGCCTGGACCTACACAATTATATATTGAAGTCTGGATACTTCCTTGACCACCAATAAGGCTGGCCGCGTCCGATCACGCGGCGATGCACGGGCCCATGTGGCCGCCGCTCACGCTGGCAAGGGTGAGGGCACGCTGCTGCGGATTGCCAAATTCTCCTTCCGTCATCCCTGGCAGGCGGCAGCCGCAATTGGCGCGACAATGGTGGCTTCGGCCCTGCAGCTGATGATCCCGCGCCTGCTGGGTCATGCGGTCGATCAGGCGCAGGGTATTCTGGGCGTGGGCGCCGAGGAAGCCCAGCAAGCTTTGATGTGGAGTGCCATCCTGCTGCTCGCCGTTTCGGTGGCGCGCGGCATCTTCACCCTGCTGCAGAACTATTATTCGGAATCGGTCGGCCATTATGTCGGCTACGAGCTGCGCCTGGCCTTCTACGAGAAGATCCAGCGCCTGAGCTATTCCTACCACGACAAGGTCCATACCGGCGATCTCATCACCATCGGCCTGCTCGATCTGGATGGCGTGCGCATGTTCTTCTCCACCGGCATGGTGCGTGTCGTGCTGCTCTCGGTGCTGATCGGCGTCGGCGCCTATATGCTGCTCACCACCGATATCCTTCTGGGCCTATTGAGCCTGAGCTTTGTGCCCTTCGTTGCCTGGCGCTCCTCGGTGGCCCAGCTCACCTTGCGCAATACCTGGCTTATCCTGCAGCAGAAGCTCTCCGGCCTCACCCGGGTCATGGAAGAAAATCTCGGCGGCATCCGCGTCGTTCGCGCGTTCTCCGGCCAGAAATTCGAGCTCGCCAAGTTCGACACCGCCTCCGAGGAAGCGCTGGCACTGGCCCATGAACGCGTCGGCGTGCGCGTGCGCAATACCTCCGCCATGACCGCTTCCTTCTTCACCGCCATGGGCCTGGTGCTCTGGTTCGGCGGCAGCAAGGTCATATCGGGCGAGATGAGCGTGGGTACGCTCGCCTCCTTCCTCACCTTCATGACCATCCTGCAGATGCCGGTGCGCCAGCTCGGCCTCATGGTCAATTCCTTTGCCCGCGCCTATACCTGCGGCGACCGCTTCTTCTCCTTCATCGATGAACCGCTTGAGATCGATGACAAGCCCGGCGCCACCGAACTCAAGGTCACCAATGGCACGCTCAAATTCGATGACGTGCACTTCACCTATGCCGGCGCCACCCATGCCACGCTCGATGGCGTGAGTTTCGAGGCCAAGGCGGGCGACACCATTGGCATTGTCGGCGCGCCGGGCAGCGGCAAGTCGACGCTCGCCCACCTCATTCCGCGCTTCTATGATCTGACCTCGGGCAAGATCACCATTGATGGGCAGGATGTCAGCGAAGTGACGCTGCAATCGCTGCGCCGCGCCGTGGCCGTGGTGCAGCAGGATAGCTTCCTCTTCACCACCACCATCGAAAACAACATTGCCTATGGCGATCCTTGGGCCAAGGAAACCAAGATCGAACGGGCCGCCGAAAGCGCCCAATTGCACAATTACATCATGGGCCTGCCCACCGATTACGATACCGTGGTGGGTGAACGCGGCGTCTCGCTGTCGGGCGGCCAGCGCCAGCGCCTCGCCATTGCGCGCAGCCTGGTGCTCAAGCCCGCCGTCATGGTGTTCGACGATTCCACCGCTGCCATCGATGCCGGCACCGAGCATCGCATCCGCAGCGCCATTCGCCGCTATGCCAGCAATCGGGTCACCCTGATCATCTCGCACCGCCTCTCTTCGCTGCTTCATGCCGATACCATTCTCTTCCTTGAGAATGGCAAGATCGTCGAACGCGGCAGCCACGAGGAATTGCTGGCCAAGGGCGGCCGCTATCGCGCGCTCTACGACCTGCAGACCCGCCCCACAGAAGACGTCGAAATCGGGAGCGCCGCCCAATGAGCGTGATGGACGAAGAACGCGAAGTCGCCGCTTTCCCTGGCCAGCGCCCCCCACGCGCCAGCGTCGGCAGCCATCGCATCGAAGAAGAAGTCTTCGGCACCGCCTATGATCCCAAGACGGTGCGCCGCATCTGGGCCTTTGTGCGCCCCTATCGCACCCGCATCTACCTCTCGGTCGCCGCCGTGCTGGTCTTCACCATGACCCAGCTGGCCATTCCGCTGATCATCGGCTGGGCCATCGATAGCGGCATGACCCAGGGCGGGAGCGTCGCCAATCTGGGCTGGGCAGTCTTTGCCTTTGCCATTGCCGTGCTGTTCAATTTCGGCGCCTCCTATGTGCAGGAAACCGAAGTCGGCCAGGTCGCCGAAAACGTGCTGTTCGACATGCGCCGCGCCATGTTCGCCCAGCTCCAGCGCGTCTCGCTCAGCTTCATGGACAAGACCGAAGTCGGGCGCCTCATGAGTCGGCTGCAGGGCGACGTCAATTCCATGCAGGAATTCCTCGAAACTTCGGTGATTTCGGTGGGCGACATGGTGCTGTTGGTCGGCATCGTGGTCGTCCTGCTCACCCTCGATTTCCGCCTGGGCCTGCTCACGCTCTCCACCATGCCGATCCTGTTCATCGTGCGCATCTTCTGGCTGCCCCCGGCCAAGCGCGCTTTCTGGGCGGCGCACGAAACCAATTCGGTCACCAATGGCGCCATGGCCGAAGGCATTAATGGCGTGCGCACCGTGCAGAATCTGGATCGCCAGAAGGTCAATTTCGACCTCTATGACGACAAGGCCTATGCCAACCTGCTCACCCAGCTTACCGGCTCCAAATTCGCCCAGGTCATGGTGCCCATCGTCGACAGCCTCACCGGCATTGCCATGGCCGTGGTCGTGGTGGTTGGCGGCTCGCTGGTGCTCAATGGCGGGCTCGAAATCGGCGTCATCGTCGCGTTCCTGTTCTATATCCAGCGCTTCTTCGACCCTATCCGCTCGCTCACCATGCAATATTCGATCATGCAGCGCGCCATGACCTCGGGCCGCCGCATTACCGAAGTGCTCGATGTGCCCGTGTCGATCGCCGACAAGCCCGATGCCGTTACCCTCACCCGCGACATGGATGGCTCGGTCGAATTCCGTGATGTGGTATTCGGGTACAATCCCGAGCGCCCCGTGCTGCGCAATGTCAGCTTCAAGGTCAATCCGGGCGAAACCGTCGCCCTGGTCGGGCCCACCGGCTCGGGCAAGACCAGCGCCATGTCCCTGGTCCACCGCTTCTATGAGGTGCAGTCCGGCGCCGTTCTGGTCGGTGGCAATGATGTGCGCGACGTCACCCAGGAATCTCTGGGCGAACAGGTCGCCATGGTGCTCCAGGAGCCCTTCCTGTTCACCGGCACCGTGTTCGACAATATCCGCTACAACAAGGCGAGTGCCACCCGCGAAGACGTCATGGCCGCGGCCAAGGCGGTGGGCGCGCATGACTTCATCAGCCAGATGCCCGGCGGCTACGACGCCACGCTCGAACAGCGCGGCTCCAATCTCTCGCTGGGCCAGCGCCAGTTGCTGAGCTTCGCCCGAGCGCTGGTGGCCGATGCCAAAATCCTCGTGCTCGACGAAGCGACCGCCAATATCGATAGCTATACCGAGCGGCAGATTCAGAAAGCCCTGCTGACCCTGCTCAAAGGCCGCACCGGCATGGTCATCGCCCACCGTCTCGCCACCATCCGCGGCGCGGACCGCATCATCGTGCTGCAAAATGGCGAACTGATCGAAACCGGCAACCATGATGAGCTGATGGCCCAGAACGGGCTCTACGCCAAGCTCTACAACATGAACTATGCCAGCTTCGACGACATCCCCGACGACCTGGTCGCCAAGGCCAACGCCAAGGCAGCAAGCACCTGAAACGGCAAGCGGTCGCACCTGCCATTCTGTTGTTTGCTGGGGGGTAGTCACCACCCACAGGGTCATTCCCGCGAAAGCGGGAACCTCTGTTTTGAAAAGCAACCGACATCACAACACCCACAACGTCATTCCCGCGCAGGCGGGAATCCATTCTTTTCTTGCACCAGCAGAGTTGAAAGAGTGGATTCCCGCCTGCGCGGGAATGACGTCGCGGAGGCGAAAAATCTCCGCGCCCACCCCAAGGCCAGGGGGCTGACCGGCGTCTAATCTTTGCTAATAGTAACGCCCATCAGCTCGGAGCCCTCCATGCGTCTCGCCATTCTCGCCACCATTCTGCTCACCACCACGCCGGCCTTCGCCGTGGATGCCATCACCTATAAGGGCACGCTGGGTGATCACGAGATCATTGTCGAGCTCGCTGCGCCCGGCCCGAACCAGCTGATCGGCCGCTACAGCTACATGGCCAAGGGTGGCGATATTCCGCTCGATGTGAATGGCAGCGTCGGCACCGCGGCCATCACCATGTTCGAGGAAGCGCCCTGCACCGAGGCCACCTGCACCCAGGACGACGATGGCAACGTCGCCAATCCGCCGGTCAGCGCCATCTGGACACTGACCGCCTCGGCGGATGGCGCGTCCTATGCTGGGGAATGGGTCCCCATGAACAAGAGCAAGAGCCTGCCCATCGCGCTCACCGAGATTGCCCGGCGTACCTTGCCCGACGATGCCGAGATCACGCCCTATGGCCTGCGCGACAGCACGTTCGAGCTGTTCTACGGCGGGGAGGCGATCTTTGCGCCCCATACTGCGCCCTATGATTTCGCCAAGATGGAAGTGGTGATGGATGCCGGGGAAACCGAAACCCTCGAAGGCTCCACCTTCCGCTACGTCACCGATCCGCGCACCAAATTTCCCTTCCCGCGCATCCTGTCGCTGTCCGATGGCTCCCTCGTCCAGCAGGCCAATGAGGCCCTGGAGCGCCGCCACACCGTCCTCAATTTCTTCGCCTTCGATTGCATGGCGCAGGTCTATGCCGGGTTCGGTGCCAATGAATATAGCCTGGGCATGGGTGCGGGCACGCTGGGCGACTATGATAGCGAAAACATCGTGCTCACCTATCTCTCGCCAACGGTGATGAACTGGGTGGAATCGGGCAGCACCTATTGCACCGGCGCTCATCCCAACAATCACAGCGACACCTATATCGCCGATACCAAAACCGGCGAGCCCTTCCCCCTGGGCAAGGTGTTCAAGGACTGGGTGGCAAGCTACAAGATGGACAGCTACGGCGAGCCAGTGGATCAGGCCGCCGCGCTCGAAGCGCCGGGCAACTATATCTGGACCGCGGGCCAGCCCCTCATCGACTATGCCATTGCCAACCGGACGCCCAACGACGAATCCGACCTCGACGATCAATGCGGTCTCGACGATCTGATCGCCAGCAATCTCGCCCTGCGCTTCGTGCCCGGCGACCAGGTCCTGTTCACCATTGAAGGCCTGCCCCATGTCAACTTCGCCTGCAGCCAGGACCTGCTGACTGTCAAGCTGAGCGACGTCCCCGAATTGCTGGCCCCCACGGCGAAAGACTATTTCCCCGCGCTGCAATAGGTCCGCCGAAATCCGACAGCCTTCAGTGTGCACTATCTCCCCACACCCCAATCGCCTCCCTCGGGCTCGACCCGAGGGCCATTCTCAACCCGGCACCAGCGGCGAATGACCCTCGGGGCAAGCCCGAGGAGCAACAGTGGGTGGGGAATAAAGGTGCGAGGAACCACGGATACTTCACCACCCCTCGACCGGGGAGGTCGGGAAGGGGTGTCGAGAGCCCCAATCCGCAGGCTCCTGCGCCTCCCTCCCCCTTGAGGGGAGGGAATGAGGGTGGGGGTTGCGCGGCTCCTGCGCAAATGCCCCAACCACCCCCACCCCGGCCCTCCCCTCAAGGGGGAGGGAGGCGAAAGAACCGCAGGCGCCGCACTGGTGGATACCAAGACCGACCGAGAGAGGTCACCCGCCCCCTTGTAGGGAGGGACAAGGGTGGGGGTAATGAGAGCCCCAAACCCACAAACTTATCCCCCTCCCCAAAACCTCCCGCATACTCCCTCCATCTTCCGGGATGCGGGCGGCGCTGCAGCGACGAGTGTCCGGAAGCCAGCCGGGGGAGTGGGGGTCGCGCTCCGCTCCGGGTCGAGCGGACGAGGCAATCGGGCGGGAGCTACGGCAAACGCTGGGGCCTGCGATCGCGCCGTCCGAGAAAGTCCCGGCACCCCGAGGCGGCGTCCGTCTCATTCTAATCACTTTCGAGGCGAATGCCGTCTCGGGGTCCGTCCGTCTATTCGAAAACCGCGGCACAGGCGGCGCTTCGCCATGGGCATCCCCTCTTGCCGCATCCGTCATGGCGCCGCCAGCGCGATAAGCGCATGACAGCACCATATTGGGATAGTCACATGAGTCTTCTTGTTGGCGTCGCCATGCTGGTGGCGGTGTTCGGAACATCGATGATATCGGGCATTTTCGGCATGGCGGGCGGGCTGATCCTGCTCGGCATTTTCCTGCTGATCCTGCCGGTGGGCACGGCCATTGCCGTCCAGGGCATCATCCAGCTCATCGCCAATGGCTCGCGCGCCTTTTTCTCCCGCGCCTATATCGATTGGCGCGTGCTGGGGATCATGACCCTGGGCCTGCTGACCGCTGCCGCCATCCTCTTCATCGTTCGCTACACGCCCGACCTCGCCACGGTCTGCATCACCATCGGCCTGCTGCCGATCCTGCTCTGGATTCCCCAATCCTGGCTGGCGCTCGATGCATCCAAGCCCCACCACGCCTTTATCTGCGGTTTTCTCGGTGGCGGCATCAATCTCGCCGTTGGCGTCGCCGGCCCCACCATCGATATGTTCTTCATCCGCACGCCGATGGACCGGCGCACCATCATCGCCACCAAGGCCGCCGCCCAGGTGGTCAATCACGCCGGCAAGATCATTTTCTACTGGAACGCCACCATGGTGCTGGCCCCAGCCGAATGGGCCGCTGTCGCCCTCGCTGCGCCTTTCGCCATCATGGGCACCAGCGCCGGCCATTGGGTGCTGCAGCGCCTCACTGATGCCAATTTCAAGCGCTGGACCCGCCTCATCGTCACCGCTATCGGGACTTTCTATCTCGTGCGCGGCATCTTGCTCGTGATCTAGGGACCAATGGCCATCCACTCAGGCTGAGGCGAAAATGGTGGATTTCGAGAACCGGAGCGCAGCGTACTTTTGGGTACGTGAGCACCGGAAGCGCAGAAGGCCGCCATTTGCAGGCCAGCATCAGTGGATGGCGATTGGTCCGAGGAGGAAACTATGGTTATGGTGCCCCCTATCTGGGGAGATGACATGGCACCATTCGATAGCGTCACCGCGCGCCTTATCCTGCTTTTGGCCGAAACCGGTTCCATCGGCCGCGCTGCCGAACGCGAGGGCATAGCCACCTCCGCCGTCAGCCGCCGTGTGTCCGATCTCGAAAGCCGGCTGGGCGTGGTGCTGTTCGATCGCTCCGCCCACGGCGTCAAGCTCACCACTGCCGGCGCCGCCTATGCCGAGGGCTGCCGCAATGTGCTGCGCGCCATTGCCGATCTCGATGCGGTCATGGCCGATTTCGGTGCCGGCCTGCGCGGCAGCCTCCGCCTGGCCTGCACCAGCTCGGCCCTGACCGGCCGGCTGCCCGAATTGCTGGCGCGCTATGCGGCAAAACATGCTGGCATCGAGCTCGACATCCAGGAAACCAGCGCCGCCAAGGGCCTCCTCGCGCTGGACGAGGGCAGGGCCGATATCGCCATCGTTTCCGACAATTACGATTTCACGCGCTTCGAGATCAAAGCCTTCGAGGACGATCGCGTCTGGGTGCTGGCCCCGCCCGATCACCCCCTGGCCGCAAGGATCGAGCCGCGCAAGGATATTCCCTTCGAAATGGTGCTGAGCCACCCCATCGTCGGCATCCATCATGCCGGCTCGCTCGATCGCCTCCTGGGCGATGCCGCCCGCAAGGCCGGCCAGCCCTTTAAGGAAAGTGTCCGCGTCGAGAGCTTCCCCGCTCTCGTCCGCATGGTGGAAGCCGGCTTCGGCATCGGCTTCCTGCGCTCCACGAGCCTTCATCTCCTGGCCGGCACCGACCTCATCTGCGCCCCCCTGGCCGAGCCCTGGGCGCTGCGCCAATTGCTCGTCGTCCGCCGCAAATCGAGCCCCCTCTCGGCCGCCATGAAAAGCTTCATCGCTCTGTGCAGCGAAACTTACGTGCCTTCCGTTTAGACCCGGCGCGACAATATTGCTGTTGAGCCCGACCGCCCGACCTCATAGGACTGTGAGCATGATCCAGCGGCGCAGCATGGCGAGAGAATTGGGAACGGCCCTGGCCGTGCTCGCCCTCTATTTGCTGACCATTCTGGCCCCGCTCCATCAGGCGCGGGCCAGCCAGCTCGATTTCGCCAAGCTCGACTACGAAACCACCACGGCCGGCTGGGTGCTCTGTACCTCTACCGGCAGCACAACCGACAGCGACATCACACTTGCCAAATGCCCCGCCGCCGGCATCGGCAAGAACGATCTGGTGCTACCCGCCTTGGCCAGCCTCGATCTAGGCGCGCCCGCTATCGCCGCCATCCCCACCGGCATTGTTCAGCAGGCAGAAGCGCTGCTGCCGCGCCAGGTGGCGCCCGGTGGGCCGAGAGCGCCTCCGGCCCAGCTCTGATTCTTGGCCCCTTCCGGGCCCAATCGCGCTGACCTTTCCCGGAGCTTTCCGATCATGATCCGAACTTTCTTCACCGCCGCCCTCGCGGCCCTTCTCGCCTTTTCCGCACCCGCCTTTGCCCATGACGGCACCACCCATCTGGGGCCCATCAACATTTCTCAGCCCTTTTCCCGCGCCACCCTGCCCAATGCCCCCGTTGGCGGCGGCTTCATGACCATCGAAAACACCGGCGCCGAAGCCGATCGCCTCGTCTCGATCACCTCGCCCGCTTCGCCCGATGTGCAAATCCACGAAATGGCCATGCAGGGCGACGTGATGAAAATGCGCAAGCTTGCCGATGGCCTCGAAATCGGCGCCGGCGAAACAGTGACGCTCGCTCCCGGCGGTCTCCACCTGATGTTCATGGGCATCACCCAGCGCTTCGTCGAAGGCGAGACCGTGCCGGTCACTTTGACCTTTGAAAAAGCCGGCACGGTCGAACTTGAACTGCCCGTGCTCGGCGCTGCCGCCGACGCACCGGCCGATCACGCTGGTCATTGAGGCGCGCCATGAACCTCAAAACCATTCGCATCATCCTCTGGGCCGCCGTTGCTGTCGTGGCCGTCACCACCGCGGGCGGCGCATTTCTCCTGCGCCAGGCCGGCACGGCCACGGCCGCGACCGGCTTTGGCGGGGGCACCTATGCCCTGGTCAACCAGCGCGGCGAGCCGGTAGACCAGACCATGTTCCAGGGCCACCCTTCCGCGCTGTTCTTCGGCTTCACCCATTGTCCCGAAGTGTGCCCCACCACCATGGCTGAAATGTCCACCTGGTTCGAAGCTCTGGGCGATGACGGCAAAAATCTCCAGGCCTATTTCGTCACCGTCGATCCCGAGCGCGATAGGCCCGAAATTCTCGGCGACTATGTCAGCTGGGTGTCCGATCGCATCACCGGCGTCACCGGCAGCCAGGAAGAGATCGACAAGATCGTCAAGGCCTGGGGCGTCTATGCCGCCAAGGTTCCGCTCGAAGGCGGAGATTACACCATGGACCACACCGCTTCGGTCTTCCTGCTCGACAGCAAGGGCGAATTCCAGGGCACCATCGCCTATGGCGAAGACAGCAACACCGCTATCGGCAAACTGCGCAATCTGCTCGCCAAGTCCTGAACCTGAGCGATTTATCCCCGCCCCCTCGTGGGGAGGCTAGAATGATTGAAATTCTCGGCCTCCTTAAGGGGAGGAGGGATCGCAGATGGCAGGGCCTCACCTCTCCCCTCAGGGGAGAGGTTGGCGGCAAGGCCGGCGGGGATGACCGGCCCGGCGGAGATAAATTCCCGCCGGGCATTTAAAAGATGATCGTCTGCGTCATCTTATCTTTTGACTCCCCTGGCCCCCGCCGATAGTTAAGCGGATAAGCGTCATCAAGTTTTGGCGCGCCCGCTTATTGCTGTTGGATTGGAAGCCTCGTGAAGCACATCACCCGCACTCCCGCCATCGTCGCCGCATTGCTTGCCGGCGCATTTTCCCTCACCGCCATGACCGCCTCCGCTCAGGACAAGGTCATTATCCATGCGCAGGGCGAAACCACCATTTCGGGCGTTCCCGCCAAGGTCCTGACTTCCGATTGGGCCGCTTTCGACAACCTCCACGCCCTGGGCGTGCCGGTCGCGGGTGTCCCCGCTTCCAACGCGCCGGGCTACCTCAAAGACTTCGTCGCCGCCGACGCCATCCAGATCGGCTCGCTCTTCGAGCCCGATTTCGAAGGCATCGCCGCTTCCGAAGCCGATCTCTATATTGTCGGCGCCCGTTCGCGCGATGCCTATGGCACCGCCAAGGACATCCTGCCCACCGTGGACATGTCGATCGACAATTCGGCCATCATTGCCGGCGTCCAGGGCAATATCACCAAATATGGCGAGATCTTCGGGCTCGAGGACAAGGCCGCCGAGCTCAATGCCACTCTCGATGCCAAGATTGCCGAAGTGAAAGCCGCCGCCGAGGGCAAGGGCACTGCGCTCGTGCTGGTCACCAATGCCGGCAATGTCGGCGTCTATGGTCCCGATAGCCGCGTCGCCTGGATTCACAACGAATTGGCCATTCCCTCGGTCATGGAAAATGTCGATGACGGCGACCATGGCGGGGACACCGTCTCCTTCGAGTTCATCCTCGAGCGCAATCCCGATTGGCTCTTCGTCGTCGACCGCGATGCCGGCGTCGGCAGCGAAGGCGCCGCCGCTTCTCTCCTCGATAACGAGCTGGTCAACCAGACCAGCGCCGCCAAGCAGGGCCATATCGTCTATCTCGATCCGCAGGCCGCCTATATCACCATGCATGGCTATAGCGGCATCATGCTGCTGCTCGATCAGGTCCTGGCCGGCCTCAAGGCCTGATAGCGCTGAGCTTTCCTGACAGTCAGAGAGCCCCAATCTTATCCCCTCCCCCTTGAGGGGAGGGTTAGGGTGGGGGTTCTGCAGTCACCACACACTCGAAGCCGGTGGAGACTTCAGCATCGCTGCTTAGGGAGAAAACAACGCCGTGCGGTTACTCATTGTCGCCACCCTGGTGACGATCATTCTGGCCATCATCAGCCTCTTCATTGGCGTCAGCGATGTCTCGCTTGGCGCCCTGCTGTCGTCCAGCGCCGAAGACCGCCCGATGCAGGTGCTGCTGATCAGCCGCATTCCGCGCACCCTCGCCATCATCCTGGCCGGCGCCTCCATGGCCATTGCCGGGCTCGTCATGCAGATGATCGTCCGCAATCGCTTCGTCGAACCCTCCACCGCCGGCACCACCGAATCCGCCAGCCTGGGCTTCCTGGTCGTCACCATCTTCGCCCCCGGCTGGCCCCTCATGGCCAAGATGCTGGTCGCCGCGCTGTTCGCGCTGGGCGGCACGGCCCTATTCCTGCGTATCCTGCGCGCCGTTCCCCTGCGCGATGTGCTGCTCGTGCCTCTCGTCGGCATCATGCTGGGCGGCATCATTGGCGCCGTCACCACCTTCTTCGCCTACCGTTTCGAACTCATGGCCTCCATGCTGGCCTGGACAATGGGCGATTTCTCCGGCGTCCTGCGCGGCCGCTACGAACTGCTCTGGATCGGCCTGTTCTGTGCCGTGCTCGCCTATATCGCGGCCGACCGCTTCACGGTGGCCGGCATGGGCCGCGATTTCACCACCAATCTGGGCCTAAATTATCAGCGCGTCATGGTGCTGGGCCTGGTCATCGTTTCGCTGGTCAGCGCCGTGGTGCTGGTCTCGGTGGGCTCTATCCCGTTTCTGGGGCTGATCGTGCCCAATCTCGTCAGCCTCATGGTCGGCGACAATATGCGCCGCACCGTGCCCTGGGTCGCCGTCATGGGCGCCGGCTTCGTTCTCGCCTGCGATATTCTGGGCCGCGTCATCCGCGCGCCCTACGAAATCCCGATCAGCGTTGTCGTCGGCGTTATTGGCAGCGCCATATTCCTGGTCCTTTTACTGAGGACACGCCGCCATGCCGCCTGATCTGGCAAATAGCGCGATGCGCAAGGATCCATGGCTGGGCCTCACCCGCCCCGCCATTGCCCTCCTTATCCTCGGTGCCCTGGCCATCATCTCCATCGCCTGCTTCATGACGCTGGGCGCCAAGGGCAGCTGGAGTTTCATCCTCCCTTTCCGCGGCCGAAAATTGCTGGCGCTGTGCCTCGTCGCCTATTCGGTCGCCATCTCAACCGTCCTGTTCCAGACCGTCACCAATAACCGCATCCTCACCCCCTCCATCATGGGGTTCGATGCGCTCTATGTGCTGATCCAGACCGCCATCGTCTTCTTCCTCGGCGTCGGCGCGCTGGGCACGCTCAATCCGCAAGCCCAGTTCGGCGTGGAAGTCCTGGTCATGGTCGCCTTCTCGGGTCTCCTCTTCCGCTGGCTCTTCCTTGGCGAAGAGCGCAGCCTCACTTTGCTCGTGCTGGTCGGCATCGTCTTCGGCATCCTGTTCCGCAGCCTCTCCCAATTCATGCAGCGCCTGCTCGATCCCAATGCCTTCAGCGTATTGCAGGATACTCTCTTTGCCAGCTTCGCCACGGTCGACACCTCTCAGCTGCTGGTCGCGACCCTGATTGTCATGGTAGTCACCGTCATCGCCATCCGCATGCTGCATACCTATGACGTGCTTTCGCTGGGCCGCGCCCATGCCATCAATCTGGGGCTCGATTACAAGCGCACGGTCATCGTCATTCTCATGCTGATCGCGGTGCTGGTCGCTGTCTCGACCGCGCTGGTGGGACCCATCACGTTCTTCGGCCTGCTCGTCGCCAGCCTCGCCCATGGCCTTGTCGGCACCAGCCGGCACAAATATGTGCTGCCCGCCGCGGCGCTCCTCGCCATCACCTTCCTCGTGGGTGGACAGACCCTGCTCGAGCGGGTCTTCTCCTTCGATACCGCCCTCTCGATCATCATCGAATTCCTCGGCGGCATCGTCTTCATCTATCTCATTCTGCGGAGAACCGCGCGATGATCGTCACCCAGGCCGTCACCAAGACTTACGGCTCTTCCTGCGTCGTTGATGGCGTCTCGCTCACCTTGCCTGCGGGCGGCATCACCTCGATCATCGGTCCCAATGGGGCCGGTAAATCGACGCTCCTCTCGATGATCAGCCGCCTCATGAGCATGGACCGGGGCACCGTCACTGTTGATGGCCTCGATGTCACCCAAACCTCCTCCGAGGTCCTGGCCAAGCGTCTCTCCATTCTGCGCCAGGACAATCACATGACCGCGCGCCTCACCGTGCGCGACCTGGTCTCTTTCGGCCGCTACCCCTATTCCAAGGGTCGCCTCACCGCCGACGACAAGACCCATATCGACAACGCCATCAGCTATCTCAACCTCACCGACCTGGCCGACCGCTTCCTCGACGAGCTGTCCGGCGGCCAGCGCCAGCGCGCTTTCGTCGCCATGGTGCTCTGCCAGGATACCGACTACGTGCTGCTCGATGAGCCGCTCAACAATCTCGATATGAAGCATGCCATGGGCATGATGAAACTGGTCCGCCGCGCCGCCAATGAATTGGGCAAGACCGTCGTGCTGGTCCTGCACGACATCAATTTCGCCTCCTGGTATTCCGACTACATCGTCGCCATGAAAGACGGCAAAGTCGCCAATCAGGGTCCGGCCCCCGAAATGATCCGTCCCGAAGTGCTCTCCGCCATCTACGACATGGACATCAAGGTCCACGACATCGGCGGCCAGCGCATCAGCGTCTATTACGAGTAGCCAGAGAGCCCCAAATGCTTGGGGAGGTGACCCCAAGCGCCCAACTTGCTACATCTGACCCAACCAACCGGAGCCGCCCATGAAGCCGTCGATTTCCATCATCACCATTGGCGTCGACGAGCTGGAGCGGGCCTTCGCCTTCTATCGCGCCCTCTTCGACATTACCGACGAGCAGATCGGGGCAGGGGAGGACCATGTCGCCTTCTTTTTCGACGACGCCTTTTCCTTCGTGCTCTTCCCTCGCGACCAGATCGCCCAGACCGCCGGCAAGGATGTCGCCGTAGCAGGCACACCCGGCTTCGTGCTCAGCCACAAGGCCGATAGCGCCGAAGCGGTCGACGCCATTCTCGATCGCGTCCTGGTCGCCGGCGGCTCGGTCATCACACCCGGCACCCAATCGGAATGGGGCTACTCGGCCTATTTCGAGGATACCGAAGGCAATGTCTGGGAGCTGATGGCGTCCCCGCCGGTCAATTAGCCCGCCTTGCGTTTGTCGAACGCCTGGCGTGCGCCCTCAATCTGCGCCTGATACCGCTCCGCCCAGATCCATACGCCGCAAAAAGCGTCGCTGAGTTCCCGGCCGATCTCGGTCAGGCGGTAATCGACATGTGGCGGAATGACGGGATGCACCTCCCGCTCCACCAGCCCGTCATATTCCATCTGCCGCAGCGTCTTGGTCAGCATCTTCTGGCTGATATCGCCAACCTGGCGCCCCACCTCAGTAAAGCGCAGCGTACCATGCTGGTCCAGCGCCTCCAGGATCAGCATGGTCCATTTATCGGCCACCTTGCCGATAATGTCGCGCACCAGCGCGCCGATCACCGGATCGAGTGTTTTTTCCAGATGATCGTCATTTTGTGTGGCCGCAAACTGGCTTGTCACCGACACTCTCCTTTGGGTGCGTATCGAACTTTGGAGCGCCTACTTTCGTTTGAAGAGTATCAGGCATATCTCTGCTGCACGCAACCAAAGAGAGAGATTTTCGCCATGCGCATGACCGGCAATACCATCCTCATCACCGGCGGCGGTTCGGGCATCGGCCGGGCACTTGCTGAAGCGTTTCACCAGCAGGGCAATCAGGTCATCATCGCCGGCCGCCGCCAGTCCATGCTCGACGCCGTCGCGGCGGCCAATCCCGGCATGGCCGCCATCTCTGTCGATATGAATGAGCGGGCCAGCATCGAGGCGTTGGCACAAGCCGCAGTTGCCGCTTACCCGGCGCTCAATATCGTCATCAACAATGCCGGCATCATGCGGGACGAGGACGTCACCGCCGGGCCCGACTATCTGGCCATCGCCGAAGACACCATTGCCACCAATCTTCTGGGGCCGATCCGGTTGACCGCGGCGCTGCTGCCCCATTTGCAGCAACAGGCCAGCGCGGCCATTCTCACCGTCTCGTCGGGCCTCGCCTTTGTGCCCAAGGCCTCAACGCCCACCTATAGCGCCACCAAGGCGGCCATCCATTCCTATACGATGTCGCTGCGCTACCAGTTGCGCAACACCAGCGTCGAAGTCATCGAACTCGCCCCGCCCTATGTGCAGACCTATCTGCAAGGCGAGCGCCAGGCCAATGATCCCAACGCCATGCCGCTCGACGCCTATATCGCTGAAACCATGCAATTGCTGACCGATGGCCCGGCCAATGGGGAAGTTCTGGTCCAGCGCGTCCACCGCCAACGCTTCGCCGAAGCCACTGGCAATACCGAGGCGGTCTTCAACTTCGTCAATCCGGCCTGATATCGAACCGGGTGGCGGAGCCTAAAATCCGCCGCCCGTCTTGAACCCGCCATGCTTGCGCGTGCCGCTCGACCCCGTCCGGGGCCGCGAAAACCCGCCGCCGCCCGAAGAACTGCCGCCACCGCCCCAGCCGCCGCCAAAGCCACCCCGGCTGCTGCCGCTGCTGCGGCTCGAACCGCCGCCAAAGCTGCTATCAGGCCATTGAAAGCCTCCGCCCTGCGGCCAGGGTGTATTGGAGCGCTGCCGGCCATTATCGGGCAAGCCCAAGCCCCCGCCCCAATCGGATGAACTGCTCCAGTTCTGGCTGCGCCGCCACTGGTCCCAGTAAGACGCCGCCGAAATGCCGCCGCGCAGGAAGTCGTTGAGCAGGTCGCCCACCAGCCGGTCTTCGCGGAAGGTCGAGCGCGGATCGTCGAACCGCTGCTTCTTGAATTCCCACTGGATGTCTTCCAGCTCCCGCCGCCGCGCCGCCAGGGTCTTGAGGCGCTCCTTCTGGTCGCGCGTCTCGTCTTCTTCGTCCTTGGCGCGGGCGCGGGCATCGTCGATCTGGGCGACGATCGTATCGTCTTGGCCCGTGCGCGTGCGCCGCGCCTCGGCCAGAAGGGTCTGAATATCCTCGCGCGCCAGGGCATTGGCCAGCTCCGCCAGCGCGCTGGCAAAGGCCGGGTTGTTCCCCTCGGCCAGTACGCCCAGCGTCTGGGTGGTCTGGTCGCGCTGGTCTTCGGTGGCAACGATCTCGGCGTCGAAAGCATCGATCCGCTGCTGCACATTGGTCAGCGCCGCGCGGATCGGCTTGCCGCCCGCCGCATCGATAGCCTCGGTTTCGAGCGTTTCGAGTTCGGCCTCGGCCGCTTTGGCACCCTCGATCTGCCGCTCGGCATGCTCGCGCAACCGCAGCGGAATTTCGTTCAGCATGGCAAAATTCGGCCGCGCCTTGGCGAAGCCAACAATATTGGCAACGAGGCCGTCGAAATAGCGGATGAGATTGTTGGCGCGGTAATTGGACGTGCCGTAGCCCGCTTCCCACAGATACATGAACAGCGGATCGTCGCGATAGGGCTTGCCCTTTTCCTCGCGGTCGGTCTCGGCCTGTTCCGTCTTGCGCATGGATTGGTTGGCAATATCGGCCAACTCCTGCGCCGCCTGCCGCTTGGCCGCGAAGGCCGGCTCCTTGGCAATGCTGGCCGAAAGCTTATCGCCCAACGCCTTGAGCTCGGCCTGGTGGCCTTCCAGCTCCTTGAGCGCGCCGGCGCGTTCGGTTGTGAGCCGGGCCAGCGTCGCGTCGATATCGGCCGCGGCCTGCTCGGCCTTGCTCAGGTCCTGCGCATGGCTCTTGAGCATGTCGCGGGCCTTGGCCTCCGCCGTCGATATCCGCCCGTCCAGCTCCCCCTGCACGCTGGGGTCGAGCCGGAGCTGGGCGAGTTGACGGAACAATTCCGCCTCGCTCTCGCGGATCTTGCCCACCCGCTCTCCCGAACGGGCCAGGCGCTTGGAAATCTCGTCCTCTTCGCGACGGATGTCGCGCATTGCCTCATCGAGCGAGGCCAGGGCTTCGGGTCCGCGCAGGCTCATTGCGTCACCACCGGGTCACCGCGCCGCCGAGAACGGGCATGTTATATTCCACCTCGAGAAAACCATCGGCCTTGCGGCCAACTTCATTGGCCTGGATGATGCCGTCGTCGCGCTTGTCGGCAGCCACCGCATTGTAGACAACCTCGGGCACGCGCACCGCCCAGATATTGACCGTCTCGGTCTCCCCATTCTCCTCGTTGAGAATGGGCAGGCTCAGCACAGTGCCCGATGGGTCGAGCGCTTCGACCACGACATAGTAATTGGTCGCGTCGGTATTGACCTCGGGAAAGGTCCAGAAGCCCGATTGCACATCGGGGCGGTTGACGATGCGCAGCGTATATTGCTGGCGCAGCTTGTCGCGCAGCGCCGTCAGGTCCGTCACCGCCTGCTCTGCGCCCGGCCGATTGCCCTCGGCGGCAAAGGCCTTGCCGCGGCTGCGCAGGGCCTCGGCCTGCACTACTGCCGTCTGCACCTTGGTCTCTTCGAAAATCGTCTGGTAGAGGCCATCCATCTGCGTCGGCAGGCCTTCGGCCAGTTCCACCCGCGCCTGTTCGACCTGTCCCGCCTGATAGGGGCGCCACACGCCGAAATAGCCGATGCCCAGCACCACCAGGGCGAGCAGCACGGCCATGGCCGGCTTGCCCCATTTCTTGCGGCTCACATAAAGCTTTGCCAGCGTAGTGCCAAAGCTCGGCTTGGGCTGGTCATAGACGAACCGGCTCTCGGCCAGCGCCGCCACACCCTCCTTGAGGATGTGGTCGGGCACTTCGATGCCTTGCTGGTGATAGATCTCGCGCAGCTTGTCGATCAGTTGCGCCTCGCGCGCAACGCCGTCGAGTTCGCGCGTGGCCAAGTCCTGGCGATGGCGCAGTGTATCCACCACGTCCATCGCCAGCATCACTTCGTCGAGGGGCGCAGCGGGCTTCGCTGTCACGTCACTCATGGTTTGCGCTCACCTATGCGAGTGCCCTCGTCAGTTCTTGGTTTCGAGCAACAGGGCATTGCCATCGGCGGCCAGAGCCGCCAGGCGCCGCTTGCCATCCTCGACCGCGTCACGGATTTCGGCCGAATTCTTGGTCGAGGCCACGCGCATCTCGTTGATGATGGTGCGGCTCTTTTCCTGGAAGTTGACCACCGAGTCGACGAGCTTCTTGACCGCATCGGCGCGCACCGTGGGGCCGTAGCCGGCCTTGACGGCCTCTTCCTGCACCTTGTCGCCGATTTCGCTGAGGGTCTCGAGGCTCTTGCTCATGCCTTCCTTCATCGCATTGAGCGTTTCGGTCGATTCATGCAGGCCGAACATGCCGGTGAACGAAGCGCTGAGCGCCGTCAGCACGGTTTCATTGGTGGAAAAGAAGCTGATCGACTGCTGATAGACGCGTTCCTTGGCATTGGTGGTCTGCATCAGCCGCGCCATCACCACTTCCGAGGTATTGTAGGAAATGGTCAGATTGTCCGAGAGGTCCTTGGCGATCTGGTAGCGCTTTTCCTCGTTCTGCATCTCGCGCAGCTTTTCGTCGCGGTCCATTTCGAGGCGAGCGCGGTCAGCCGGGGTCGTGCCGGCATAGGCGGCCACGGCAGCCGAGGAGGTCTGCAGGATGTTCTTTTTCTCCTCGAGCCGCTTTTCAGCTGTGCCCAGTACTTCGAGCGCCATCACCTCGGCCTGTTTCAGCGCGCCGCGGAAATCGCGATAGGCCTCCAGGATCGTCTGCTCGCGCTCGATCTGGTCCTTGGTGTCGCGAGTAACGTCCAGGTAAACGTCGCGGATCTTATTGAAGCGCGTGGCGATATCGCCGCGGCTCACCTTCATCCACACATTGGAGGCGCGCTCGAGCAGGTCGATCTTGTTGTCCGAAAGCTGGTCGACCATGCCCTTGGCATCGTCGCGGATCGAGTCGAAGCCCTTGGTGATTTCTTCGTAGCGCTCGCCGATCTTCATGGCGGCGATCTGCTCACGCACCACCTCGTTGAAGGCGCTCGCCTGGCTCAGCGTGCGGCCGATCAGCACCACGCGGGTCTCGTCCAGCTCGGTAATCTGGCTGAGCAGGCCCGTGATCGGCTGCTCGCCCTGCTGTTCGGGCCAGATGCCAAGGTCGCGGATCGCTCCGACCGCCTTGTCCAGATATTGCAACGGCTTCTCGGCAATGGCCGATACGACCGTATTTGCCTGTGCGGTGGTGACTTCGTTGGCCATTTATTGCTCCCCGTGATCTGACGCCGATGCGGCGGAATGCGTGCCTCGCCGTCATAGATTGACCCTGCGCTGCATCATGACAATTGCCACACGCATGCGACACAACTATTTAGGCCATATTGGTGCGAAAAAGCCGCACGTAAAGAGTGGACCGGCGATGCTGGCAAGCATTTGTTTCCATGCCTATTCGGGCCACATTGGGGCAGTCCGTCCCACACGTCCGGCAGGAGCCCGATAATGGATTTTGGCGGCCACTATATTATCGCTGCGCCACGGCACGAAGTCTGGGCAGCGCTCAACGATACTGCCATGCTCAAGGCCGCCATTCCGGGCTGCCATAAAATCGAATGGTCCAGCGAAAAAACGCTCGATCTGGAGATCAAGGTCAATCTCGGCGTGGTCCACCCCCTGTTCAGGGGCGAATTGAGCCTCTCCAATGTCATGCCGTCGAAAAGCTATACCCTGTCCGGCCGGGGCAAGGGGGGGCTGCTCGGGCTGGCCGAGGGCGCGGCCGATATCGTGCTGAGCGATGCCGATGAGCACAAGACCGACCTGATTTTCACCGCCCGGGGCGGTGCCTCCGGCCAGATCATGAGACTGGGCAAGGCCATTATCGGCAATTCCGCCCAGAAGGTCATCGATGGTTTCTTCGAGCGCTTCGCTGCCGCCATGGGCGCTCAGGGTCACGCCCCTGCCGCTGGATTAACACATCCCTAACCACGCCCCGATCTGCCGCAAAACCATCACAATCGGCCGTCGTTTTCCGGGTTACTGAGAGTCTAACAAAGCCCCTCAAATACCAGCCAAATTGCAGCCATGACCGCCCCCACTCGTGATACGCTCGCTCTGTTCGCCATTGCCGCGCTTGCCGTGCTGGCGGTCCTTTATGCCGATCTCAACTTGGCCGACCTCTTCGCTTCCCTGCTGAGCCCTGGCTAGGGGCGCGTTCCGGCAGGCGGAATCACCCACGCCGCCTAGCCTGTGGACTATGCGCCCAAATTTTGACCAATCGGAAAAAATTGCCTTTTTCCCTCTTGCGGGCGCCTCATTTGCACGATTGTATCCCTTTTAGCGCACAGGGATTGTCCGTTGGCTGCAAGCGCCTTCGCTCATGTGCGATACAGGGAGACTATTCATGAAATTCAACATGTTCACCAAGGCCCTTGCAGGCGGTGTCGCGCTGAGCGCCATGCTGACCGGCGCCGCGCTGGCCGATCCGGCCGTGATCTACGATCTGGGCGGCAAGTTCGATAAGTCCTTCAACGAAGCCGCTTATAATGGTGCCGAGGCCTGGAAGGCCGAAACCGGCGGTTCCTTCCTCGATCTCGAACTGCAGAACGACGCCCAGCGCGAACAGGCCCTGCGCCGCTTCGCCGGTCAGGGTGCCAATCCCATCGTCATGGCAGGCTTCTCCTGGACCGCTGCGCTCACCGCCGTTGCTTCTGAATTCCCCGATACCAATTTCGTCGTGATCGATACCGTCGTGGAAGCACCCAATGTGCAGTCGATCATTTTCGATGAGCACACTGGTTCCTACCTCGTCGGCGTGCTCGCTGCCCTCAAGTCCGAAACCGGCACTGTTGGTTTCGTCGGTGGCATGGACGTTCCGCTGATCCACAAATTCTATTGCGGTTATGCCCAGGGCGCCAAGGCTGCCAATCCCGACGTCAAGCTGATCGAAAACTATACCGGCACCACTCCCGCCGCCTGGAATGACCCGGTTACCGCCGGCGAATTGGCCAAGGCTGGCGTCGATGCCGGCGCCGACGTGATCTTCGCCGCCGCTGGTGGTTCGGGTCTGGGCGTGCTGCAGGCGATGAAGGATGCCGGCAAGTTCTCCATCGGCGTCGACAGTAATCAGAACTATCTGCAGCCCGGCTCGGTGCTGACCTCCATGGTCAAGCGCGTCGACGTTGCCGTCAAGAATGCGCTGACGGAAGCAGCCGACGACGCCACCTTCAAGCCCGGCCTCACGGTTCTGGGCCTGGCCCAGGATGGTGTCGGCTATTCGGTCGACGACAACAACAAGGCCCTGCTGACCCCCGAAATGATCGCCGCTGCCGAAGACTACAAGGCCAAGATCATTGCCGGCGAGATCACGGTCCACGACTACACCACCGACTCGACCTGCCCGCTCTAAGCGACGCTGGATGAGTGAGGACCACATGAACCCGCAGCGGCCGGAAACGGCCGCTGCATCGGCACCAGCCAATGGCTGGGCGATCGAGCTTGAAAAGATCAACAAGCGATTTGGCGCGGTTCACGCCAATAAGGACATCGATCTATCCGTCGCCCGCGGCACCATCCACGGCATCGTGGGAGAAAACGGCGCCGGCAAGTCCACGCTGATGTCCATTCTCTATGGCTTCTACACCGCCGATAGCGGCACCATCCGCGTCAACGGCCAGGTGCAGGCCATTACCGATTCCAGTCATGCGCTGTCGCTGGGCATCGGCATGGTGCACCAGCATTTCATGCTGGTCGACAATTTCTCCGTGCTCGAAAACATCGTGCTCGGCGCCGAGGATTCCGGCTTCCTCAAGCCAAGCCTGGATCGCGCCCGCAAGGAGCTCGAACGGCTCGAGCATGAATACGACCTCGAGGTCGATCCCGACGCCATTATCGAGGATATCTCGGTAGGCCAGCAGCAGCGCGTCGAAATCCTCAAAGCCCTTTATCGCGGCGCTGAAACGCTGATCCTCGACGAACCCACGGGCGTCCTCACCCCCAAGGAAGCCGACGACCTGTTCCGCGTGCTCCGCACCCTGCGCGAACAGGGCAAGACGGTGATCCTGATCACCCACAAACTCCGCGAAATCATGGCCATTACCGACAATGTGTCGGTCATGCGCCAGGGCCAGATGGTCGCCACCGTCAAGACCAGCGAGACCAGCCCCGAGCAATTGGCCGAACTCATGGTCGGCCGCCGCGTGCTGCTGCGCGTCGAAAAGGGCGAAGCCAAGCCCGGCAAGACCCTGCTTGAAGTGCAGAACCTCGTCGTCAAGGACGATATGGGCATTACCCGCGTCAAGGATGTGAGCTTATCTGTCCGCGCCGGCGAAATCGTCGGCATTGCCGGCGTCTCCGGCAATGGCCAGACTGAATTGCTCGAAGCCGTGTCGGGCATGCGCGACCAGAAATCGGGCAATGTCATCCTCAATGGCAATGCGCTCTCGCTCAAGGGCGATGACGGCGCCGCCCGCGCCCGCGCCGCCGGCCTTGCCCATGTGCCCGAGGATCGCCAGCGCATGGGTCTCGTCACCAATTTCTCCGAATGGGAAAATGCCATTCTGGGCTACCAGAACAGCCCCGATTACGGGCAGGGGCCCTTCCTCGATATATCAGCCGCCAAAAAGCGCGCCGCCGAACATGTCAAACTGTTCGACGTGCGCCCCGCCAATATCAATCTGAAAACCTCGCTGTTTTCCGGCGGCAATCAGCAAAAGATCGTGCTGGCCCGCGAGATGGAGCGCGATCCCGACGTGCTGGTCATCGGCCAGCCCACCCGTGGCGTCGATATCGGTGCCATCGAATTCATCCATAACGAAATCATCAAGATGCGCGACGAGGGCAAGGCCATCCTGCTCGTCTCGGTCGAACTCGACGAAATCCGCTCGCTGGCCGACCGTATCATCGTCATGTTTGACGGCGTCATTGTGGGCGAAGCCGATCCCGCCACCGCCACCGAAGGCGAGCTGGGCCTGATGATGGCCGGCATCCACCATAACGAGGCGGCAAAATCATGAGCGCCCGCAGACCCATTCCCCGCTGGGCCGACGTCGCCCTCTTGCCCGCCATCAATCTGCTGCTGGCGCTGATCGTCTCCGGCCTGGTCGTGCTGTTTGTCGGCGAAAACCCGTTCCACGCCATCCAGGTCATCATTTACGGCGCCTTTGGCTATGGTGAAGGCGTCGGCTACACACTCTATTACGCCACCAATTTCATCTTTACCGGGCTGGCCGTGGCGGTCGCCGCCCATGCGGGCCTGTTCAATATTGGTGGCGATGGCCAGGCCTATGTCGCCGGCCTCGGCGCCGTGGTCGTGGCCTTGGCGCTTGACCAGACCCATTGGCTGCTGGCCATGCCTCTGGCGGTGATCGCGGCTGGTGCCGTGGGTGGTTTCTGGGCTTTCGTGCCCGGTTGGCTGCAAGCCAAGCGCGGCAGCCACGTGGTCATCACCACCATCATGTTCAATTTCATCGCCGCTGCGCTCATGGTCTACATGGTCAATCGCGTGCTCAAGCCCGCCAGCACCATGGCCCCGGAATCGGCCACCATCGCCGTTGGCGGCCGCGTGCCGCAGCTGCGCGAGTTCATGGGCTTTTTTGGTTATTCGCCGGTCAATCTTTCCATAGTCATCGCCATTGCCGCGTTGATCGGGGTCTATATCCTCGTCTGGCACACCAAGTTTGGCTATGCCATGCGCGTCCTGGGGCAAAACCCGACGGCCTCGCGCTATGCCGGCATTTCCAATTCCCGCATGATCATGATCACCATGACCATATCAGGCGCGCTGGCCGGCATGGTGGCCATCAATGAAGTCATGGGCGTACAGAACCGGCTGGTGCTCGATTTCGTCGCCGGCGCCGGTTTTGTCGGTATCGCCGTGGCGCTGATGGGCCGCAATCATCCCATCGGCATTGCGCTGGCCGCCGTGCTGTTCGGCGCGCTCTATCAGGGCGGGCAGGAGCTGCAATTCGTCATTCCCGGCATTACCCGCGAAATGATCGTGGTGATCCAGGCTCTGGTGATCCTGTTCACCGGCGCCATGGAAGGCCTGTTCCGCCCCTCGCTCGAACGCGCTTTCATGTTGTTCTCGCCTGAACAAAAGGCCGCCGCCGTCGCCGCCTCAACCACCAAGACGGAGAGCTGATATGGATCTTGCTGCCATCCTCTCCATTCTCGACGCCACCATCCGCCTCTCTACACCTCTGCTTTTGGCGTGTCTGGCCGGGCTTTATTCCGAGCGCGCGGGCCTGTTCGATATCGGTCTCGAAGGCAAGATGCTGGCCGCCGCCTTTGCTGCTGGCGCCGTTGCCGCCATTACCGGCTCCGCCTGGATCGGGCTTGCCGCCGGCATGGCCGTCTCGCTCTCGACCGCGCTGCTGCAGGGTGTTGCGGCCATCACCCTCAAGGGTAACCAGCTCATTGCCGGCGTCGCCATCAACATGCTGGCCGCCGGCATGACCACCTTTCTGGGCCAGACCTGGTTCTCTCAGGGCGGCCGCACCCCGCCTTTGGGCGAAGGCGGGCGCTTCGTGCCCATCACCCTGCCTTTCGCCAATGAACTGGCCGGCATTCCCATCATCGGCCCGATCTATTACGAGCTGATTTCAGGCCATTATATCCTGGTCTATATCGCCTTCCTCATGGTGGCCGTCACTGCCTATGTGCTCTATCGCACCCGCTTCGGCCTGCGCCTCCGCGCGGTGGGCGAAAGCCCCAAGGCCGTCGATACGGCGGGCATTTCGGTGGTGAAGCTCCGCTATCAGGCGGTGATCATCACCGGCCTGCTCTGCGGCATTGCCGGCGCCTATTTCTCCATCGCCCAGGGTTCCGGCTTCGGCAATAACATGACAGCGGGCAAGGGCTATATCGCGCTCGCCGCGCTGATCTTTGCCAAGTGGAAGCCGGTGCCCGCCATGTTCACCTGCCTGCTCTTCGGGTTCCTGGATGCCCTGCAGATTCGCCTGCAAGGCGCGCGACTGGGCGGGGTGGAAATCCCGGTCCAGGCCATCCAGGCTTTGCCCTATGTGCTGACCGTGATCCTCTTGGCCGGTTTCATCGGCAAGGCCGTGGGGCCCAAGGCCGGCGGCGTCGCCTATACCAAGGAGCGCTGACATGCCCTTACTGCCGGCCGACCGCACCCTGTTCGACGCTGCCGAAGCCGTTCGCGCCAAGGCCTATGCACCCTATTCGAACTTCCATGTCGGCGCCGCCATCCTTGCCGATGACGGCAAGATCTATGCCGGCTGCAATGTCGAAAACGCCGCCTACCCGGTGGGCAATTGCGCCGAACCCAGCGCCATCGCCGCCATGATCGCTGGCGGCGGCAAACGCATCAAGCGCATCTATGTCACCGGCCCCGGTACTGCCCCCGTCACGCCCTGCGGCGGCTGCCGCCAACGCATCCGCGAATTCGCCGATCTCGATGTCGAAGTCATCTCGCACGGCGTCGAAGGCACCCCGCTGGTCATGACGCTAGGCGAACTGCTGCCGCACAGTTTTGGCCCCGAGTTTCTGGGCAAGTGACCGGGCGGCTGATTAATCACTGAGCCCCCTTCTCCCCTTGTGGGAGAAGGTGCCCCGCAGGGGCGGATGAGGGGTCCCTTTCTTTTGGAATTCACACCATGACCAAAGCCTCCAAGACCATCAAGAAAATCGCCGGTGACGAGCCCATCGCTGCCGCCATCGTACTCGGCTCGGGTCTCTCCGCCATTGGCGACCTGCTCGCCGACAAGGTCACCATTCCCTATTCCGAGCTCAAAGGCTTCCCTGGCGGCGGTGTCTCCGGCCATGGCCGCGACCTGCTGATCGGCACCATGGGCGGCAAGCGCGTCGCCATCCTCACCGGCCGCCAGCATTATTACGAACACGGCAATGCCGCCGCCATGCGCCCCGCGCTCGAAGCCATGGCCGAAATCGGCGCCAAAACCTTGCTGCTGACCAATTCGGCCGGTTCCCTCGACGAGCGCTTCCGCCCAGGCGATCTGATGCTGCTGTCTGACCACATCAATTATGCCGGCATGAACCCGCTGATCGGCGAACCCACCGACCGCCGTTTCGTCAATATGGTCGATTGCTACGCCCCCGACCTGCGCGCCAAGGCTTTTGGCCTGGCCGAGCGGCTCGATATCAAGCTCGGCGAAGGCATCTATCTCTGGTATTCTGGTCCCAGCTTCGAAACCGTGGCCGAAATCCAGATGGCCATTCGCCTGGGCGCCAATGCCGTTGGCATGTCCACGGCACCAGAAGTCATTCTCGGGCGCTTCCTGGGGATGAAAGTGTGGGCCTGCTCGTCCATCACCAATATGGGCGCGGGTCTCTCGACCGAAAACATCAGCCATGAGCATACCAAGACCATGGCGGTACAAGGCGCTGAGAAGCTGAAAAAGCTCATACCCGCGCTGGTGGAGGAACTATGAGCCTACGCGTCGTCGATACCCCGGCGCCTCATACGCCGCATAAGCGCAATCCCGGCTACCCACTTGATCTCGATTGGGTTGAGCGCGTCCGCATGAACCGCTCGGCCCTTGAACGCCGCGCCGGCTCCATTGGCGCGCGCCGCACCGTCAAAAAGGATTATCAGCTGGCCTGGCTGCTCAAGGCCATCACGCTGATCGATCTGACCACGCTCAATTCCGACGACACCGACGGCCGCGTCGAGCGCCTCTGCGCCAAGGCACGCCACCCTCTGCGCACCGACATTCTCGAAAAACTCGATATCGGCGGCCTGCGCATCCTGCCCGGCGCGGTCTGCGTCTATCATAGCTTCGTCAAAACCGCGGTGAACGCGCTCGAAGGCACCGGCATCCCCGTCGCCGCCGTTTCCACCGCTTTCCCGCATGGCCTTGCCCCGCTCGAGACCAAGCTCAAGGAGATCGAGCTATCGGTCGCTGACGGCGCCAAGGAAATCGACATCGTCATCGAACGCGGCATGGTCCTGCGGGGCGATTGGCAGGCGCTTTACGATCAGGTCAAAGCCTTCCGCAAGGCCTGCGGCGACGCCCATATCAAAACCATTCTGGGCACCGGCGAACTCGCCACCCAAACCAATATCGCCAAAGCCTCGCTGGTCTGCATGATGGCCGGCGCCGATTTCATCAAGACCTCGACCGGCAAGGAAAAGGTCAACGCAAATCTCGTCACCAGCCTGACCATGATCCGCATGATCCGCTGGTTCGCCGAAGAAACCGGCATCGAAATCGGCTACAAACCCGCCGGCGGTATCGCCACTGCGGGCGACGCGCTGAAATACATGGCGCTGATGAAGGAAGAGCTCGGAACGCGTTACCTTCAACCCCATTTATTCCGCTTCGGCGCTAGCAGTCTGTTAACCGATATAGAGCGCCAGCTGGAACACGGGCTAACCGGACACTACGCAGCGGACTACCGCCAGCCGATGGTTTAGGCGTCGCAGGTAATCCCGCCGCCACGGAATGCAGGCACTCTGAAGGAGGCCAAACATGAACAAGATCGCCCAGATTTTTCAGACACTTGACTATGGCCCGGCCCCCGAAATGCCCGACCAGGCCAACGCCTGGCTCGATAGCCACGGCCGAAAGTTCGGCCATTTCATCGATGGCAAATGGACCAAGCCCGGCAAGACCTTCGCGTCAGACAATCCCGCCAATGGCGAAAAGCTGGCCGACATCACCGAGGGCACAGCCGAAGACATCAACGCCGCCGTCAAAGCCGCCCGCGCCGCCTTCAAGCCCTGGAGCGCTCTCTCCGGCTACGAGCGCGGCAAATATCTCTACGCCATCGCCCGTGCCATCCAGAAGCATTCCCGCCTCTTTGCGGTGCTCGAAACCATGGACAATGGCAAGCCGATCCGCGAAAGCCGCGATGTCGATATCCCATTGGTAGCGCGTCATTTTTATCACCACGCCGGCTGGGCTCAGCACCTCAGTCGCGAATTCCCCGATGCCGTCCCCTATGGCGTCTGCGGTCAGATCATCCCGTGGAATTTTCCGCTGCTCATGCTCGCCTGGAAAATCGCCCCCGCACTCGCCGCCGGCAATACGGTCATCCTCAAACCCGCCGAATTCACCTCGCTGACGGCACTGCTCTTCGCCGAAATCTGCGACCGCGCCGGTCTGCCCAAGGGCGTGGTCAATATTGTGACGGGCCAGGGCGAAACCGGCCAGGCCATCGTCGCCCATGAAGGCATCGACAAGATCGCCTTCACCGGCTCGACCGAAGTCGGCAAAGCCATCCGCGCGGTCACAGCCGGCACCGGCAAGGGCCTCAGCCTCGAACTGGGTGGCAAGTCGCCTTATATCGTCTTTGAAGACGCCGATATCGACAGCGCCATCGAGGGCCTGGTCGACGCCATTTGGTTCAATCAGGGCCAGGTCTGCTGTGCCGGCTCGCGCCTCCTAGTGCAGGAAAGCATTGAGGAGCGTTTCATCGCCAAGCTCAAAACCCGTATGGCCAGCCTGCGGGTCGGCGATCCGCTCGACAAATCCATCGATATCGGCGCCCTGGTCGCCCCGGTGCAGGTCGAACGCATCCGCGATCTGATGAAGCGCGGCGTGGCCGAAGGCGCATTGGTTTACGAGGCCGACGGTCCCGTGCCCGCCAAGGGCTGCTTCCTCAAGCCGGCTCTGGTCACCAATGTTTCCCCCGCCAATACGCTGGTGGCAGAAGAAATCTTCGGGCCGGTGCTGGTCGCCATGAGCTTCCGCACCCCCGAGGAAGCGGTGGCCCTCGCCAACAACACCAAATACGGCCTCGCCGCCACCATCTGGAGCGAGAACATCAATCTCGCCCTCGATATCGCCCCCAAGATCAAGGCTGGCGTGGTCTGGATCAACGGCACCAATAATTTCGACGCCGCAGTCGGCTTCGGCGGCTACAAGGAATCCGGCTTCGGCCGCGAAGGTGGCCGCGAAGGCATGAGTGCCTATTTGAAGCCCGCTTGGATCGCTGAGGTGACTTCAGCCACTCAAGTACCCGGTATGACTGGCCATAAGAAGCCGATAATGCCCGTTCAGGCCCTCCTCGGTGACCACTCCATTGATCGTACTGCAAAGCTTTATATCGGCGGCAAGCAGGCAAGACCGGATAGCGGCTATTCCCGACCGGTCTACAATACGATGTCAGGCGAGCTTGTTGGCGAAGTGGGTGAGGGCAACCGCAAGGATATTCGTAACGCTGTTGAAGCGGCACGCGCGGCAAGCCCCGCATGGAGTGGTCTATCTGCGCATGCTCGTGCCCAGTTGCTCTACTACCTCGCTGAAAATCTCGAATACCGCAAAAACGATGCTTTCACCTCGCTGATGTTGCAGACCGGTCGTGGCGGCGAACTTGAAATGGCGCGATCACTTGAACGACTGTTTGCCTTCGCAGGCTGGGCCGATAAGTATGATGGCGCTGTGCACAATCCGCCCGCAAGGGCGATAGCCGCTGCGATGGTTGAGCCTATCGGTGTTATCGGCATTGTGGCGCCAGATTATCTGCCGCTACTTGGCTCGATTGCCCTTCTGGCCCCAGCCATTGCCATGGGTAACACGGTGGTTCTTGTGCCATCGCAGGTCAGCCCCTTGAGCATGACCGATTTCTATCAGGTCATTGAGACGTCGGACATTCCCGCAGGTGTCATCAATATTGTCACCGGTGACAGCAATACGCTCGCCAAAACCTTGGCCGAACATGACGGCGTTGATGCCATGTGGTTCTTCGGGTCGCATGAGGCCTCCACGATGGTTGAAAAGGCGTCAGCAGGCAATGTGAAGCAAACCTGGACCAGCCGAGGTCTCAACTACGACCTCTCCGATCCACGCTTCGAGGGCGACTATTTCCTCGCCAAGGCGACGCAGGTCAAGAATGTGTGGATTCCATACGGAGCGTGATCGGGCATCGGAGTACCCCCACCTAACCTCCCCCTGATAGGGGGAGGGACGGCCCAGAGCTAAAAACGCGATCCCGCCCCAAGCGTGGAGAGATCCCTCCCTCTATCAGGGGGAGGTTAGGAGGGGGTATCCCCTAAACAAAAAGAGCCATCCATGGTCTTCCTCCCCCAAGAAGTCATCGCCAAAAAGCGCGACGGCCAGGCCCTCTCCGCCGACGAAATCGCCGCCTTCATCCATGGCTTCACCCATGGCAGCGTCTCCCACGCCCAAGCCGCCGCCCTCGCCATGGCCGTCTATTTCAACGACATGACCATGCCCGAACGCGTCGCGCTGACCCTGGCCATGCGCGATAGCGGCACCGTGCTCGATTGGTCCGATCTCGATGGCCCCGTGGCCGACAAACACTCCACCGGCGGCGTCGGCGACAATGTCAGCCTCATGCTCGCGCCGATCCTTGCCGCCATCGGCATTTACGTTCCCATGATCTCGGGCCGAGGCCTGGGCCATACCGGCGGCACGCTCGACAAATTCGACGCCATTCCCGGCTACACCACCAGCCCCGACAACGCCCTGTTCCGCCAGGTCGTGAAGGACGCCGGCTGCGCCATTATCGGCCAAACCGCCGACCTCGCCCCCGCCGACAAGGCCCTCTACGCCATCCGCGACGTCACGGGGACGGTGGAATCCATTTCTCTCATCACCGCCTCCATCCTTTCCAAAAAGCTGGCTGCTGGCCTGGGCGCACTGATCCTCGACGTCAAAACCGGCTCCGGCGCCTTCATGCCCACGCTGAAAAAATCCCGCGATCTGGGCCAAAGCTTGGTCACTGTCGCCAATGGCGCGGGCCTCAAAACGTCAGCACTGATCACCGACATGAACGAGCCGCTCGCTTCTGCCGCCGGCAATGGTCTGGAAGTCCGCAACGCCGTCGACTTTCTCACTGGCAAGCACCAGGACGCCCGCCTGCGCGAAGTCACCCTCGCCCTTTGCGCCGAACTCGCGGCCATGACCGGTATTGCCGAAACCGTCTCCGCCGCCCGCAAGCTGGTGGATGATGCGCTCGACAGCGGCCGCGCCGCCGAGCGCTTCGCCCGCATGGTCACCGCCCTTGGCGGTCCCGCCGATTTCGTTGAGCACATGGACACCCATCTCGCCCCCGCCCCCATCATCCGCGACGTCTTCGCGGCAGGGCAGGGCACTATCGCCGCCATTGACACCAAGGGCGTTGGCATGGCCGTCGTCGCCCTTGGCGGCGGCCGCACCATGCCCAGCGACAGCATCGATCACACTGTCGGCTTCGACCGCCTCCTGGGCCTCGGCGCCCATGCCGACGCACAGACCCCTATCGCCTGCATCCATGCCCACGACGAAGCCTCGGCGGCCGATGCCACCGACCGCCTCAAATCCGCCTATCGCCTCGGCGACGCCGCCCCGCGCCACGATCTCATTGCCGCGCGTCTCGCACCAACGGAGTAAGCCCCATGCCCCGCGCCATTCTGTGCATTCTCGATAGCGTCGGCATTGGCGGCGCACCTGACGCTGCCGCCTATGGCGATACCGGCTCCAATACGTTCGGCCACATCGCCGAACACGCCGCCGCCGGCAAAGCCGACCGCGCTGGCCTGCGCAGCGGCCCGCTCAACGTGCCTAACCTTGATGCGCTTGGCATCGGCGCCGCGATAAAGCTCTCGACCGGCACCCTGCCGCCCAACCTGTCCGCCACGCCCAAAGGCGGCCGTTTCGGCGTCGGCCGCGAAGTCAGCAAAGGCAAGGACACCCCCTCCGGCCATTGGGAAATCGCGGGCGTCCCGGTCCCCTTCGAATGGGGCTATTTTCCCCAGACTGTCCCAACCTTTCCCGATGATCTGATCGCCGACCTGATCGAAAAGGCCGAATTGCCGGGCGTCTTGGGCAATCGTCATGCCTCCGGCACGGAGATCATTGCCGAGCTGGGCGAAGAAAGCATCCGCACCGGCAAGCCCATCGTCTATACCTCGATCGACAGCGTCTTCCAGATCGCGGCGCACGAAACCCATTTCGGCCTCGATCGCTTGTACCGCGTCTGCGAAATCGCCTTCTGGATGACCTCGCCGCTCAAGATCGGCCGCGTCATCGCGCGCCCCTTCATTGGCGAGGATGCAGCCAGCTTCAAGCGCACCGGCAATCGCCGCGATTTCGCCATTGCCCCGCCCGAGCCCACCTTGCTTGACCGCAATAAGGCGGCCGGCCATCAGGTCTTCGCCATCGGCAAGATTTCCGACATCTATGCCGGTCACGGCGTCACCCACAAAATCAAGGGCACCGGCCTGCCGCAGCTCTTCGACAAGACCCTTGAAGCCCTCGAAATGGCGGCCGACCGAGCCTTCGTCATGACCAATTTCGTCGACTTCGACAGCGAATATGGCCATCGCCGCGACGTACCCGGCTATGCCGCGGCCCTCGAATATTTCGATGCCCGCCTGCCCGAATTGATCGCCAAACTCAAGCACGATGATCTCTTGATCCTCACCGCCGACCACGGCAATGATCCGACCTGGCAGGGCACCGACCACACCCGCGAGCAGATCCCGATTCTGCTCTTTTCCCCAAGCGTGTCGCAGGGCGAGATTGGCATTCGCTCTACCTTCGCAGATATTGGCGAAACCATTGCCCACTGGCTCGGTCTGGCGCCCGGGCGGCATGGCAAGAGCTTTCTTTAACCCCCGAGCGTTTCCAGCAAAAGTGGCCACCGGTTTTGCGGTTCGGAAACGCGGCAAGAGCAGGTGATCCCATGAGCAGCGTGACCGTCCTTGATCACCCCCTCATCCAGCACAAGCTGACCATCATGCGGAACAAGGAGACCTCCATAGCGGGGTTCCGCCGCCTGTTGCGCGAAATCGCCCATCTGATGTGCTACGAGGTCACGCGCGATCTCGAGCTGGAGATGATCCCCATCGAGACCCCGATGGCCGAAATGCAGTCGCCTGCCATCAAGGGCAAGAAACTGGTTTTCGCCTCCATCCTGCGCGCCGGCAATGGCCTGCTCGATGGTATGCTCGATCTGGTCCCGGCCGCCCGCGTCGCCCATATCGGCATCTATCGTGATCACGAAACGCTCGAGCCGGTCGAATATTACTTCAAGGCGCCATCCAATCTCGAAGACCGCCTGATCATCGTGGTCGATCCAATGCTGGCCACGGCCAATTCGGCCACCGCCGCCATCGATAAGCTCAAGGAACGCGGCGCCAACAATATCCGCTTCCTCTGCCTGCTCGCCGCCCCCGAAGGCATCAAGCATTTCGGCGAAACCCACCCCGACGTGCCGGTTTTCACCGCCGCCATCGATAGCCATCTCAACGAGAAGGGTTACATCATCCCGGGGCTGGGTGACGCCGGTGATCGGATGTACGGCACGAAATGAACCTTCTTCCCCTCATCCGCCCTGCGGGCACCTTCTCCCGCAAGGGGAGAAGGGAAGGGGCCAAAACTACTTCGCCTTGAGCGGCAGCCCCAGCGCAATCAATTCCTTGCGCAGCATGACCGGGTCCTTGAAGTGGATGCCATGCATGCCGTATTTCCGCGCCGCCACGATATTGGGCTCGCTGTCGTCGATGAAGACGCAGCTTTCTGGCGCCAGGCCATACCGCTCGCAGAACACGCGATAGAGCCGCGGATCGGGTTTCACCAGCCCTTCGAGCCCGGAGACGATCACGCCATCGAATTTTTCGAGGAAGGGCCATTCGCCCAGGCAGCTGACCCATTTCTCCCAGGAGAAATTGGTAATGGCAAAGGTGGGGATTTCCTGCTCGATCAATTCGTCATGGATATCGATCGTGCCCTGGATGAACCCGCCCAGCGTTTCCTTCCAGCGCAGATCGAAGGCCTGGATTTCGCGCCAATATTTGGGGAAGCGGGTGATGAGCTTGGCCACGCCTTCCGAATAGATTTCCCCTGCGTCGAATTCGAGGTTCCAGTCCAGCGTGCAGATATTCTGGTGAAACCACAATGCGTCCTCTTCGCTCTCGAAGAGCTTGCGGAACAGGTACATCGGGTTCCACTCGACGAACACGCCGCCGAGATCGAAAACAGGGACGGGTGCATCGGTCATGGAAATCACCAGGGGAAGGAAGCTGGTTGGCTTGTGCCATGGGCAGCAGGCTCGTGCAACGCCTAGTTCAGGGCGATCGGCTCGCCAAAGCGCGGCATGTAGAAACTCTCGCGATAAAGGTCGATCGCTTGGTCGAAAACCAGCCCGAAAAGTGGCTTATAGCTGTAGCTGGCCTCCGAGACGATGACATAGCTGCCCTTGGCGATATCGGTCATATCCGCGGGTAGGGCATAGGGCTTACCCACCTCATGGCCCGTCGCTACCACGTCGGCGTCGCCGGTCGTATAGGGTCGCGACCACGCTACGCTGGTCGTGCCATCCGCCATTACCTGCACCGAAGTCACGATCTGTTTGAGGCCTGTCGGCATATAGGGCGACATGATGCCCGAGGATGCCTGGAAATAATCCTGCAATGTGGCGCCGGAAATGGTCGCGTTCTCGCGCGCTACCAGATCGCCCAACGCGCCGGCCACCGATTGCACCTTGCGATCCATCGTGATCAGCGCGCTGGCCTCCGTGGTCCCCAGATAGACCACCAGCATGATCGGTACGACCAGCGCAAATTCAACCGCCGCGACGCCAGCCGGTTCTGCCGCAAAACGAGCCAGTAATTGTTTGGTTTTCGTCCAGGCGACGATCATGTGAAGGGCTCGTTGCGGAAGACGGTCACGGCGCCCAAAAGGCGCCGCCCGTCATTGAGGTTGGCGAGCCCCAGGGAGCCGCCGAGGAAGTTGAGATTCAGCAGTACCGGATATTTGTAATAGACCTGCACCAGGACCACGTTCGATCCTTGCCCGGCCTTGTAATCTTCATCTTTGGTCCAGCCGCAATTCTCGTCGCTGCAGGCCCAGTCCACCGGCGCCTCCACCGTTGCGGATTGGAAATTGGACACGACCGACACCTGCACATGAAGCCCCGAGCAATCGGAAAACAGGCCATAAAGCCTGTCGCAGACATTGGTGCGGAATGAGGCGAGCGTGTCGCCGCGCTGCTGGGCCTGTCCCGTCCGGATCATCCGGCTGGCATCCTGCACCGCGCTTTCCAGGATCTGGCCGGACATGAAGACCAGCGAGGTTTCCAGAATGGCCGTCATGATGGCAAAGAACGGCAGCGCCAGCAGGCCGAATTCGATTATGGTCACACCACCCTCATGGCGTGCAAAGGCACGCCAGCGTTTCCCCGGCGACGCTCGGCCGAGCAGTGATGCGATTGACTTGATCATGAGCCCACATGCGGTTAGTCGCCGGCACGCTAAGGACTTTTGCCTAATCCTTTGTTACAGGCGGCCCGCATCGGCCAGCCGTTCTCGCCGAAGGTTAAATTTGGCTTAACGGCTTACTGCGCAGCAGACTGTACGACCTGCGACGAAGCCAGGGTTTGTGCGGTAAAGGAATTGTCGTCACCCAGCATGATGATGGGCTGGCAGGTCGGCGCGCAGGATAGCGTGGTCCGGTTCTGCCCTTGATAGACCGTCATCACCCCCGCCTGCATCTGCTTCACCTCGATCATGGTGTCGGCGATTGGGCTGCCCTGGGCATCGAGCACGATCAGATTGGTTTGCCCATAGCTTTTGCCCGTCAACACCAGGGTCAGCGGGTCCTGGATGGTGACATCGGCTATGCCCGGATTGCCAATGATAACCGTCGCGGCTGGCGAATTGATCCGCAGCACCCGCGCCATATTGACGTTGACATCTATCGGCAGTCCATCGGCGGCGCTGACCCCCGGGCCGACCAGCGACAGGCAGATGGCGGCACAAGCAGCAAGGGACAGACGCATGAAACGATCCGGCTAAATGTAAAGCGACAAAGCCAGCTTCCGCCGGAATGGTGAATTTTTGGCAAACACGGCCGAAGCCCCGGTTTTTCAGGCCGTTCCACCATCCAGTCGGCGTTTCAAATTCGCGTTTAAACTTCATTTAGCAAAGTATTTAAGTAGTTCCTCTCTTTATACTTATCATACGCGGATAGGTAAAAGGCCGAGCGTTTTGTTAAGGCTTTGATTATCATACGAAAATCGGGCCAAAAAACCCCTGCCGGCAGGTCGTCGATTAACGCAATTGCAACAAGTCACCACTAGTTTTTGTCTCATGTTCGATGTGTGACGTGTCGAACGACGGCGTCACCCGATGACGTTATTAAAAGGAGCCTGGGAATGAATATTTTCGCACGTTTCGCCAAGGATGAGTCCGGCGCGACCGCAATCGAATACGGCCTGATCGCCGCACTGATCTCCGTTGCCATCATCGGCGCTGCGACCCTGCTGGGCGGCAGCCTCAGCGAGCTGTTTACGGGCATCTCCACCCGTCTCGACAATGTCGATGTGCCTACTGGCGCAGCTCCGACTACTCCATAAGGATTGTGGCTCGGCGTCGACTTCCGGTGCCGCAGCAAGTGGAAAGGGGAAAGTGCTTGTCGCTTTCCCCTTTTCTTTTTGTCGTTTTTTAACGCCGCCCGTCGCATTGTCTCCACGGCGCATTGGCAGAATGACGCCGTTTTGGGGATGCTCCTATGGCCACGCTTGCATTGCTGTTTTTTCCGCTCGGCATGGCCTTTGCCGCCTCCTCCGATCTTTTGACCATGCGCATTTCCAACAAGCTCGTCCTGCTGCTGGTCGTGGGTTTCTGCATCACGGCCATGGCCGTCAATCTGCCGCTGCAGCAATTTGCCATGCATGTGGTCGCTGCGCTCATCGTGTTGGTAGCCGGCTTTACCTTTTTCGCCCTGCGCTGGGTGGGTGGTGGTGATGCCAAGCTCGCGGCCGCCACCGCGCTCTGGCTCGGCTTCGGGCTCACTCTGCCCTACCTGGTCTATGCAGCCGTTTTGGGCGGCGTGTTGACGCTGCTGATCCTGGCCCTGCGCAGGTTGCCGCTCACGCCATTTCTTGCCCGTTATCGCTGGCTCGAACGGCTCCATGACAGCAAATCGGGCATTCCCTACGGCGTCGCACTCGCAGCAGCGGGCCTGCTGACCTATTCCAATTCGGTCATTTTCGAACGTCTCTCTGCCTGAGAGAGCGCTGCCCGATGCCGGTGCCGTTTCAGTAAATCAAATGACCTATATTCGGCTGAATGTAGTATTCAGCAAATTCATTAAAATTTACATCTTGTTAACTGAACTCGCAAACACCCGGTTAACCAAACTTTGACCCTTTGGGTACACACTCACTAGTGTGGAATTGGGCCAGAATGGCTCCGTCCTAACCGGAGTGTGGCATGAAGCCGGCGCGTCTCATCTTGATCCTTGTGGCTGTGGTTGCCGCCGGGCTAGCCGCATTTCTTGTGACGCGCGGTGGGCGGCCGGCGCCCGAGCAGGTGGTGAGCGAGGTGGTTCGCCCCGAGCCCAAGAGCCAGGTTCTGGTGGCCAAGACCGCCGTTGGTATCGGCGAGCGCCTGACCGCGCAGACCCTGGAATGGCAGGATTGGCCCGAGGGCGCGGTTCGCCCCGAATATGTCACCGCCACCGCCATGCCCGATGCTCCCGCCCAATTGACCGGCGCGGTGGTGCGGTTCGAATTCTTCCCCGGCGAGCCTATCCGTGAGGCCAAGCTGGTGCGGTCCGACCAGGGCTATCTCTCCGCCGTGCTGAGCCAGGGCATGCGCGGGGTTTCAGTGGGCGTTTCGGCCGTCTCCAGCGCCGGCGGCTTCGTCGTGCCCAACGACCATGTCGATGTGGTGCTGACTACCTCCACTGAAATGGGCCAGCAATCCCAGGTCATTTTGTCCAATGTGCGTGTCCTGGCCATCGGCAAGCGCCTGGGCGAAATGGGCGCCACTGGCACCGAGGCCGGGCAGGAAGCAACCGGTTCGCCGACCCCCGTCGTGTTCGACAATTCGACCATAGCAACCCTTGAGCTGTTTCCGCAGCAGGCCGAGATTTTGATCAATGCTGCCACCAGGGGCGAACTCAGCCTGACCCTGCGCTCGGTGGTCGATTTCAACGACAATAGCGTGGCCGATTCGGGCGCCAGCCAGTCCGTCCGGCTGATCCGCTTCGGCAAGGAACAAAGCGTGCGCTCCACGAGCCTCGGCCAGGCCATGCAACAGCCGGTGGCAACCGGCCTCTCCACGCCCGATACGGTTTACACTCCTCCCCTCAATGTGCCGGCCAGCGACCCCGCGCCGCAAGTGTTGCCCCAATAGGGCGAGAGGCAGCCATGCTCACATCCTTTTCCCGCCGGTCTCGCAAGCTCCTTGCCCCAGCCGCCATCATGGCCCTGCTGGCTGGCGCCGCCCCGATCCAGCCAGCCTTCGCCCAGGAAGCGCAGATCACTATCTCTGCGGCGGCCTATGGCGGCATGCGGCAGATGGAGCTCGACCTCAACAAGTCGATCATCGTCGATCTGCCTGCGGGCGTTGCCGAAGTGGTGGTGTCCCAGCCCGCTGTCGCAGCCGCCATCATGCGCACCCGCACCCGCGCTATCGTGCAGGGCATATCGGGCGGCGATACCAATATTTTCTTCCTCGATGATCAGGGCCGCACCATTTCCGTGCTCGATATCCGCGTCATCAAGGAGCCCTCCCAGGTCGGCAATGCCCTGCAGGAGGCGCTGGCCCGCGTCATTCCGGGCTCCAATATCCGCGTTGAATCCGTCACTCTGGGCGATGACACCAATCGCGTCGTGCTCACCGGCACTGTCCTGTCGAGCGACGATCGGCAGCGCGCCCATGACGTGGCGGTACAATTTGCCGGCGACGAAAAAAACGTCGCCAATATCCTCGATATTTCCGGCTCCCAGCAGGTCATGCTGCAGGTCACCGTGGCCGAGGTCTCGCGTGACACCGTCAAGCAGCTCGGCATCAATCTTTCCGGCAGCCTTTCCATCGGCAATTTCAATGCCGGGATTAACAGCAATCAGTCGAACCTGGCCAACGGCATCACGGGTGGCTTCTCGGCGGGCAATGTCTCCCTCTCGGCCGAATTGCGCGCGCTCGAGCAACGTGGCTCGCTCCGCACCCTGGCCGAGCCGGTCCTGACAGCCATTTCGGGCGAACCCGCCGAATTCCTCGCCGGCGGGCAGATTCCCATTCTCTCCGCCATCGATCCGGCCACCAATAACCGCACCTATACGCTCAAGGATTTCGGCGTGAAGCTCAAATTCACGCCCACCATCAAGTCCAGCGGCGTGGTCGGGCTCGAGATCGAAACCGAGGTGTCCGAGGTTGCCGAAACCGGCTTCAATATTGGCGGCGACGTCATTCCAGGCTTCAACAACCGCAGCGCCAAGACGTCCATCGAGCTGCGCCCTGGCCAGACCATCGCCATTGCCGGCATGATCCAGGAAAAGCTGCGCCAGCAGATTTCGGGCCTGCCGGGCCTGGGTGATATTCCGATCCTGGGCGCGCTGTTCCGCTCGCGCGAATTCCAGCGCAGCCAGACCGAGCTGGTCATCATCGTAACGCCCTACCTGGCCGCGCCCATGACCCAGCAGCCCATTCTGCCCACTGACAAGTTTGAAGCCGCCAGCGACGCGGAAGCGATCTTCTTAGGCCGGATGGAGCGCAATTACGGGGTCGGCGGCAATATCGAAATGCGTGGCGGCTTCAACGGTTCTGTCGGCTTCGTGCTGGATTGAGAGTAGTACAATGAGTTTTCTCACCCCCGAAAACCGCAAAAGCGACGAGACCGCGCTCGAAATATCGTCGGGTGCGCGCCTCATTCCGCGGATCACCATCCAGGCCTTCTGCGAACACTCGCAGACGGCCCAATTGGTCGAAAGCGCCATTCATGACCGCCGCATGTCCAAGGTGGCGCTGACCACCCACAATGGCGGCATCGAGGGCGCGGTCGAAACCTATAAGTCCAACCCCACGCCCAATCTGATCGTCGTGGAAACCGCTCTGTCTCCGGCCGAAATCCCGGTGGCGCTGGAGCGGCTGGCCGAAGTCTGCGATGCCTCCACCCGGCTGATTGTGCTGGGCCACGTCAATGACGTGCCGCTTTATCGCGAGCTGATCCGGTCGGGCGTTTCCGAATATATCGTGCTGCCTGCCAGCGCCGCCCAGATCGTTTCTGCCATTACCGATCTCTTCGCCTCCGAAGGCAGCGCCCCTATCGGCCGTACCATCGGTTTTGTTTCGGCCAAGGGTGGGGCAGGTGGGTCCACCGTCGCCCACAATGTCGCCTGGGGCATTGCCACCGCCTTGCGCCAGGACAGTCTCATTCTCGATATGGACCTGGCCTTTGGTACTGCTGGGCTCAATTTCAACCAGGATCCGCCCCATGGCCTGGCTGATGCCGTGCTCGCCAATCAGAAGGTCGACCAGACCATGCTGGACCGGCTGATGAGCAAGGCGGCCAGCCACATCAACCTGCTGACCGCGCCCGTCACGCTCGACCGCACCTATGATTTCGAAGAGCGCGAATTCGAGCAGATCATCGAGCTGAGCCAGAACACCATGCCGGTCGTGGTGCTCGACATTCCTCATGGCTGGAATGCCTGGGTGCGCCATACCCTCGCCACCGTGGACGAAGTCGTCATCGTGGCCGAGCCCGACCTGGCCAATCTGCGCAATGCCAAAAATCTCAGCGACACCATCAAGGCCCTGCGCCCGACCGAGGCCAGGCCGAGCCTGGTGCTCAACAAGGTTGGCATGCCGCGCCGGCCCGAGATCAGCCCGGCCGAATTCGCCGGCTCGGTCGAATGCCAATTGCTCGGCACCATTCCCTTCGATGCTGCCCTGTTCGGTACGGCAGCCAATAATGGGCAGATGATCGCCGAGGTGGCGGCCAGCAACAAGATCAACGACATCTACCGGGCCATCGGCATGCAGGTGACTGGCCGGCAGGTGTCCCATGCCGGGGGCAAGTCAGCCAGCCTGATGAAGCTGCCCTCGTTTCTCAAGAAGCGGGCCTGATCTTTTGCGGTCGGCCGGATAGGACGGACATGTTTGGCAAGCGCACGACATTTGGGGGCAATACGCCGGGCCTGGCCGAAACGCGTCCGGCTCCCGCTGCGCCGCTGCGCCCTGAAACGCCCGCGCCGCGGCGGGGCGTGGATAGCGATGCCATGGCCGCCCGCATGCGCACGTCCGAGGAAGTGCTCGACGTCCGCATGCCGGTCGATACCCAGCGCGACAAGGATTATTTCCAGACCAAGTCTGCCATTTTCAGCGCGCTGATCGATTCCATCGATCTCAGCCAGCTCGCCACCATGGACCAGGACGCGGCGCGCGAGGAAATCCGCGATATCGTCGCCGAGATCATCGCGCTCAAATCCATCATCATGTCGATTTCCGAGCAGGAGGACCTGCTCGAGGACATCTGCAATGACGTTTTGGGCTATGGTCCTCTCGAGCCCCTTTTGGCCCGCGACGACATTGCCGATATCATGGTGAACGGTTCCCAGCGCTGCTACATCGAAGTGGGCGGCCGGGTGAAGCTCACCAATGTCCGCTTCCGCGACGACGCTCACCTGATGAATGTCTGCCAGCGCATCGTCAGCCAGGTCGGCCGCCGCGTCGATGAAAGCTCGCCCATCTGCGATGCCCGCCTGCCCGATGGCTCGCGTGTGAACGTCATCGCGCCTCCGCTCGCCATCGATGGCGCAGCGCTCACCATCCGCAAGTTCAAGAAGGACAAGCTGACGCTGCCTCAGCTCGTCAAATACAATTCCATTTCCACCGAAGGCGCCGAAGTGCTGCGCATCCTGGGCCGGGTGCGCGCCAATGTGCTGATCTCGGGCGGCACCGGTTCGGGCAAGACGACATTGCTCAATTGTCTCACCGCCTTCATCGAAAAGGACGAGCGGGTCATTACCTGCGAAGACTCCGCCGAATTGCAATTGCAGCAACCCCATGTGGTCCGCCTTGAAACCCGCCCGCCCAATCTTGAGGGCGAGGGCGAGATCACCATGCGTGATCTCATCAAGAATTGCCTCCGCATGCGGCCAGAACGCATCATCGTGGGCGAAGTACGCGGCCCCGAGGCCTTCGACCTGCTGCAGGCCATGAATACCGGCCACGATGGCTCCATGGGCACGCTGCATGCCAATAGCCCGCGCGAGGCTCTCTCGCGTCTTGAATCGATGATCACCATGGGTGGCTATTCCCTGCCCAGCCGTACCATCCGCGAAATGATCACCTCATCGATCGACGTCATTGTCCAGGCCGCCCGCCTGCGCGATGGCTCCCGCCGCATCACCCACATCACCGAAGTGCTGGGCATGGAAGGCGATGTGATCGTCACCCAGGACGTTTTCCTCTACGACATCCTGGGCGAGGACCAGAGCGGCATGCTGCTCGGCCGTCATCGTTCGACCGGCATCACCAAGCCGCAATTTGCCGAGCGCGCTCGCTATTTCAACGAGGAAGCCAATCTCGTCGAAGCGCTTGAACGCTCCAATGTCGAGCAGCGCGACCTGTTGGATTCATGACATCATGACCACGCTCCTGCTCATCATTCTGGCCATGGTCGCAGTCGGCGCCGCGGGCCTGGCGCTCGTGCCTTCCGCCCTGGGGGATAGTCGCGCCGACAAGCGCCGCAAGGCCTTCCAGGGGGATTTGCGCGTCAACCGGCTGGAGATCGATGCCGCCCGCAGCCGCGACCAGCGCCGCAAGACGGTGCAGCAGGCGCTCAAGACGCAGACCGATGCGCTCAATGCCAAGAAGCGTATCACGCTGCCCCAATTGCTGTTCCAGGCCGGCATGACGATCAAGCCCGCCGCCTTCATCCGCAACAGCGTCATCATGGGCGTCGTCCTGTTTGCCGTGCTGGTCGTTGTGCAGGTGCCGTTCTATTTCGCCGCCATCTTCGCCGTAGCCGCAGCCTATCTGCTCCCGCGCATGTATGTCGGCCGCAAGCGCCGGAAATATCAGGATGGCTTCCTGGACGAGCTGCCCAACGCCGTCGAAGCCATTGTGCGTGGCGTCAAGACCGGCCTGCCCCTCAATGACTCCATTCGCGTCGTCGCCAAGGATGCCAAGGAGCCGGTGAAATCGGAATTCGGCCGCGTGCTCGATCAGCAGGCTTTCGGCATGTCCATGACCGAGGCGGTGCAGGTCCTGCTCGACCGGGTACCGCTGCCCGAAGTCAATTTCTTCGTGGTCGTGATCACCGTGCAGCAACAGGCGGGCGGCAATCTCAGTGAGGCGCTGGGCAATCTGGCGCGGGTGTTGCGCAACCGCAAGAAGATGAAGCAGAAGGTCAAGGCCATGTCTTCCGAGGCCAAGGCCTCTGCCGGCATTATCGGCTCGCTGCCCTTCGTCGTGGGTATTCTCGTCAGCCTGGTCTCGCCCCGCTATCTCGAGCCGCTGGTCACCACCTCGCTGGGCCACATCTGGCTGGGCGTCGGGGCGCTCATGCTGTCTGCCGGCATTTTTGTCATGAACCGCATGGTCAAGTTCGACTTCTGATCGCCCGGGAGAGCCGCCATGAACATCATTGAGCTTCTGACCCAGCGCGAATCTCTCATCGCCATTCTCGCGGCCATTTCCGCAGCGGCCATCGTCTACACCTTCGGCTCCTCCTTCATCGTCAAATCCGAAATGAAGACGCGCATCCGCCGCGTGGCGCTGGAACGCGAAAAGATGCGCGCCGAGGAAATGGCACGCCTGCGCGGCCTTGCTTCCAATGGCGGGGACGGGCGCGGCTCCATCCGGCGGAGCGGGGAGACCCGCTCCTACATGAAGAAGGTGGTCGAACGCTTCGATCTCAAAAAGGCCTTCCAGGACGATGCGACCGTCGACAAGCTGGCCATGGCCGGCTATCGCGGGCAGGGGCATCTGACCACATTCCTGTTCTCGCGCCTGGCGACCCCGCTGGCAATATTCCTGCTCGCCGCCCTCTACCTGCTGGTGCTGGCGCCCGGCGAGCGTCCGCTTTATCTCAGTCTCGTTTTTGCCATCGGCGCGGGCATCGTGGGTTCCTACCTTCCCGTGCTGCTGCTCAAGAACACCACCACCAAGCGTCAGTTCTCCATCCGCCGCGCCTGGCCCGATTGCCTCGATCTGCTGCTGCTCTGTGTGGAAGCGGGCATGTCGATGGAACACGCCTTCAAGCGCGTCGCCAAGGAGATCGGGCAGCAAAGCGCCGAGCTGGCGGAAGAACTGACCCTGACCACTGCCGAATTGTCATTCCTCGAGGACCGCACCCGCGCCTATGACAATCTGGGGCGCCGCATCGGGCTGGATAATGTGAGATCGGTGATGACCGCCCTGATCCAGGCCGATCGCTACGGTACATCCGTGGGGCAGGCCCTGCGCGTCATGGCCGAGGAAGGCCGCGAAGCCCGCATGATGGAGGCCGAAAAGAAGGCCGCATCCCTGCCGCCCAAGCTGACCGTGCCGCTGATCCTGTTCTTTCTGCCGGTGCTCTTCATCGTGATCATGGCGCCTGCCCTGATCAAGGTTTTCGGACCCGGCGGCGCCGCGGGCGGCTGAGGCTCTGAGCCTTCCACCTAGAGCTTGTGGACGTCGCAGAGCCCACACGCTGACCCTCCCCTCAAGGGGAGGGAGCCGGATCCGGCTCTCCAATAGCCAGAAAAGCTGAATGTCGACTGGTCTTAGCCCTTGGCGATCGCATCCCAGCGGTTTTGCTGGGTCAGCATCGAGCGCATATAGGCCATGTTGCTCTCGACCTGGTCGGGCGGCAATTCGGCGGCGTAGAGGGTTCGGGCTTCATCGAACCTGCCTTGCAGGCCGACGATCAAGGCCAGGTTTTGCCGGATTTTGCTGTTTGCACCCGGCATTTGCGCCGCCCGGCGCAGATGCCGCTCGGCCAGCGCCAGCTCGTTGGTCATGGCATAGGAAAGTCCCAGATTGGCCTCGATGGAGGCCTCGCCCGGCGCCATGGCCAGCGCCTGGCCATAAACCTGGCGCGCCTCCTGGTTGCGCCCCATCTGGTCGAGCGCTGCCCCCTTGACCAGAAGCGCGTTCCAATCCGGCGCGTCCGGGCGGATGACACGTTCGAGCACGCCCAGCGATTGCTCGAACCGGCCGTCCGCCGTCAGCGCTTTGGCATAGGCAATGGCGATATCGGCGTCGTTGGGATAGTGGCTGATGCCCTGTTCGAGTGCCGCAACGGCCTGTGCGCTCTGCCCGGCCGCACGCAGGGCGGCGGCGTAGTGAATGATAGTGGCCTTGTCGCGCGGATTGGCGCGATAGCGCGCCGTCAATTCCACCAATCCCTGCTGCGCCTGCGCGGCCGGAGCCGCTGCATAATCCGGCAATGGTCCATTGCTGCGGGTGGACGCACATGCCGAAATCGTCAGGGCCGCCGCGCCGGCGCACAGCACGACGCGCAAAGGCTTGGTCCGTTGGAACAATGACGACAGCACGACAGGCACTCCCCGGGGCACTCCCGCCACAAGCAATAAATCATTAACCCTAACACCCCGTTAAAGGCCTGTTTCAGCCGTTGTGAGCGACGGGCGCGCCCGCTACAAATGCAGCCGCAAATCGCGCCGGAGCCCGCCATGTCGCAAGTCCAGTCCCTGCCCGTCATCGTTGTCGAAGAGGGGCGGCTTGATGCTGCCAGCCTGGCGCCATCCTGGCATGCCTGGGCCCGGGCCAATGGCTTTGCCGGCCAGCGGGGGCGTCTGCTGGCGCTGCCGGGGGAGGCCGGTGCTGTGGAGGGCTATCTTTTCGGTAGTGGCGAACCGGCGGCCCGCCCGGCATTGATCCTGGGTCTTGCCGGCGCCAATCTGCCGGAGGGCGATTACCATCTCGAGGGCACCTATGGCGACCCGGTCCTGGCCGCCGTGGGGTTCCGCCTCGGCGCCTATCGGTTTGCCCGTTATCGCAAAACCGAACCTGCGCCGCGCCTGGCTGCGCCCGCCGCTGCCGACGCCGCCGAGATCGACCGCCTCGTCGAGGCCGCCGTGCTGGCCCGCGATCTGGTCAATACGCCCAGCAATGATCTGGGGCCCGACGCGTTCGAACAGGTCATTCGCGACTTTGCCTCGGCCCGCGGCATAAGCGTCTCCGCCATTGTCGGCGATGACCTGCTGGCCGCCAATTTCCCCATGATCCATGCCGTCGGCCGTGCCGCCGCGCAACCGCCCCGCCTGCTCGATCTGAGCTGGGGCCGAGAGAGCGATCCCAAAGTAACCCTGGTGGGCAAGGGCGTTACCTTCGATACCGGCGGGCTCGATATCAAGACGGCCACCGGCATGTTGCTGATGAAGAAGGATATGGGCGGCGCCGCCAATGTGCTGGGCCTCGCCCATGCCATCGTCTCGGCGGGCCTCGCCGTGCGGCTGCGCGTGCTCATTCCCATTGTCGAAAACGCCATTGCCGGCGATGCCTTCCGCCCCGGCGATGTGCTGACCTCCCGCAAGGGGCTGACCGTCGAGATCGGCAATACCGATGCCGAAGGCCGCCTGATCCTCGCCGATGCCTTGGCTCTGGCCGATGAGGAAAGCCCCGACCTGCTGATCGATATGGCTACCCTTACCGGCGCCGCCCGCGTGGCCCTGGGTCCCGATCTGCCCGCGCTTTACTCGACCGATGACAGCCTGGCTCGCGACCTTATGGCCGCCGGCCTCCGTGCCGATGACCCGCTCTGGCAGATGCCGCTCTGGTCGCCCTACGATTCCATGATGTCGTCCAAGATCGCCGATGTGAACAATGCCGGCAGCGGCGGCTTTGCCGGTTCCATCACCGCGGCTCTCTTCATGCGGCGTTTCGTGTCGCGGGCTAAGGCCTGGGTCCATCTCGATATCATGGCTTGGGCTCCCGAGGCCCGTCCTGGCCGGCCCCAGGGCGGCACCGACCACGGCATCCGCGCGGTCTATGGGCTGCTCAAGCACCGCTATCCTGCAATTTAGTTGACTTTGACAACCATTTGATTGACGATGTCAACTATCGACATGGAGTCACTCTAATGGCTGAAAAGCCCGACGAAAGCGCGCAGGTCGCCGCTATCCGCACCTTCAACCGGTTCTATACCGGCATTATCGGTTTACTGAACGAGGGCATGCACAAAAGCCCCTATTCGCTGGCCGAGGCGCGGTTGATCCATGAAATTGGCAAGCGCGTCAGCACCACATCGTCCGCTCTTGCTGCCGATCTGGGCATGGATCGCGGCCAGATAAGCCGCCTGGTCTGGCGTCTGGTCGATCAGGGCCTGCTGGCCGTACTCCCCCATAGCGACGATCGCCGCTCCAGCACCCTGGCGCTGACCCCGGATGGTGATGGCCTCTATCGCAACTTCAACGAGATGAGCGACCAGGCGGCAGCCGATCTGCTGGTTCCGCTCGATAGTTTTCTTCGCCGTGATCTGGTGGGCTCGATGCAGCGCATCCAGACCATGCTGGCCGGGCCGGAATCCACCGAACCGCTCATCCTGCGGCCCCATCGGGTCGGCGAATTGGGCTGGCTGGTGCACCGCCAGGGCCTGCTCTACCATCTCGAGCAGGGCTGGAACGGCGAATTCGAGGCGCTGATCGCCCGCATCTATGCCGATTACGAAGCCGCGCCCATCACCCCGCCCAAATCGCTCTGGGTGGCCGAAATGGCCGGGCAGGTGGCCGGCTCGCTCTTCATCGTCCCTTCGGCGGCAGACCCCACAATTGCCCAGCTTCGCATGCTCTATGTCGAGCCGGCTTTCCGCGGTCACGGCATCGGCAAGCGTCTCGTTGATGAAGCCATCCGCTTCTCGCGCGCCTCGGGCTATTCCAGCATCATGCTCTGGACCCAGGATTGCCTGGTCGCCGCCCGCAAGATCTACCAGGGCGCCGGCTTCGTCCTCGAACGCGAAGAGCCGCACCATTCCTTCGGCGCCGATCTCAACGGTCAATATTGGCGGCTGGACCTGAAGCGCTGACGGGTGATCAGCCCTCCGGCATCGGATCCGGCGTTGTCATATCCATCGCTTCGACCACGCTTCCGGTCTCCGCCCCATTCTTGGGAAACAACAGTGGCGCTGCGGCAAAGCCGATAATGGTCAGCGCTACCAGGCCCCAGCCGGCCAGCGCCTTGTGCTTTTCGATGAAGTGATTGGCCGTCGGCCCAAAGAAGTAGAACAGCCCGCAGGGCACGAAATAGCGCGCGGCGCGCCCCACCAGGCCATAAAAGATGAAGGTCCACAGATCGAGCCCGGCCACCCCGCTGGTAATCGTAACCACCTTGTAGGGAATGGGCGAAATCGCCCCGATCAGGATCATCAGCGGGCCATTGTCGTTAAAGCTCTGCATCAGCGAGGCAAAGCCATCGCCGGCGCCGTAAAAGGCGATGATGGCGCGTCCGATCGTGTCGAAGAGGTAGTAGCCCACCGCATAGCCGGCCAGGCCCCCCAACACCGATGTCACCGTGCAGATAGTCGCCAATCGCCAAGCCCGCTTGCGGTCGGCAATGATCATGGGCGCCAGCATGATCTCGGGAAAGATCGGCAAGATGCTGGCTTCAAGAAAGCACAATAGCCCCAGAATGGGTTCGGCTAGCCGGTGTTTGGTCGCCAGTTTCAGGCGGTCGTAGAATTTGAGCTTCTGCGGCTGCTGCGTCGTGGCGTCGCTCATCCGGCCCCCAAGGCTAAAGTCGGTGTCGCAGTGACACTCGATTGTGTCACGTTCAATAAATCCATCAGCCGCAGGGCGCTACGCCAATAACAATCGCGTCAGTAGCCGCGCGCGCGGTCGACGACATTGATCAGCGGCTGGCCCGCCTCGTGTTCGGCGATGATCCGCGTATAATAGGCGACCCCCGCCGTTTCGCTGGAAATTGCCGCGATATGGGGGGTGACGTAGCAGTTCTCGATATCCCAGAGCGGACTCTCGGCGGGCAGCGGTTCGGTCTCGAACACATCAAGGCTTGCCGCGCCCAGCGTGCCATCGGCCAATGCACGCACGATATCGGCTTCCCGCTGATGGCCGCCCCGCGCCGCATTGACGATCGCCGGTCCGCCCTCGAGCCGGCCATGCCGAAGCTTGCCAAAGGTCTCGTAGTTGAGAATGCCCGTGGTTTCGGGCGTCAGCGGCAGCAGGTTGACCAGAATGTCGGTGCCCGCAAGGAAGGCATCGAGCTGATCGGGGCCAACAAAGCCTTCCACGCCCTCGATGGCCTTGGCCGTGCGGCTCCAGCTGCGCAGCGCGAAACCCAACGGCTTGAGGCGGCTGGCAGCATCCTGGCCGAGCACACCCATGCCCATGATGCCCACCGCGGTTTGCGAGGATGCTGGAGGATAGAGCTGGTTCCAGCGCCGCGCCTTCTGATCGGCCCGGAAGCGGCTGTAGAGCCGCTGATGCATGGTCACATGCGCCACCACATAATCGCTCATGCGCTGGCTCAGGTCCTCGTCCACGAACCGCACCACCGGCACATTGGGCAGCTTGGGGTGTTTGAGCAGTGCATCCACGCCCGCGCCCAGCGACAGCACGGCCTTGAGCCTGTCCAATCCGTCAAAGGCGTCGGGCTTGGGCTTCCACACAAAGATGTAGCGGATATCGTTGGGATCGAACGGCTCGCTCTGCCGCACCACGGGGTAGGGCGCCAGCGCCGCGCGCAGCTTTTCCGCCCAGCTTGCCTCGTCGACATCAGACAGGTGCAGCAGCAGCATGGTCAATCGCCCCTTCGGCAAGACAATGCCGCGTCCCGTTGAGGACGCGGCCTGATCATCGGCCCTTGCGAGCCGTCATTGCGGACACTGAGTTCGGCAAACTAGCCGGGAGGCATCAGCGTATTGATCCGGGCCGGTGCATCCGCGGCCGGCTCGGCTTCAGCGGCCGGCGCGGGTTCAGCGGCCGGTGCAGGTTCAGCCGCCGGCGCAGGTTCGGCCGCTGGGGCTGGCTCAGCCGCTGGCGCGGGTTCGGCTGCGGGAGCAGGTTCCGCCGCAGGAGCGGCTTCGGCAGCAGGCGCGGCCTCGGCGGCCGGTGCGGCCTCTTCAGCAGCCGGGAACGGCACCGGATTGGCCGACAGCGTCTGCAGATAGGCCAGGATGTCGGCGCGCTCTTCGGGGGTGCGCACACCGGCAAAGTTCATCTTGGTGCCGGGGGTATATTCCTTGGGATTGGTCAGGAAATGGTTGAGATTCTCATAGGTCCAGGTGTCGCCGGCGTCGTGATGTGCCTTCATGCCATCCGAATAGGAGAAGTCGGCAACCCCGCCTTCGGGGCGTCCCACGATGTCATAGAGGTGCGGGCCGGTCTTGTTGGGGTCACCCTCGCCAAAATTGTGGCAGGACTGGCATTTCTTGACGGCCGCTGCGCCGCGATCGACGCTGGCGCTGGCCAGCAGCGTGCCCAGCGACACAACTGGCTCGGCCGGGCCGGCTTCCGCCGCCGCTTCGGTAGAAACCGGCTCCGGCAGGGCATAGCCCGGGCCCCGGTCTTCGATGGGATGATAGATGGCTTCGGCGACGAGACCGACACCCATGACAAACAACAGGGTGCCCAGAACGGCGCCCATGATCTTGTTAAGTTCGAACGAATTCATTTGGTCTTCCTGCCGGTCCATCCCCTGCGGACGTCTGCTGCGGCCCCGCAACTTTCGATTATCCCACAAGGAAATCGCCTCAACGGCCGGGCCAACGCGCGCGGAAGATAGTCGCAAAGGGGCGTGAGGTGCAACAGGGCAAAGCCCGGTTGCGACAATTCCTCCCCATCATGGTGACCTTGGCCGGGCTGCGGCCGAATTGACACCCGATCCGCCGGGGTTCAAAAGCCTCCCGCCGAGATACCAATGGACCTGTCATGACCAAAAAGATCGCTTTTCAAGGTGAGCCGGGCGCCTTCAGCCACGCTGCCGCCGCCAATGTCTTCCCTCATGACGAGGTCATCGGCTGCGTGACCTTTGAGGAAACCATTGCCGCCGTGCAGACCGGCAAGGCCGATTTCGCTGTGGTTCCGGTAGAAAATTCCCTCTACGGCCGCATCACCGATATTCATCACCTGCTGCCCGAAAGCGGCCTCTTCATCATCGGGGAGACCTATCTTCGCGTTGAGATGAACCTGCTCGGCGTTCCCGGCGCCACGCTGGACGATATCAAGGCCGTGCAATCGCTCTCGGTCGCCCTCGGGCAGTGCCGCAAATTCATCTCCGAACACGGCTTCCGCACCATCAACGCCGTCGATACCGCCGGCTCGGCCCGCGAAGTCGCCCAGAAGGCCGACAAATCGGTGGCCGCCATCGCTTCCCGGTTTGCCGGCGAAATCTATGGCCTCAACGTGCTGGCCTCCAATATCGAGGATGCCGAGCACAACACCACCCGCTTCCTCGTGCTCTCGCGCGAGCAGCAGGAAGCCGCGCCAGGCGATGTCAAAACCACCTTCGTCTTCCGCGTCCGTAACGTGCCCGCCGCGCTCTACAAGGCCATGGGCGGCTTTGCCACCAATTCGATCAACATGACCAAGCTCGAAAGCTACATGGTCGGCGGCGCCTTCACGGCCACCCAGTTCTATGCCGATATCGAGGGCCATCCCTCGGACGTGGGCGTGCAACATGCCTTTGAGGAACTCGGCTTCTTCACCGATTACTTCCGCGTACTTGGCGTCTACCCCAAGAACGAATTGAAGTAGCTTTCTTGGCGGATACCCCCACCTAACCTTCCCCTGATAGGGGGAGGGATCTCTCCACTCTTGGAGTGAGATCGAGTTCCAACCACAAGGGGGTTCCTCCCCCCTATCAGGGGGAGGCTAGGAGGGGGTACTCCAATCCCTCAGCAGACTCGCCGGGCCTCAACCCTGCCCGCGATAATCCTCAATCAACCGCCAGCACCCATCAAACGGCTCAAAACTGAGCACGCCCGGCTCGCCAATCCGTTCCACGATCTCCCCCTGATCGTCCCCGCCTTCCGAATTGCCGTCAAAGCGCACATGCTGCCAGTCCACGGCCCATTGATTGGCCTGGCTCTGGTTGAATTCCATATCCAGATATTCCAGCTCGACATCCGGATTGCTGTCCCAGGCCAGCATCGAGGCGCGGCTGACCCAATAATAATCCATCATTCCGATGGGAAAATCGGCATAGTCCGCGCTCGCCACACTGCTCGTCACCCCGTCCTTCACCACGCTGATTTCCGGCGCGCTATATTTCAGCCGCACCGCATCGGAAATCGCCATGGCGCCCATCAGCGCGTTAAAGTCCTCATCCTTGCAGGCCGCCGCCGCCGTTTCGAGCGCATAAGTATCGGTCTCGCTCAACGCGGCCGGCGCCTCCCCATGGATACGGGCCGCCTGCGCGCTATTCGCCACCAGCCCCAAAACCAGCGCCACGCCAATCGTCACTGCTCTTCTGTCCACGCCATGCTCCCTCGGGCAAATGCTTTGCCACAAGTGATTAGCCGTCCCTTTGCGGCGGGAAAAGGGCTTGCCTGATTGACACCATCCCGCTCGCCGCTATGGTCCGCTCCGAAATGCCAAGAGGATTTGAACTGATGTCGCACGCCGATCTCGCCGCCACTATCGATGCCGCCTTCGAGGCCCGCGCAGAGATCAACTCCGCCACCAAAGGCGAAGTGCGTGATGCCGTCGAGACCGCTCTGGCCCTGCTCGATAGCGGCCAGGCCCGCGTCGCCGAAAAGATCGATGGCCAGTGGCAGGTCAATCAATGGCTCAAAAAGGCCGTGCTGCTCTCCTTCCGCCTCAATGACAACAAGCTCATCGAAGGCGCCCCCGGCGGTTCCTCCTATTGGGATAAGGTGCCCACCAAGTTCGAAGGCTGGGGCGAAAACCGCTTCCGCGAGGCCGGCTTCCGTGCCGTGCCGGGCGCTATCGTCCGCCACTCCGCCCATATCGGCAAGGGCGTCATCCTCATGCCCAGCTTTGTGAATCTCGGCGCCTTCGTCGATGAAAACACCATGGTCGATACCTGGGTTACCGTCGGCTCCTGCGCCCAGATCGGCAAGAATGTCCACATTTCGGGCGGCGTCGGCATTGGCGGCGTGCTTGAGCCGCTTCAGGCCGGCCCCGTCATCATCGAAGACAATTGCTTCATCGGCGCCCGCTCCGAAGTGGTCGAAGGCGTCGTCGTGGGCGAGGGCGCGGTGATCTCCATGGGCGTCTTCATCGGCGCCTCGACCAAAATTGTCGACCGCGCTACCGGCGAAATCCATATCGGCAAGGTGCCGCCGTATTCTGTCGTGGTCTCGGGGAGTCTCCCCGGCAAGCCCCTTCCCAACGGCAATCCCGGCCCCTCGCTCTACTGCGCCGTCATCGTCAAAACCGTCGACGCCCAGACCCGCTCCAAGACCGGCATCAACGACCTGCTGCGCGACTAGGAATCGCGCCCCGCTCTGAACTAGACTATGCGCACCGGGCAACCCGTCCGGGCGCATGATTTCGAGGGGGACATCATGGATTTTCAGGCACTTTACACCATCACGACCGGCCGCGTGTCGCGCAAGACCTGGTGGATCGGCATTCTCATCCTGGGCATTGCCGGCATCGTGCTCACCTTGCTGCTGGGCCTGGTCGGCTTGGGGCCGACCGCGACCAGTGCCGGCTGGGGCTCGCTACTGGTCACTCTGTTGCTGCTCTATCCGAGCTATTGCCTGTCGCTCAAGCGCCGACAGGATCGTGCCAATAATGGCCTTGATCTCAAGATATTGCTTGGCCTGTCGCTGCTGAGTTCGGTGATCCAGACCCTAGGCATTGGCATCACCGCTACCGATATCGGTGGCGGCGTCATGATGCCGTCTCCGGCGCCCTGGCTTTCTGTCCTGTTGCTGGCGCTGGCCGCCTTCGGCATTTACATGCTGGTGCAATTGGGTTTCCTGCGCGGCACTATCGGCCCCAACCAATATGGCGACGACCCGGTGACCAATCCGGCCACCGCCTGATCAGAGGACGGGATTATCTCGTGACTGACATTGCTGCGGACGATCCCGTCCAGCTTCTCAAGGCCCTGATCGCCTGCCCCTCGGTGACACCCGAAGCCGCTGGCGCGCTCGATCTGCTCGATAGCGCGCTCAGCGGCCTGGGTTTCGCCACCACTCGCCTGCTTTTTGAGGGCGACGGCTCCTACCCCGTCGATAATCTCTTCGCCATTCGCGGCACTAGCGGCCGTCGTCTGCTGTTTGCCGGCCATACCGATGTGGTGCCACCCGGCGATCTCTCTGATTGGACTGCCGATCCATTCACGCCGCGCGAAGCCGATGGCAAGCTCTATGGCCGCGGTGCCGCCGATATGAAATCGGGCATTGCCGCCTTCATTGCCGCCGCCGCCGCGATACCCGCGGACGCCGGCACGATCCTGCTCGCCATCACCAATGACGAAGAAGCCGACGCCATCAACGGTACCGACAAACTCGTGGCCTGGGCAAAGGGGCAGGGGCACGCGTTCGATTTCGCCATTGTCGGCGAACCCAGTTCGGCAGCCTTGCTCGGCGACAGCATCAAGATCGGTCGGCGCGGCTCCTTTTCCGGTCTCATCACCGTCGAGGGCATCCAGGGCCACGTCGCCTATCCGCACAAGGCGAACAACCCCCTGCCCACGCTTGCCCGCATTGTCTCCGCGCTCAGTGATGCGCCCATCGACCAGGGCACCGAGCATTTTCCCGCCAGCAATCTCGAAGTCACCACCATCGACGTCGGTAATCCCGTTTCCAACGTCATTCCGGCGCGCGGCACGCTCCGCTTCAACATTCGCTACAACGATCTCTGGACGCCCGATACTCTGGCCGAATGGGTGCGCGACCGTATCGCCAGCGTCGATATTGGCGAGGGCAAGGTGCGCTTCGAGATATCGGGCACGCCTTCACGTTCCTTCCTGTCCCCGCTCAGCGCCGAGGTGGAAACACTCTCTGCCGCCATCCAGGCGGTTACCGGCCGCCGCCCCGAGCTTTCCACAGGTGGCGGCACGTCGGACGCCCGCTTCATCGCCCAATATGGCCCGGTGGTCGAATGTGGACTGGTCGGCCCCTCCATGCACAAGGCCGACGAACACATAGCCCTTGAAGACCTCACTGGCCTCACCGCCATTTATCGCGCCTTCATGACGCGGTTTTTTGCCTCGGGTCCGGCATGAAACTCTGGGCGGCCCTTTCCAGTGCCTTTGCCGGCTGGCGGAAGATTGTGCTTGGTGACGCCGGCTGGCGCGACCATTTCGCCTTTTCCGCCCCTGGGCTGGTCACCGCCATCCTCATCTATTTCTTCTTCGCTTTCCTCGCCATCGCCTTCGCCTCGATGAATATCGGCATGCCCGGCCTGGGCGGCATTGCCAGCGCGCTTATCGTGCAGGGGCTTTCGCTGGCCGCGCTCGCCCTCGCCATCCAGGGCACCAAGGCCGCGCTCAAATCCACCCAGCCCATGCTCGACCTCATGGTCCCCGGAACCTATGCGCTGGTCTTCTATCTCATCGTCGGCGCGTTTCTCTCGCTGATCGGTGGTCCCATCCTGCTGCTGCTCTGGGTGGCGTTGGGCTATCTTCTCTACCGCCTGGCGCGCCTCGCGACGCTCTGGAGTGTCGGTGTGAGCCTTGCCTTTGCAGTTTTGACCGTACTGCTGCTTGTCGCCATGCCAGTGACGCTTTACATGCTGTCCAACCCCGCCGCTTCTCCCATCTAGCCCCGAGACAGCTTTTGGCCCAACCGACCTCGACCTTTCTCGAAGAACTGATGAATGCCGCGCGCGGCTGCTTCGCCCTGCTGGTGGGCAATCGGCAGGCATCCACCTGGTTCGATTTCAGCCAACGCGGCCTTATTGGCAGCCTGATTGCCGCAGTGATCGCCATTGGCCTGGCTGGTTTCGGCCCGGTGCTGATCGGCGTACCCCTGCCCAAGGGCGCCGCCACGCAATCCATCGTTATCAATGGCGTATTGTTCGTTGCCCAGGCCGGCACGGCCTTGCTCGCCCTGCGCCAGATGGGCCGGCAGGATGGCTTCGTGCCCTATCTGGTGGCGTCCAATTGGGTCACCCTGGTCTCGGCGGTGCTCTTGCTGCTGTCCACTCTGCTGGGCCCGCTGGGCGTTGCCATCCTGGCTCTGGTGGTCATTCTGGCGCTGGCGACCTTCATCAATATCGGCCGCTTCATCGTCACCCTGACGCCGATGCAGATCGGTATCCTGTTTGTTTCGCAGGCTGTCGGCGTGTTCCTGGCCCTGGCTGTCGTAGCGATCATCTTCGTGCCGCCCCCGGCCGCCTAGTAATCCACCCGCGTCAGGTAGAGCCCGTCCGATGGCGCCATGGCCCCGCAGCGCTTGCGGTCCCGCGCATCCAGCGCCGCCCGGAAATCGCGCGGTTGCCACTTGCCCTCGCCCACAAGTTTCAGCGAACCGACCATGGACCGCACCTGATGGTGCAGAAAGCTCCGCGCGCTCGCCGTGATCACGATATGCTCCATCTCCCGCCGCACTGCTAAGGCATCCAACGTGCGCAGCGGCGATTTGGCCTGGCATTCCGCCGAACGGAACGTGGTGAAATCATGCGTCCCCAGGATCATTCCTGCGGCATAATCCATCGCGTCGGCATCGAGCGGCATGGGCACGTGCCAGACATGGTTACGCTCGATCACGGGCGGCGCCCGGCGGTTGAGAATGCGGTATTCATAATGCCGCGCCTTGGCCGAAAACCGCGCCTCGAAATCATCCCCCACCGCCTCGGCTTCAATGATCGCCACCGGATCGGGCCGCAAATGATAGTTCAGCGCCTCGCGAATGCGGAACGGGTCCCATGCCTTGCCGAGGTCAAAATGCACCACCTGGCCCAGCCCATGCACCCCCGCATCGGTCCGCCCCGCCGCCTGCGTGGTGACGGCCTCGCCGGAAAACCGCTCAATCGCCTCTTCCAGCGCCTGCTGCACACTTGGCCGACTCGTCTGCCGCTGCCAGCCCGAGAAGGGCGTGCCGTCATATTCCACTGTGAGCTTGTAGCGCGGCATGGCTACTGGACAGTCCCCGGCATAGCCCCAACCCCACGCAAAAACGTCGCCGCATCCATGGCGGACTTGCCCTCGCGTTGCACCTGCACCAGCCGCACCGCCCCACTGCCACAGGCAATGGTCAAATCCCCCAGCACTGCGCCCGGCGCGCCGGACCCCTCCACCAGGCTCGACCGCAACACCTTGACCCGCACCCGCTTGCCGCCCAGCTCTACCTCGAACCACGCCCCCGGAAACGGCGACAGCCCGCGAATATGGTTATGCACTGCCTCGGCAGGCAGCGACCAGTCGATCCGGCTCTCGGCCTTCTCGATCTTTTTGGCATAAGTCACGCCATCTTCCGGCTGCGGCTTGAAATCGAGGCTCCCCCGCTCCAGCGCCGCCAGCGCCCGGCCCATCAGGTCCGCACCCACCCGCATCATCTGGTCGTGCAATTCGCCCGAAGTCATATCCGGCCCGATGGGAATGACCTCGCCCACAGCCACCGCGCCGGTATCGAGCCCCTCATCCATTTGCATCACCATGACGCCGGTCTGGCTATCGCCTGCCATCACCGCCCGCTGGATCGGCGCTGCGCCCCGCCAGCGCGGCAGGAGCGAACCATGCAGGTTCAAACACCCCATGCGTGGTGCCTCAAGGATCGCCTTGGGCAACAGCAGCCCATAGGCCACGACAATTCCAACATCGGCATCATGCAGCGCAAACACGCCCTGCTCATCCAGCCCCTTGAGCGAGCGGGGCGTAAACACCGGAATGCCAAATCCCTCGGCCGCCACATGCACTGCCGATTTGCGCTCTTCCTGCCCGCGCCCCGCCGGCTTGGGTGCCCGCGTATAGACGGCAACCACCTCATGCCCCGACGAAACGATCTCGGTCAGCGTGGGCACGGAAAATTCAGGCGTACCCATGAATACAACGCGCATATGAGGCTCCTTCTTCCCCTCGCCCCTTGTGGGAGAGGGACGATATTTCTGCGTTCAGCAGAAATATCAGGGTGAGGATTTGCTGCCGCAAACGCAGCGCATTGGAGAGATCGCCGACCCCTCATCCGTCTCGCTACGCGAGTCTCCTTCTCCCGCAAGGGGGAAGGAGAAGGCAAAATCAGCCAGCCGCTCGCTTGGCCGCCTTGTCAAATTTCTTGATCACCCGGTCGCGCTTCAGCCGGCTGAGATAATCGATGTAAAGCACGCCATCGAGGTGATCGAGCTCGTGCTGGATGCAGACGGCCAGCTTGCCATCGGCGTCCTTGGTGACGTCCTTGCCATCCAGATCGGTATATTTGACCGTAACCGTGCTCGGCCGTTCCACCTCGTAGAACAGCTCGGGAATGGACAGGCACCCTTCCTCGGTCACCTGCATTTCCTCGCCGAACTTGGTGATTTCGGGATTAATCAGCACCATCGGCGCCGGCTCTTCCCCTTCGCCCGCCAGATCCATCACCACTATGCGCTTCATCACCCCGATCTGGGGCGCGGCCAGCCCGATGCCGGGCGCGTCATACATGGTTTCCAGCATGTCCTTGGCCAGCGTCTTGATCTCGTCATCGACCTCGATAATGGGGTCGGCAACGGCGCGCAGGCGCGCATCGGGAATGACAAGGATCGGGCGGATAGCCATGGGTGAAACGTCCAGCGAAACAGGAATTGCCTTCGATATGGTATTTTCCGCCCCTGGGTCAACTCTGGGGACCGGCTGCGTCTAGAACATTTCGCGAACGAACGAATCGGCTTAAAAGATTTGGATGGATACTCTGCTTTTCACCATCGGTGAGGTGCCTGTCACGGTCGCGCAGGCCGCCATCGGCGCTGGCGCGGTGCTGGCGCTGCTGATTGTCGGCCTGTTACTGGCCGCCATGCGCGCCAGCACCCGGCGGGCCGAAGCAGCCGGCCAATTGGCGGCCGAACAATTGCGCACCAGTTTTCTCGAACAGCTCGCCGACCGCGACGCGCGCATCCAGGCGCTTGATCATCAGGTGCGTGTCGAGCGCGAGCGGGGTGTCGACCAGCTCGACAGGGAGCGCGAGAAAACCGCCGACCTCCTGACCGAAGTTTCGGCCCTCCGCGCCCGCATGGCCGAACAGACCAAGCAGGCTGAGGCCAATTTGGCGCGTTTCCTCGATGCCCGCCAGCAGATGACCGACGAGTTCAAATCCATCGCCGGAGACGTGCTCAAGAGCCATAGCGAGACCTTTACCAGGCAGAACCGCGAGCAGGTTGATGTGCTGCTCAAGCCGCTCAACGAGAAGATCGTCGAGTTCCAGAACAATATGATCAAGGATCGCTCCGCCATGGGCGAGCAGATCCGCGCGCTCTACGAAAGCAACATCCAGATCACTACCGAGGCGAACAACCTCACTCGCGCCCTCAAGGGTAATTCACAGTCGCAGGGCGCCTGGGGCGAGATGATCCTCTCCACCATCCTCGAACGCTCGGGCCTGCGCGAGGGCGAGCAATTCGTCACCCAGCAGAGCCATACCGGCGAGGACGGTTCGCGCGTGCGCACCGATGTTGAGGTGCTGATGCCCAATAATGACCGGTTGGTCATCGATTCCAAGGTCTCGCTCACCGCCTTCGAGGCCTATACCTCAAGCGAGGACGACACCCGCCAACAGCATTTGCAGGCCCATATCGCCTCCATCCGCGGCCATATCCGCACGCTGGGCGACAAGACCTATCAGCGGCACGCCGGCAGCAAGATGGACTTCGTGATGATGTTCGTGCCCATCGAATCGGCCCTCGCAGCCGCGTTGCAAAAGGAACCGGGCCTGGTCGAAGAGGGCATGAGGTGTGGTGTCATGCTGACGACGCCGACCACGCTGATGACCGTGCTGCGCACCGTGCGCAATGTCTGGGATATCGAAAAGCGCCACCAGAATGCCGAGGAAATCGCCTCGCGCGCCGGTTCGCTCTACGACAAGGTCGTGGGGTTCCTTGCCACCATGGACAAGATGGGCACCCATATCGACCGCGCCCAGCAAAGCTTTGCCGATGCCAAGGGGCAATTGTCTGGCAAGGGCAGCGTTGTGCGCCAGGTCGAAATGCTGCGCGAACTGGGCGCGAAATCCAGTAAGCAACTCCCCGCCGGCTGGGATGGCGGCGCTGAAGATGTGCGGGTCCTGCGGCTGGTGGGCGAGGAGCCCGGCGACCTCTCCTGAGCCGATCGAACCTCTCGCCACTTCCCGCGTTGTACAGCCACGCAGCTGATCAACATGGGAGACGACAATGGCTCAGCATCATGACCATCACGGCACCATGGTGCCGCAGGAAACCAATTTCGATAACGCCGACCAGCCGGGCATTGCCCAGCCCTATAGCCAGAGTGAAATCGAGGATTTGCTTTATGGCGACGATCGCCCCGCCATGGAGCGCCTGGCCCGCTTGCGCGAAATGCGCGACGAGGCCGCCATTCGCGAGAGCGGTGATTGGGGCGATCAGGACCCGGCGGCCATGCTGGACGAACTCGATCGCGCCATCGACGAATTGAGCGCGACCATCGCCAATGCCGACGACACCAGCGACTATGCCGACCTGGATGCCCCGCTCGATCGCGACGACCGGCTCGACATGCTCTCACCTGATGACGAAGATGCCCGCCATGCGATCGAAGGTGATGATGAGGAGGGATTCTTCGAGGACGACGATGTCGGCCCTGTAGAGGAGAACCCCTGGGATGGCAGCGACGAATTCCATCCGGAAAAGGATCTGCACTGACCGCTGCGGCGGCCTGTAACAATTGCGCGATGGTCATGCCCGTAACCATCGCGCGGCTCTATCCTGCCTCGGCAAACAGGAGGAGGATAGCATGACCGATCGCGACCCCGCCGAGCAGCCCCAGATCACCCAGGAAATGATCGCGCTGTTCGATGACTATACCCATCTCTCCCTCGACCGCCGCAAGTTCATGGACAATCTGGCCAAGCTGGCCGGCTCTATGGCCGCCGCTACTGCCGCCGCCGGCCTCATGGCGTCCAATGCCCAGGCGCAGGGCCTCACCGCCGAAACCGACGATCGTCTCACCATTTCCGACATCACCTATGCCGGCGCCGATGGCGAGATGAAGGGCTATCTGGCCCGCCCCAAGGAGGGCGGTCCCTTCGGCGCCGTCATCGTCATCCACGAAAACCGCGGTCTTAACCCCCACATCAAGGATGTGACGCGCCGTGTGGCTCTGGAAGGGTTCATCGCGCTGGCCCCCGACTATCTGTCCGATCAGGGCGGCACGCCGGCCAATGAGGACGACGCCCGCGCCCTTTTCGGCAATCTCGATCCCGCAGCGGTCGCCGCCGATGGTGTCGCCACTATTGCCTATCTCAAGACCCTGGACGGCGCGAATGGCAAGGTGGGCGCCATGGGCTTCTGCTGGGGCGGCGGCACCGTCAATGCGCTCGCCGTCGCCTCGCCCGATCTCGCCGCCGGCGTCGCCTATTATGGCGGCCAGCCGGCTGCGGCCGATGTGCCCAAGATCAAGGCGCGGTTGCTCCTGCATTATGCCGGGCTCGACGACCGCATCAATGCAGGCATCCCGGCCTATGAGGAAGCCCTCAAGGCCGCGGGCACCGACTACGAACTCTTCGTCTATGACGGCGTCAACCACGCCTTCAACAACGAAACCAGCGCCGCCCGCTACGACAAAGCCGCCGCCGACCTGGCCTGGTCGCGGACGATTGGGCTGTTCAAGGAGGCTTTGGCCTAAAAGGGGTGCAGCCTCCAACTCACCCCACCCACTGCACCAGCACCTCCCCCTTGATGGGGAAGGCCGGGAGGGGGTGACGGGAGCCACAATATTGGGCTCAGCCTCTCGAAGCGGCGATGGTCGAGCCGGCCCTTTGCTCTAGATCTCAGTCCGCGCCCGGAGCGCCTGGCTCAACGTGCCTTCATCGAGATAATCGAGCTCCCCGCCCACCGGCACGCCATGGGCGAGGCGCGTTACCTTGGCGCCCGATCCAGCCAGCCTATCGGTAATGTAATGGGCCGTGGTCTGCCCCTCGACTGTGGCATTGACGGCCAATACGATCTCGCGGAATTCATGCGCCCGCCCCAGCAGCGCCTCGATCGAGATGTCCTCCGGACCCACCCCGTCGAGCGGCGACAATACCCCGCCCAGCACGTGATATTTGACCGCGCCCACGCCCGCGCGCTCCAGCGCCCAGAGGTCGGCCACATCCTCCACCACGATCAGCATGCCACTGTCATTGCGGCGCGGATCGGCGCAGATCGAGCAGGGGCTCATCGTATCGATATTGCCGCAAACCTCGCAGCTACGCACCGCTTCCACCGCCCGGTCGAGCGCGGCCGAAAGCGGGATCATCAGCTGCTCTTTCTTCTTGACCAGCTGCAACACCGCCCGCCGCGCCGACCGCGGCCCCAGCCCCGGCAACCGCGCCAGCAACTGGATCAATTGTTCAATCTCAGGTCCGCCGGAGGCCATTTTTTTTTTGTCACCACTGAGCGTACTTCCCTCGCCCCTTGTGGGAGAGGGACAGAAATTCTGCGTTCAGCAGAATTTCAGGGTGAGAGGTACTGCGCCCACCCATGCTTGAATGCTTGTGGACGCAACCCCTCATCCGGCGCTGCGCGCCACCTTCTCCCGCAAAGGGAGAAGGAAAACCTAAAACGGAAACTTCATCCCCGGCGGAATCGGCAGCCCTGCCGTCACCTCGGACATCTTCTTCTGCATTTCCGCTTCGCTCTTGGCCTTGGCGTCGTTATGCGCCGCCACGATCAGGTCCTCGAGCACCTCGACATCGTCCTCCTTGAACAGGCTCGGATCGATCTTGAGGCCCTTGAGCTCACCCTTGCCCGATAGCGAGACCACGACCAGCCCGCCGCCCGAGCGGCCTTCGACGACGAGCTCGGCAAGCTCGGCCTGCATGGCCTCCATCTTGCCTTTCATCTCGCTGGCGGCCTTCATCATGCCCATGATGTCTTTCATTCGTCGTCCTCTTCAGGTGGGGGCGGGGGCAGGTCGGGCGTCGCCGCAAGCGCGTCTTCGCGCAGCTTGACATTAACCACCTTGGCCCCGGGAAATGTTTCGAGAATTGCCTGCACCAGCGGATCGTCATGGGCCGCGGCATGCGCCGCCTCCACCCGCTTGGCCTGTTCCTGCTTGATGGTCAGCCCTTCGGGCGGCTTGCTCGAAACGGTGATCAGCCAGCGCTCGCCGGTCCAGGCCTGCAGCCGCGCCGAAAGCGTCGCGATGATGCCGGGATCGGCCCCATCGGCCAGCGCCACCTCGATCCGTCCCTGCTCGAACGAAATCGGCCGCATCGAGCCTTCCAGCGCCATGCGCACGATAATGTCGCGCTTGGCGCCGGCCAGGGCTATGAGGTCCTTGTAGCTGCCGACATTCGCCAGCGCCGGCTGCACCAATGGCTGGGGGGCCACCTGCGGCTGCAGCATTGCCTGCGGCTGGGTCTGTGGTGCGATGGCTTCCGTGCGCACCAATTGCGGCGCCTCGACCCGCAGTGCCGATGGCCCGCCACCCGAGGGGCCGCGCGGCATCATCCCATTGCCTTGCGGCAGGGCAGGGGCTGGCGCCGGCTGGTTGCTGAGCTTGGCGATCAGGTCGTCGGGGCTCGGCAGGTCGGCAGCATAAGCCAGCCGGATCAGCGCCATTTCGGCGGCCTGCAGGCCATTATTGGCCCGCGCCACCTCGTCATGTCCCTTGAACAGGATCTGCCAGGCTCGCGTCAGCGCGCGCATCGAAAGCTTGCCGGCAAATTCGGCGCCGCGCACTCGCTCGTCCGGTGTCAGCGACACATCGTCGGCGGCCGCCGGTACCACCTTGATGCGGGTGACCAGATGGGTGAAGTCGCAGAGGTCGGCAATCAGCGTTTGCGGATCAGCGCCCATGTCGTAAAGCGCGCGCATCGTATCGATCGCCTCGCCGATACGCCCGCCCAGCAATTGCTCGAACAGATCGATAATGCGCGCCCGGTCGCCCAGCCCCAGCATGGCCTTGACCGTGGCCGCGCTCACCGTCCCGTTGCCATGAGCAATCGCCTGGTCGAGCAAAGAGAGGTTATCGCGCGCCGAGCCTTCGCCCGCCCGCACGATCATCGCCAGCGCCTCGGGCTCAAAGCTGATGCCCTCCTGCGCCAGGATGGATTCCAGGTACCCCGTCATGATCTCGGGCGTGATCCGCCTGAGATCGAACCGCTGGCAGCGGCTCAAAATCGTCACCGGCACCTTGCGGATTTCGGTAGTGGCGAAGATGAACTTCACATAGGGCGGCGGCTCTTCCAGCGTCTTCAGCAGCCCGTTAAAGGCGGCTGTGGAGAGCATATGCACCTCGTCGATCACATAGACCTTGTAGGGTGCCGAGGCCGGCGCATATTTCACCGAGTCGATGATTTCGCGGATATCGTTGATGCCGGTATTGCTGGCCGCGTCCATCTCGATGACGTCGACATGCCGCCCCTCGATAATGGCGCGGCAATGCTCGCCTTCGACGCTTAGATCGAGCGTGGGATGGGGGCCGCTGGCATCTTCATAATTGAACGCCCGCGCCAGGATGCGCGCCGTCGTGGTCTTGCCCACGCCGCGCACGCCGGTCAGGATAAAGGCATGGTGGATGCGGTTTTGCGCAAAGGCATTGCCCAGCGTCTGCACCATGGCGTCCTGGCCGACCAGGGTGGTGAAGTCGCGCGGGCGATATTTGCGGGCGAGCACGAGATAGGGCGATGTCGGAGCGTCAGCCATCCAGCCCTTCCATGCGCTGCGTCGTGAGGAATCTGCCTTGGGTCATCCACCCATCATAGGCATGGAGCGTTTCCAGCAAAAGTGGCTAGCGGCCCGGCTTTTTGGAAACGCCACAAGAAACGAAGTAGGAGGCTGGCAACGACCCGTGAAGGTCTCGTTGGGGCTGCTTCCTTCCGGACCTGACCCGGTTGGCGAGGAACACGTCCGCGCCAACCTCCCAGAGCGCTATATGCGAATAAAATGGGGCCTTGGCAAGGCCTCACCCATTCTGTTGATAAGCCCGTGGCGGATGCACCAGCGTCACCAGCACCACCGAGATCAGCATCAGCAGATACCACGAGCCCAGCTTGCTCCGGCTTACCAGCGACCAGCCATCGGCCTGGTCGGGGTAGATCCAGGCCCGTGACCAGGTGCCGATATTCTCCCCGATCCAGATGAACAGCGCGACCAGCAGGAACGCCAGTAGCATGGGCATGCGATGGCGGAAGCGGAATACCCGGTAATGCATGGAACTGCGGAAATAGAGCAGGCCCACCAGGGCGAACAGCACCCAGCGGAAATCGAAGATGAAGTGGTGCGAAAAGAAGTTGATATAGATGGCCAGCGCCAGCAACACAGTCGCCCAGACGGGCGGGTAGTAGGAAAACCGGATATCAAAAATCCGTTGGATGCGCGCCATATAGGAGCCGACACAGGCATACATGAAGCCCGAAAATAGCGGCACTCCGCCGATCCGGAACAGCGCCTCCTCGGGATAGATCCACGATCCTGCCGCCGTCTTGAACAATTCCATGCCGGTTCCCACCACATGGAAAATCAGGATTACCTTGGCCTCGCTCAGCGTTTCGAGCCGGAAGGCCAGCATGCCGATCTGGATCAACAGCGCCACGAGGAACCAGGCGTCATAGCGCGCCAGCCCGATATCGGGCCACCACAGCCGCGTGACCAGGATCATCCCCAGCATCAGCCCGCCAAACAGGCACGCCCAGGCCTGTTTCAGCCCGAACACCAGGAATTCCACCGCCCCATCGGCCAGAGGCCCACGCGGTAGCCGCGCCAGCACGCCATGGGCCGCCGCATCGATCCGCGCTTCCAGACTCGTAAATCGCGCCAAGCCTTCCGCCCCTCGCTACCTAGCAAGGGCCAGTCTATGCCTCATCAAAGCGCGCGCAATTGTGGCGCGGGCCTATTGCCTGGGGTCGTAGCCTTTCGGCGTCACCGCCAGCGGCGGCGTGAAGCTCCTGGCAATCTGCGCCCAGTCGACGAATTTGAAATTGGTCGAAGCCACTTCGCCATCGAGCCCGTTGAGGTCCCCGGCATAGCCATCCTGGGTGACGAAAAGTCCATTCTCGAAACCCGGCAGCCCCACCGACAGCACATCGGCGCCGTCGCTTTCCTGCACCGCATCCATGTCGCCTGATGCCGCCACGCGGAACGAACCGAGCAGTTCGAGCGTGTCGCCGATAGCGAAGGCGGCAAAGCTGTCGTCATAGGGCGCGTCGGCCACGCCCCCTTCGCCATGGGCGCCGCCCTGGCTCGAGGCCAGCAAATATTTGACCCCATCGGCCCCGTAATAGATGGTCAGCCCTTCGACATCGCGCGAAATAACGCTGTCGGGATTGTTGAACGCGCTCTTGGACGAGCCGCGTGTGGCATAGACCAGTTCCGGCTCGCCCCCACTCACCGGCACTTGCCAGATGCCCACATCTTCCTGGCCCGCATAGATGATGCCGGTGGTCCGGTCGATCACTGTGCCTTCAAATTGCGGGCTGAAATCGAGCAGCGCATCGTCCTCGTTTTCGTTGAACAGGTCCTGCCCGTTCTGCGTCGCTGGGGCGCGGAAATCGTGGTCCAGTTCGGCATGCACGCCATCGGCGGTTGCCACCAGCTTGAACACGCCCACGGTCGGCTGATGCCGCTGCGTACCCACCACCCATACCGTGCCGCTGGCCTTGTCGTTCCAGGCCGCCAGGCCATAGACGGTGTTCTGGTCATCCACCGGGTTGTCCTCGGTCTCGGCTTGGTCGGGCAGATAGCGCGTGGGGAAGGCGCGCAGCGCTGCCGGGTCGGTGATTTCGCTCAGCGGCTCGGTCGCATCGGCATCGATACGATAGATGCGGATGATATCGAGCCCGCGATCGGCCCCCACAATGATATCGGCATCGCTGCCATCGGCCAGCTTGAAGCCATAGACCACATCGACATTGTTGATGCGCCCATCCTCGGCCGGCAACACGGTCTGCCTGAGCGCGCCGTCAAGGCCATAGACGCGGATACCGCCATTCTTGACGGCGGTGACCACAAAGCTGCGCGAGGGATCTTTGGGGTGCACATAGATCGCCGGATCATCCGCATCGGCATCGGCATCCGCCTCGGTCAATACCGGCGTCTGCAGCACCGGCGTTACCTCGGCCACGCTCCAGTCCTGCGCCATTGCGGGCGTCAGCGTCAGCAGCAAAATCGAGCACAGCAATGCGGTCAGCGTCTTCATGTCGGTCTCCCTGGCGCCACCGCGCCGTTCGGCCTGCAGTGATGCTCCGGCAATATTGCGCGCCGATGACAAGTCCGTGCGCGGCCAGCTTGCGCTTTACCCATTTGCCCGAGCGGGGTAATCCGGTCGCAATCGAATCGGACGTCACCTGCCGGAGCCCTTATGGCCAAACGCCGCCCCACACCCCTGCGCACCTCCGGACAGGACGTCGCCGCCTCGAGACGCGCCCCGCAGACGCCGCAAACCCAGTCGCCGGCGTTTCGGCTCGCCTTTGCCGACGACGATTTCCTCACCGCCGAGGAAACCCGCGGCATCCGCTTCCAGCTCGAATATCAAAAGACCGAGCAGCGCCTGCACGAGCACGGCGTCAATTCGACCGTCGTTCTGTTTGGCGGCGCGCGCATTCCCGAGCCGGGCAAGCCCGCCTGGGCCGCCAAGAACGAAACGCAGAAGAAAAACCTCGAACTGGCCTCGCGCTATTACGACGAGGCGCGCCGTCTCGCCCAATTGGCGTCCATGGCGTCCAAAAATCTCGATGGCAAGGAATTCGTCGTCGTCACCGGCGGTGGTCCCGGCGTCATGGAAGCGGGCAATCGCGGCGCGGCCGATCTCGGGGCTCAGACCATCGGGCTCAATATCGTCCTGCCGCACGAACAGGCCCCCAATATCTTCGTCACGCCTGAGCTCAGCTTCAATTTCCATTATTTCGCCACGCGCAAAATCCACTTCCTGCTGCGCGCCAAGGTGGTCGCCATCTTCCCCGGCGGCTTCGGCACGCTGGATGAGTTTTTCGAAACCCTCACCCTGATCCAGACTGGCCGCATGGAACGCATTCCCCTGCTGCTGTTCGGTGCCGAATTCTGGAGCAAGGTCATCAATTTCGAAGCCCTGGCCGAAGCCGGCACCATTGCTCCCACCGATCCCGAACTCTTCACAGTGGTCGATACGGCCCAGCAGGGCTGGGACGTGGTGCGGGCCTTTTATGACCTGCCGGATCTGGGACCGGCGCCGGGCTGGAAATAGATCGGCGCTCGCATTCCAGCCCTGCCCACCCGGCCATTGCCACCCCCGCAACGGCAATGTCACACTCCTCCGCTAGGGCATACGTATACATCAAAGCGGGGCAGGGGCTTGGAGCACTATAATCTCGTCGTCATCGGCAGCGGTCCGGCCGGCCGGCGCGCCGCCATTCAGGCGGCCAAGCTGGGCAAGTCCGTGCTGGTGGTGGAAAATCGCCTGCGCCTGGGCGGGGTTTCGGTGCATACCGGCACCATTCCGTCCAAGACCCTGCGCGAAACCGTGCTCAACCTTTCCGGCTGGCGCGAGCGCGGCTTTTATGGTCTGGCCTATCGGGTCAAGAAGGATATCGAGGGCAAGGACCTCGGCGCCCGCCTGCGCATGACCCTCGATTACGAGATCGAGGTGCTCGAGCACCAGTTTGCCCGTAATGGCGTGCGCACCTTTGGCGGCATGGCGAAGTTCACCGACGCCAACCATGTCACCGTCATCGACCATGCCGGGGAAGATCACACTTTCGGCTTCGATTTTGCCGTCATCGCCGTGGGCACCGCGCCTTATCGCCCGGCCAATATTCCCTTCAACGATCATTCGGTACTCGATAGCGACAGCCTGGTCTATGAGCCGCGTGTGCCCCGCAGCCTCACCGTGGTCGGCGCCGGCGTCATCGGCATGGAATATGCCACTATCTTCTCGGCGCTCGACGTCCCCGTCACGCTGATCGAGCCCAAGGAGAACTATCTCGATTTCATCGATCGTGAGATCATCGAGGAATTCACCCACGACCTGCGCAAACGCGGCATGACCATTCGCCTGGGCGCCAAGGTCGACAAGGTCGAACTCGACGAACAAGGTTGGGCCATCGCCATCCTCACCGATGGCCGCCGCGTTCGCTCCGACATGCTGCTCTATGCCGCCGGCCGCGTCGGCGCCACGGCCGATCTGGGGCTGCAAGCCTGTGGCGTCGTCCCCGACGAGCGCGGCCGCCTCAAGGTCGATCCAGCAACCTTCCAGACCGAAGTGCCCAATATCTACGCCGCTGGCGACGTCATCGGCTTTCCCTCGCTCGCCTCTACCTCCATGGAGCAGGGCCGTATCGCCGCCCTCCACGCCTTCGGCGCCTCCATGCCGCCGGCCCCGCAATTTTTCCCCTACGGCATCTATGCCGTGCCCGAGATTTCGACCGTCGGCCTCACCGAACAGCAGGTCCGGGCCGCCGGCACATCCTACGAATGCGGCGTCGCCCGTTTCCGCGAGACTTCGCGCGGCCACATTATGGGCCTGCAATCGGGCATGATGAAAATGATCTTTGCGCTCGATACCCGCAAATTGCTGGGTGTCCATATCGTGGGCGAGGGCGCGACCGAGCTGATCCATATCGGCCAGGCGGTGCTCAATCTGGGCGGCACGCTCGACTATTTCGTCGAGAATACCTTCAATTACCCAACCCTCGCCGAAGCCTACAAGATCGCCGCCCTCGACGCCTGGAACCGCATGCCCAGGACGACGCCGATCGCGCCTTTGGGGGAGTAGCGGGCACTCTCATCTCCGGGCGGCCAACCCCTAGCGCTGCTCCCAACTCCGCCATAAGCTCCGCCAGCAACGGGGGATGCCGCCATGCCTGAACAATTCGATGCCATCATCATCGGAGCCGGTCAGTCCGGCCCATTCCTCGCCGCCCGGCTCGCCGGCAAGGGCCTCAAGACCGCCCTGGTTGAGCGGGAGCATCTGGGCGGGACCTGCGTCAACGATGGTTGCACGCCAACCAAAACCCTGGTCGCCAGCGCCCGCGCCGCCTGGAGCGCGCGGCACGCCAAGGACTTTGGCGTGGTGGTCAAAGGCCCGGTCACCGTCGATATGAAAGCAGTCAAGGCACGCAAGGACAAGGTGGTGGGCGCCTCGGTCAAGGGCCTTACCGATTGGCTGGCAAGCCTGCCAACGCTCGAATATATCAAGGGTTCAGGCCGCTTCGCTGCGGCCAATGAGGTCGAGGTCAACGGCCGCCGCCTCACCGCGCCGCAAATCTTCATCAATACCGGCGCCACCGCGGCCATTCCCGATTGGCCGGGCCTCGCCAAAGTGCCCTACCTCACTAATACCACCATGATGGATCTCGATGTTCTGCCGAGCCATCTGTTCATCGCCGGCGCCAGCTATATCGGGCTCGAATTCGCACAAATGTATGCCCGCTTCGGCGCCAAGGTCACCGTTATCGAGCGCGGGCCGCGCCCCGCCACCCGGGAGGACGAGGATATTTCCGCCGCCATCCGCCAAATCGTCGAGGCCGATGGGGTCACGTTCCTCTTCAATACCACCGTCCAGGCGGTGGCCAAGGCCGGCAATGGTGCGCTGCTGTCGCTCGATACGGGCGGGCGTCTCTCTTCGGTCGAGGCCAGCCATCTGCTGATCGCGCTGGGCCGCACGCCCAATACGGCCGATCTCAACCTTGCTGCCGCCGGTATCGAAACCGACAAGCGCGGCTATATTCCGGTCGACGATCACCTGCGCACCAAAGTACCCGGCATCTGGGCCATGGGCGACGTTAATGGCCGCGGCGCCTTCACCCACACCTCCTACAATGATTTCGAAATCGTCGCCGACAATGTGCTCGATGGCGGCGACCGGTCCATTGCCAATCGTATCCCCGTCTACGGCCTCTTCATCGACCCGCCCTTGGGCCGGGCGGGCATCACCGAAACCGAAGCCCGCAAGCTGGGCCGCAAGGTGCTGATATCAACCATGCCCATGGCCCGCGTCAGCCGGGCCAAGGAGCGCGGTGAAACCCAGGGCCTGATGAAGGTGCTGGTCGATGCCGAAACCGAAAAGGTCCTCGGCGCCTCCATTCTGGGCATTGGCGGCGACGAAATCGTCCATTCCCTGCTGCAATTGATGGCCGGTGACCTCAGCTACAAGACCATGATGAACACCGTGCACATCCATCCCACGGTGACCGAACTGATACCGACATTACTGGCCGATCTGAAGCCGCTGGAATAGGGCAGGGAACACCCCCACCTAACGGGCTACGCCTCGAGCCGCGTCGTCACAAAGTCCCGCTCGGCCGCCAGCCCATGCCATTCGCCCGGAATTTCGCTATCGAAGATCAGCGTATAAGGACCCTTATATCCCGCCTCCTCGGCCGCCGCGATGCAAAGCCCGTAATCGGCTTCGTCCAGATCGCCGTCGATGAAGCCGGCCTTGGCGTGGCACAGTTCGGCCCGCCCGAAAATCGATTGCAGATCGGCATATTTGCTGGGGCCGGTCCAATTGCCCATATCGGCGAGCAGCCCGATCCGGCCATCGAGCTTGTCGAGCAGGTAATGCACATGGGCCGGCTCGGCCAACAGGTCGAACCAGTTCTCCGTGACCAGCCTGACGCTTGAACCGGCATTGCCATCGGCCAATGCGGTCAACGCTTTGACCGAGCGGTCCAGCGCATCGCGCGTCGGCTTCTGCTTGCCGGCGATGATGCGGGCATGCTGGGCGCCCAGCTCATTGGCCGTTTCGATCCAGCTGGCGATCCACTTGGTGTCGCGCGCACCATGTTCGGGGTGGCTGATGTCACCGGCATCGATGAGCAGGGTTTGCAGCGTCACCCCGGAAACCTTGAGCTGGTCGCGCAATTCGCCGAGATAGACGGCGTCGCGGCTGCGCAGGTGGAACGAGACCAGTTCGAGCCGGTGATAGCCATGATTGGCCATTGCCGAAGGCAGGCCGAGCAGCGATTCCTCCCCCTCGCCGTAACGCTGATCCTCCGGGCCGATTGCCGTCGTGGTGAGGTCATGCGGATAGACGCTGCCCAGCAGGCGATGCAGCGACCAGGTGGAAACGGCGATGCGGTCGGCGATGGAAGTCATGAGTCTCGTCCTGTTCTTGTTGGCTGGCAGACTGCAACGCGCCGGTGACGTCATCAAGGCCTTCTAGACTTTGTAGATGCGTTCCGCATTGCGATGGAACAAGCGTTCCTGCTCGTCCGTGCTGGCGCCGCCGACGATCTCCCGGCTCGCCTCGACCCAGCGGGTCAGCGAGCCATTGGGCGTCACCACGGGATGGTCGGAACCCCAGACCACGCGGTCCCAGCCGAAGCATTCCACGATGTGTTCGACATAGGGCCGCAATGTCGCAACGGTCCAGTCCGGGCCGGAATAGGCAATGATTCCAGAGACTTTGGCGTTGAGGTTGGGCAGTTTTGCAATGGCCTTGATATCGGCCCGCCAGGGATCGAGCCCCGCGCCGGTCACGTCAGGCACCCCGCAATGGTCGAGGATGAAGGAGACATCGGGGGCGCGTTCCACCAGCATTTTGCCAATGCCCAATTGGTCGGCGCGCACGCAGAGGTCAAAGCTCAGATCGTAGTCGGGCAGGTGGCGGATATTCTCGACAAAGAGATCGGATTGGCTGAGATCGTCCGGCGCCTCATGCAATATCCGCCGCACGCCCTTGACATGGGGATGCTCGGACAAGCGTTCGATCTGGTCCACGAAAGCCGGGTTTTCCGGGCGGCAGGCGGCGATGGCGCCCACGATCCGGGGGAGGTCGAGGACGAATTCGGTCTCGGCAAGCATGTCCTTTTCGGCGACATCGACTTCCATATGCAGGGCCGATTCGATCCCCAGCGGCACCGCCTCGGCGAAATAGGAGTCGAGGTGCCAGGCCCGGTTGATGGCGGGGGCACCAGCCAGCCAGGGATAGGAAAACCGGTCGGGATAAACCAGGTGCAGATGGGTATCGAGAATTCGCATAAGGGGGCCTCCTCACCGCCGCTTTGCTGTCACATCGGGCCCGTTCGCGTTAACAGACTGTTAGCATCGCGCGCCGCTTTCGGCCCCCTCGGTTAGCATTATCGGTTTGAGGGCAATGCTCACAGCCCCGCCACCAGATATTGCCCCATGAACCACACCTCGCGGGCCAGGAATGGCATGGTGGTCTGCCAGCTCAGATAGCGGCTGGTGGGCGTCGGGGACGGCTGGGCATTAAGACCCGCCCGGCCCGCGATCAGCATGGCGCGGCGCATATGCAGCGGATCGGAGACGATCAAGACGCTCGCAATCTCCGCCTGGCGCAGGACGGGCGTGGCAAAGGCGAGATTTTCGATCGTGGTGCGGGACTGGTCTTCCTCGACAATGGCCTCGGCCGGAACGCCATTGGCAACCAGCCAATTGCGGCTGGCCTCGGCCTCGCTGAGCTTGTCCTCGGGACTGCGCCCGCCGGTGACCACGATGCGCCCGACTTGTCCTTTGTCGTAAAGCGCCTTGGCATGGCGCAGGCGTTCAACCAGAACCGGGCTCGGCCGGTCCCACAGCACCGCCGCACCCAGCACCAGCGCCGCATCGGCCGGTTGGGTCGAGGACTGGCCGGCATAGCGCCAGATATCGAGCGCCAGCCCGCCGGCCACCACGATGATGAGCAGCGACAGGGCAAAGATCGCACGATAGATGCGGCGGACTAGGCGCATGCTTCCGGTCTCAGGTCAGTGTTCCGGCCCCGTTTGGCACGTTCTCGCCTGACCCGCCATGAGAACGGGGCGGAATGATGGAGGCCCCCGGGTCAAGCCCGAGGGAAGCGATTGTGGGTGGGGTGGATAATCAGCAAGCCCCGGTAGATGGGCGCCCTACGCCCACTCGCCCTTACGCATCACCGGCTCGCTGCTGCCGTCGGCGTGGATGCCGTCGATGTCGATCTTGTCCGAGCCGATCATCCAGTCGATATGGATGTTGGACGTATTGCCGCCCTGGGCGAAGATCTGTTCCTGGGTCAGCTCCTTGCCGCCCACGAAGCAATCGGCGTAGCACTGGCCCATGGCGATGTGGCTGGAGGCGTTTTCGTCGTAGAGCGTGTTGTAGAACAGCAAGCCTGAAGCGGAGATCGGGGAGGAATGGGGCACCAGCGCCACTTCGCCGAGGCGGCGGGCGCCTTCATCGGTGTCGAGCACGCGATTGAAGATATCCTGCCCCTTGCTCGCCTTGAGTTCCACCAGCTTGCCGCCCTCGAAGCGCGCCTGGATATCCTCGATCAGCGTGCCATTGTGGCTGAGCGGCTTGGTGGAGCTGACAGTCCCCTCAACGCGCAGCCGGTGGGGCGTGGTGAAGACTTCTTCGGTCGGGATATTCGGGTTGCAGGTAATGCCGTTCTTGGCTTCCGAGGCGCCGCCCTTCCAGCGGTGGCCATCGGCAAGGCCAATGGTCAGATCGGTGCCGGGGCCGGAATATTTGAGAGAGGCGAAGTTCTTACCGTTGAGCCAGGTCCAGCGCTGCTTGAGATTGGCATTGTGCTCCTTCCAGGCCGCGATCGGATCGTCCACATCGACGCGCGAAGCCTTGAAGATGGCGTCGGCCAGCTTGCCGACCGCGACCTCTTCGCTGTCATTGGGGAACATCAGCTTGGCCCAGGCCGCATTGGGGTAGGACACGATATTCCAGTTAATATCGAAACCGGTGATGAGCTGCAGCGCGGGCTTATAGGCGGCCGAATTGGCGCGATTGGCGCGAGAGACCTTGTCGGGGTCCTGGCCAGACAGCATCATCGGATTGTCGCCCGAAATGGCGAGGCGCGCGGTATTGGCCTTGAAGGCCTCGGCCATGCCCGAATAGAGCCAGCCGGCGCCTTTGTCGAAGCTCTTGTCATTGGCGTATTTGTAGCGGGCGAGGGTGGCTTCCTCATCCGAATAGATGGTGGTGACCAATCCGGCGCCGGCCTTATAGGCATGCTCGGTGATGCGGCGGACCAGCGGGGCCGCGCTCATGGGCGCAGTCATCAGCAGGTCCTGGCCCTCGGCCAATTGCAGGCCGACCTTGATGGCGACCTGGGCGAGTTTGTCGAGCTTGACGGGATCGATGGGATTGGCGGGAGTGGTCATTGGGCGTCAGCCTCTTGGTTTTGAATCGCTGGGGCCGACCCTAGCGCTGGTTGATGGCCGATGTCAGCCGAATTGGGAAAATTTTGGGTAGGGGGCTTGCGGTAGCGTCATCGGTTCCTGCCTCCCTCCCCCTTGAGGGGAGGGCCGGGGAGGGGGTGGTTTTGTGGATCACTGACGGACCCCCACCCTCGGTCCCTCCCCTCAAGGGGGAGGGAGGCGACGGAGCCGAGACACCGGGCTCTCATCCACCCTCCCCACAACGGGGAGGGTGCAGATCGGGGGGTCTCTATGACCAAATGGTAATGTGCCCGCCCTTGTGACTTTACGCGGCGCCGACCATTTAAGTGCGCCTGCCAACAATTGAATCGGACTCCGCCCTGATGACCACCGCCATGCCCTCCCGCCGCCGCGGCCTGATGCTGGTCAATCCCAGATCCCGCCGGGGTGCCACGGGACTGGACCCGGTCATCGCCCGGCTTGAGGCGGGCGGCATCGATGTGGTGGTGGAGCGCTTCGAGACGCCCGAGGAAGTCTCGGCCGATATCGCCCGGCGCCGGCACGAGGCGGACCTGGTCATCGTCTGCGGCGGCGACGGCACCATCAATTCGGCGGCCAAGGGCGTGCTCGCCACCGGCCTGCCCATGGGAATATTGCCCATGGGCACGGCCAACGACCTGGCGCGGACGCTCGAAATTCCCGACGATCTGCTGCGGGCCGCCGATATCATCGTCAGCGGGCAGCAGCGCCGGATCGACCTGGGGGAAGTCAATGGCCACCCATTTTTCAATGTTGCCAGCCTGGGGCTGAGCGCCGACCTGGCGCGGGGGTTGACGCCCGAGGCCAAGAAGCGCTGGGGCAAGCTGGGCTATGGGCTGGGGGCGCTTCGCGTACTGGCCGCGGCCCGCCCGTTCCGGGCGCAGATCATTGGCGATGATGGCGCGGCGGTGACGGTCAAGACGCTGCAGATAGCGGTGGGCAACGGCGTCCATTATGGCGGCGGCACCGTGATCCACGAGGACGCCACTATCGAGGATGGACATCTCGATCTCTATAGTCTCGAACTCGGCAATGTCTGGAAGTTCGGGCTGATGCTGGGGGCGTTCCGGCGCGGCCAGCATGGCGCCTGGGACGAGGTGCGGACCTCCAAGAGCACCGAATTCGACATCCGCACGCGCGAGCCGCGCGAGATCAATACCGATGGCGACATCGTCACCCAAACGCCGGCGCATTTCATCATCCGGCCGGGTGCGGTGACGGTGTTTGCGCCTTAGGTTTTGGGTGGTTTGAGAGAGCGTCAATCAGCCCCCTATCCCTCCCACCCACAATGTCATCCCGGCGCAGGCCGGGATCCATGTCCGTGGTGCTCCGCGTGCATCCAGGGTCAGGATGACCTTCAGCATGGATTCCGGCCTGCGCCGGAATGACCCGGTGGAAGAGAACGGGCACGGCGCCGTCGAACCGCGCGGCCCAGCGTTGCCAAAAAACCTCACTGCTGCTTTTGCCAAAAAACCGGGTTGGCAAAGCCGAACGCTTTGGCTAGTAATCGTCCACCGCTTCAGATCACAAACAAGGGAGGCGTAGCGTGACAGCACCGTTTATTACGCCCTCCCATGGCATGCGCCGTTAGGTCCATGCCATCCGCGGCCCGCCGATAAGGCCAGCCGCCCGCGGTTTTTCCATCGCAGCCATTTCTGATCTGACGGGAAATAGTGTCCCGTTCCCGGCTGTGCCTTTCATGACTTTCACATAAGGGCCGGCGCGATTGGCGTCCGGGTCAACACCATGAGTCGCAAGAAACTCGATTTCCGCGCCGACGCATTCCGCAATGTGCTCGGCTTCACTTTCCGTCATTGGGCCAAGCAACCCCTGCGGGCGGCTGGCATTGCCCTGCTCGTGCTGGCGGCCACGCTGGCCGAGGCCTTCAGCCCGATTTTCGCCGGGCGGCTGGTCGACGCCGTTGCCTCGGGCAGCGGGCAGGACGAGGCCTTCTGGACCCAGGCGCTGAGCGCGTTCTGGATCATGGCCTCGCTTTATCTGGCCTCGGTCATCCTGCGCCAATTCGTCTTTTTCAGCCTGATCCGCTTCACGCTGCAGATGATGAATGACGTGATTTCCAACGCCTTCCATCGGGTGCAGCGGTTTTCCTCCGATTGGCACGCCAATAGCTTTGCCGGCTCGACGGTGCGCAAGATCACGCGTGGCTCGGGCGCGCTCGACCTGCTAAATGACGTGCTGCTGGTGGCGCTCTGGCCTTCGCTGGTCATGCTGATCGGCGCTACGGTGATCCTGGGCGCGGCCTGGCCGGTCATGGGGCTGGTGGTGGGACTGGGCTCGCTGATCTATGTGGCGGTGACGGTGTGGCTCTCGATGAGTTTTGTCGCGCCCGCCGGCGCCCTCGCCAATGCCTGGGACACCAGGATGGGCGGCGCTTTGGCCGATGCGGTCAGCTGCAATGCGGTGGTCAAGGCCTTTGGCGCCGAACAGCGCGAAGAGACCATCCTGGCCCGTGTCGTGGGCAAATGGCGCAAGCGCACGGCCCGTGTCTGGCGGCGCGGCACGCTCAATGGCGGCATGCAGGGCCTGATGATGGCCGTGATGCAGACCGCCATTCTGGGCACCGCGCTGCTGCTGTGGCAGCAGGGGGCGGCGAGCCCGGGCGATATCACGTTCGTTCTGACCATGTTCTTCGTGCTGCAGGGGCACCTGCGCGATGTGGGCCAGCATATCCGCAACCTGCAGCGCTCGGTCAACGACATGGAAGAGCTGGTCGCGCTCGACAAACAGCCCTTCGGCATTGCCGACAAGCCGGGCTCGGGCAGGATCGCCATTGGCGCGGGCGCTATCGCCTTCGACAATGTGACCTTCCGCTATGGCTCGCACGCCACCCCGCTCTACCGCGATTTCTCGGTGAAGATTGCGCCGGGCGAGCGGGTCGGGCTGGTGGGGCATTCGGGCTCGGGCAAGACGACCTTCGTCAAGCTGATCCAGCGGCTGCATGACGTCAATGACGGGGCCATCACCATCGATGGCACCAATATTGCCGATGTGCAGCAATCGAGCCTGCGCGGCCAGATCGCCATCGTGCAGCAGGAGCCCATCCTGTTCCACCGCACCCTGGCCGAAAACATCGCCTATGGCCGGCCCGGCGCCTCGCGTGCCGAGATCGAGCTGGCGGCGCAACAGGCCAATGCCCATGACTTCATTCTCGATCTGCCCAAGGGCTACGAGACCATGGTGGGCGAGCGCGGCGTCAAGCTCTCGGGTGGCGAGCGGCAGCGTGTCGCCATCGCCCGGGCGTTCCTGGCCGATGCACCCATCCTGATCCTGGACGAGGCCACGTCGAGCCTCGACAGCGAGAGCGAAGTGCAGATCCAGGAGGCGATGGAACGGCTGATGGTCGGTCGCACGACATTGGTGATTGCCCACCGGCTGTCGACGGTGCGGGCGCTCGACCGGCTGCTGGTGTTCGACAAGGGTAAAATTGTCGAGGAAGGCGATCATGCCCGGCTGATCACGCTCAAGGGCGGCATCTATCGCCGGCTGTTCGAGCGACAGGCGCTGGAACTGACCAAGGGGCTGAACGTGGCCTGATAGCAGAACGCCGGGGTGAGAGCCCCGGCGTTTTTTGTGGGGATACCCCCACCTAACCTCCCCCTGATAGGGGGAGGGATCTCTCCACTCTTGGGGCTGGGTCGAGGTTTAGCCACAAGGCGGTTCCTCCCCCTATCAGGGGGAGGCTAGGAGGGGGTACTCCGATGCCCGCCTCACACCACAGCCAAATCCACCTCAAACCCCTTCCGGCTCACCTCGCTATAGGGGCAGATGACATGGGCGCGCTTGACGATGTCTTCCACCTTGGCCTTGTCGAGGCCCGGCACGTCCACCTTGAGCGCGGCCTGGATCCAGAAGCCTTCGCCATCATCGCGGTCGCGGAAGCTGACTTCGGCGGTGACCTTGGCGTCCTCGGGAATGGTGTCGCCGCTCTTGCGGGCCGCCGCCTTCATGGCGCCCAGGAAACAGGCCGAATAGCCCACGGCAAAGAGCTGCTCGGGATTGGTGCCGCGCGCGCCATCCCCGCCGATCTCCTTGGGCGTTGTGAGGGTCACGTCCAGCACGCCATCATCGGTCCGGCCATGGCCCGATCGGCCCCCGGTTGAGGTGGCCCTGGCGGTGTACATGATCTTGGTCATCGAGAATCTCCTTGGCTGCTTTGCCCGCCCCTGCGGCAGGGTCTCGCGAGGGGAGAACGCCCAAGCGGCGGAATGGTGGCGGAACCATATCCGGGTTTTGCCACATGCCGATGAAGCCCGACGTGGTACCTTCTACCGCTTTTTCCGCATCGCCTCGCTCAGCCGGTCGCCAAGCGAACCCAGCGAGTTCGACGGCTGCTGCGGCGGCCGCTGCTGGTTCCGCACCGGCTTGTCCCGCGGCATGTCGCGAGGCGCGCTGGCATCGATCTCGCGGCGCATGGTGAGCCCGATGCGCTTGCGGGCGACATCGACTTCGACGACGCGCACCTTGACCACGTCGCCGGCCTTGACCACCGTGTGAGGATCTCTAACGAATTTGTCGGCCAATTGGGACACATGCACCAGCCCGTCCTGATGCACCCCGATATCCACGAACGCCCCGAAGGCGGCGACATTGGTCACTGTGCCTTCGAGCTGCATGCCGGGTTTCAGATGCTTGATGTCATCCACCCCCTCGGCAAAGGTCGCCGTCTTGAAGGCGGGACGGGGGTCGCGGCCGGGCTTTTCCAGCTCGAGGAAAATGTCGCGCACCGTGGGCAGGCCGAAGCGGTCATCGACGAAGCGGGTGGGATCGAGCCCGGCCAAAGCCGCTTTGTCACCCATGAGGCTGCGCAGATCGCGGCCACAGGCGGCAACGATCTTGCGGGCCACGCCATAGGCCTCGGGGTGAACCGAGGAGGCGTCGAGCGGCTCGGCGCCATTGCTGATGCGCAAAAAGCCCGCGCATTGCTCGAAAGTGCGCTGGCCCAGGCGCGGCACGTCGAGCAGTGCCTTGCGGGTGGGGAAAGGGCCATTGGCGTCGCGATAGCCGACAATGGCCTCGGCCACCGAGGAGCCGAGACCCGAAATTCGTGCCAGGAGGGGCGCTGAGGCGGTGTTGAGATCGACGCCCACCGCGTTCACCGCATCTTCCACCACGCCATCGAGCGAGCGGCTGAGCCGGTATTGGTCCACATCGTGCTGATATTGGCCGACGCCAATGGCCTTGGGCTCGATCTTGACCAGTTCGGCCAAGGGGTCCTGCAGGCGCCGGGCAATGGACACCGCACCCCGCAGCGAGACGTCGAGATTGGGGAATTCGGCAGCCGCCAGCTCCGAGGCCGAATAAACCGAAGCGCCGGCTTCCGAAACGATGACCTTGGTCGGCTTGGGCGCGGGCAGGCGCTCGATCAGGTCCAGCACCAGCTTTTCGGTTTCGCGGCTGCCGGTGCCATTGCCGATGGCGATCAGCTGCACGCCATGCTTGGCAATGAGGTGCTTGAGGGCCGCCTGGGTGCCCATCACATCGTTGCGCGGCGGGAAGGGATAGACCGTTTCGGTATCGAGCACCTTGCCGGTGGCGTCGATCACCGCGACCTTGACCCCGGTGCGGATGCCGGGGTCGAGCCCCATGGTGGCGCGGGCGCCGGCTGGGGCGGCCAGCAGCAAATCCTTGAGGTTGCGGGCAAAGACCGCAATGGCTTCTTCCTCGGCGCGCTCGCGCAATTCCACCATCAGATCGACCGAGAGCGATACGCGCAGCCGCGTGCGCCAGGCCCAGCTGGTGACCTCGCGCAGCCAGGCATCGCCGGCACCGGGGCCTTGCGCATCCAGCGCTGAGATCACCAACCGCTCGACGGGCTTGACCGGATCGGTCACCTCCGCATCCACCTCGATATCAAGGCTCAGCATGTCCTCGTCGCGGCCGCGCATCATGGCCATGGCACGGTGCCCGGCCACCTTGGCCCAGCGCTCGGCATGGTCGAAATAATCCGAGAATTTGGCGCCTGCCTCTTCCTTGCCGGTGACGACACGGGCCCGCAGCATGGCCTTGTCGCGCATATGCCGGCGCAATTGCCCGAGCAGGGCGGCATTTTCTCCGTCAGGCCCTCGATGACGATGTCGCGCGCGCCCTCCAGTGCTTCCTTGGTGCCGGGCACATCGGGGGTGATGTAATTGCCCGCCAGCGCCACGGGATCGGCCCGGCGGTCGACGAGGATCGCTTCGGCCAGCGGGCCAAGACCACGCTCGCGGGCGATTTCAGCCTTGGTGCGGCGCTTGGGCTTATAGGGGAGGTAAAGGTCTTCCAGCTCCGCCTTGGTGGCAACGCCCATGATGGAGGCGGTGAGGGCCGGCGTGAGCTTGCCCTGGTCTTCGATGGATTTGATTATGGTGGCGCGCCGCGCTTCCAGCTCGCGCAGATAGGCCAGCCGTTCGGCCAGAAGGCGCAATTGCGTGTCGTCGAGCCCGCCCGTCACCTCCTTGCGGTAGCGCGCAACGAACGGCACCGTCGCCCCGCCATCCAGCAATTCCACCGCCGCCAGCACCTGCGGCGGCCGCGCCGCGATCTCGGCAGCAATCTGGGTGGCGATACGGGTTTCGAGGTCGGCCATGGGTCTGTTGTGCTCCAAATCGGGGCGCGACCATATCGGGCTTGGGCGGCGGAGCATACCCGAGGGGGCGGGATTTCCTCAGGTCTGGTTGGTGGGGTGGTGGAGTACCAAGGGTAGTGTGTGCTTGGGAACAGCATCTATCACAGTGTCATTCCGGCGGAGGCCGGAATCCATGCTGTGCTCTATCCCCACACTGGATGACGCTGATGGCCTTCAGCATGGATCCCGGCCTGCGCCGGGATGACATCGTGGTTCTAAATGCATCTAGAGAGCGCTGATGCTCCCACGACCCCCCACCCCGACCCTCCCCTCAAGGGGGGAGGGAGGGCAAAAAGCCGATGGACCGCACTTGCCCACTGCGACACTTGCGACCTTGTTCCGCCCCGCCACCCGCGTTACAGCCTTACCACGGGGGAAGCTTTGCATGCCGTTCCGGAAAAGGAGCATAGCGCGGGAAATGGGCGCCGCTTTTGCGGTGGCAGCCATCTATGTGCTGACGTTGCTGGTGCCGCTGCACCAGGCGGCGGGCCTGCAGCGCGACCTGGCCAGCATCGGCTTCGAGGCCGTGCCGGGCTGGTCGATCTGTACCTCGCTGGCCGAGAACAAGGACACCTCCCCGGTCCCGTTCAAATGCGCCGCCTCCGGCATCGCCAAGAACGATTTTGCCGCCGCCGAACCGGCGATAGTGCATGTCGGCATCGTCCGCACGGGCGAGACATTCTTCCATGCGCCGCTGTCTGTCGCTCCGCCCACCTCGCTTGCGCCCCATGCCGCGCAGGCGCGCGCGCCTCCAGCCCTGGCCTGATGCCACCGGCAGCCCGGCTGCCAATCAGACCCATTCATTGCTGGAGATCGTCATGATCCCGATTTTTGCTCGCGCGGCCGCTGCCGTTGCAACTCTTGCCGTCTTTGCCGTCCCCGCCTTCGCCCATGTGACCCTTGAGGTCCAGCAGGCCAAGCTCGGCTCCACCTATAAGGCCGTGATCCGCGTGCCCCATGGCTGCGGCACCGAAGCCACCACGACCCTGCGCATCCAGATCCCCGAGGGCTTCTACAATGTAAAGCCCATGCCCCATGCCGGCTGGACACTCGAAACCGTCACCGGGCCCTATGCGCAGAGCTATGACAATCACGGCACGGCGCTGACCGAGGGCGTCAAGGAAATCGTCTGGTCGGGCGGCAATCTGCCCAATGAATTCTACGACGAATTCGTCTTCCGCGGCACGTTTGCCACCACGCTTGAACCGGGCCAGTTCTACTTCCCCACCATCCAGGAATGCGCCAATGGCGAGGAAGCCTGGATCGACGTGACCGGCGCTGAAGACGCCGAAATGCCCGCACCGAGCCTGGAACTGCTCCCGGCGGATGCCGCAGGGCATTAAGGCCGAAAGCCGCGATTTGATCCCTTCCTTCGGGAGGGTCACGTCTGGGCCCTGTGGCTCTCCTCCACCCCACCCTCAATCCCTCCCCATCAAGGGGAGGGAGGCGCAGACTGATAGCTCTCGGCTCCATAGTCTCCCTCCCCCTTGTGGGGAGGGGACAGGGGTGGGGGTATTCGAGCGCACGATGTGAATGCACCTGCTTCCTGCCAAGGAATCCGCCATGTCCCACAATCGCATCCTTCTCACCCTCACCCTGCTGCTGGCTTTGCTTGTCCCCGCGCAGGCTTGGGCGCATGCGCAATTGCTCTCGACCGATCCGGCGGACAATGTCGTCTTGGAAAGCGCGCCCGAAACGCTCCATCTCCATTTCAACGAGCCCGTCACCCCGCTGGCCATCAGCCTCATTGCTTCCGATGGCGTGGCAACTGAGCTGCTCGCGGCCACCACCGGCGGCGAGACCGTTACGGTGACGCTGCCCGCGGCGGGATATCAGGGGACGCAGGTGCTGAGCTGGCGCGTGGTCTCCACCGACGGACACCCGATCGGCGGCTCGCTGGTTTTTTCCATCGGCACGGTCACCGGCGCATCCGCCGCCGCGGCCAATGACCCTGCCGTTGCCATTGCGCTCTGGGCCGGCAAGGCCGTGCTGTTCATCGCCCTGTTTGCCGGCATTGGCGCGGCGGCGTTTTCGACCCTGGCGCCATTGCCGCTGACGGCGGAAAAGACCGCGATCGTCCTCGCCATTATCGGCCTGCCCGCCGTGGCGCTGACCCTGTGGCTGCAAGGGCTCGACGCACTCGGCCTGCCGCTCCTGTCGAGCGATCCGCGTATTTTGAGCACCGGTTTTGCCACCAGCTACGGCATGACCGCAGCGGCCGCCGGCCTCGGCTTTCTCCTGGCGCTGGTGGCCCTGTGCCTGCCGCGCGGCCGCTGGGCCTCGGGCCTGGCCTGGCTCGCTCTGGTCGTGGCGGCGCTGTCGCTGGCGCTGAGCGGCCATGCCAGCGCGGCCAGCCCGCAATGGCTCACCCGGCCTGCCGTATTCCTCCATATTGCCGGCATCATCTTCTGGATCGGGGCCCTGCTGCCGCTCTGGCTCTTGCTGGCTGAGCGCGGTGCGGCCGCCACCCTGGCGCTGGCGCAATTCTCCCGCTTCATCCCCCTTGCCGTGGCCGCCATCCTGGTTTCAGGCGTGACCCTGGCGGCAATCCAGCTGGGCTGGCCCGGTCCGCACTGGCTGGCGCCCTATGGCCTGATCCTTCTCGCCAAGCTGTGCCTTTTGGCTCTGCTCTTCGCCCTGGCATTGTGGAACCGGATCGGGTTGACCGCACCGGCTCTGGCGGGCGACGCCGTGGCCAGCCGGAGATTGCGGCGCTCCATCGCGCTCGAGGCGCTTCTGGTCGTGATCATTCTGGGTCTCGTGGCCGGCTGGCGCTTCACCCCGCCACCCCGCGCATTGGCCGCAGTCGAAGCCGCCATTCCCGCCGAGCCCATATGGGTCCACATCATGGATGCCAAGACCATGGCCATGGTCTCGATCACCCCGGGCCAGGCCGGGCCGGTGGCGCTCGATATCTGGCTCACCGATGTCGAGGGCGTGCCGATCACCCCGCTCGAAGTTTCGGTGACCCTCTCCGAACCCGATCTGGGCATCGAGCCGTTGAAGCGCGCAGCCAGGGAGGAAGATGGCGCCTGGCTGGTCGAGGGCCTCACCATTCCCGTGTCCGGCACCTGGCGGCTCGAACTGGATATCCGCGCCAGCCGGTTCGAGCTGATCAAGCTGGAAGAGATGGTCGCAATGCCCTGATTGTTGCCGTCCAGCGAGCAAGGCGATCAGACTGTTCGACGAACCGGGGGTGCCCGGGACGCCTCCATGCGCCTATTTCTAGGGTCAATCATTGAAATAGGAGGCCATCGTGATCGATGCCAGCATCCAGACCGATGTTCGGTCCAAGCCCGTCCTGCCCCTCACCACCCGCCTCGGGCCGGTCCATATCGCCGTGACCGACCGGGCCCGCGCCCTTGCCATCTGGCAAGATGTGGTGGGGCTCGATCTCATCGCCGAAAGCGGCAATGAACTCACGCTCGGCGCCGGCGGCAAGCCGCTGATCACGCTCGAAACCGGCGCCTTGCGGCCCAGCCAGCCCCGCAGCATCGGGCTCTATCACGTGGCCATCCATGTGCCACGCCGTGCCGACCTGGCGCAGATGGCGGTGCGCGCGCTGCAACGCAATGTGCGCATTTCGCCCACCGATCACCTGGTGTCCGAGGCCATCTATCTCTGGGATCTCGATGGCAATGGCATCGAAATCACCTTCGAGACCCCCTGGCGCGGCACGCTCAGCGACCCGGAAAAGGGCCATTATGCGACGACCACCGAGGGCAAGCCACATTCGGGCCGCGACCCCATCGACCTCGATGGCCTCCTGGCCGAAATGGGTCCCGAGCCGGTGCTGGAGCCGCGCATGCCGGCCGGCACGCGCATCGGTCATGTCCATGTCCATGTCAACGATCTGCAGAAAGCGATGGCCTTCTATCGCGATGTCATCGGCTTTGCCGGGTTCCTGCTGATCCATTCCTTCGGCATGGGCGATGTCGGGCTCGATTACATGCCCCATACCATCGCCTTCAATATCTGGTCGGGCCCCAATGCGACGCTGCCGCCAGCCGGTTCGGCCGGGCTGCGCTGGTTCACCATCGTCCTGCCCGATGCCGCAACGCTCGAGGGCGTAAAGGCCCGGCTGGCGGCGGCGAATGCACCGGTTTCTGCCATCGATGGCGGCGTCGAAACACAGGACCCCTTCGGCAACCGGATCAAGCTGCTGGTTGGCTGATTTGGGGGGAGAGGTGGCGGCGCCCGCATTGGTCATCGCCCAATCCCACCACCCCACAATCGCTTCCCTCGGGCTTGACCCGAGGGCCTCTCCCAGCACGGCACAAGCGGCGAAAGGTCCTCGGGTTAAGCCCGAGGAAGGCGGCGGTGGGGAGGGTGAATGGTGCCCGCCAAATTCTCTTCAAGACAGGCCAAGACGCCGTTTGGCCTTCCTGCTCCCGAACTAACATGTTAGTCCTCCCGCCAAAGAGGTGGGAGAACTTTCATGCAAGCCGTTATCTGCGCTGCGCCGGGCCAATTAGCGCTGATCGAGATCGAGCCATCGGAGCTCAAGCCGGGCTGGGTCCGCGTCGGCATCAGCCATATCGGCATTTGCGGCACCGATTATCATATCTTCGAGGGCAAGCACCCGTTCCTGCAATATCCCCGCATCATGGGGCATGAATTGAGCGGGGTGGTGCTCGACGCCAATGGCGCCACCGATCTCAGGGCCGGCGACCCGGTGGTGATCAATCCCTATCTCGCCTGCGGGCATTGCCCGGCCTGCCGCGAGGGCAAGAGCAATTGCTGCGAGACGCTGACGGTGATCGGTGTGCATGGCGATGGCGGCATGACCGAAGAGATCGTCATGCCCGCGGACAATCTCTATCCGGCGGGCGATCTCTCCCTGCGCGATGCGGCCATGGTGGAATTTCTCGCCATCGGTGCCCATGCGGTGCGGCGCACCGAGCTCAAGCCCGGCTGGCGGGTCCTGGTGGTGGGCGGCGGCCCGATCGGGCTGGGCGCGGCCTTTTTCGCCCGTATTGCCGGAGCCGACGTGACCATTCTCGACGCCGCTGCCGACAAGCTCGCCGCCGCGCGCGATTTTGGCTTTGGCGCGGTGGCGCTGGAGGATCGCGAGGGCGCGGCGTTCAAATCCGCCATGGGCACGGGCTTTGATGCGGTGTTCGATGCCACCGGGGCCATTCCCGCCATGAACCAGGCGATCCACTATTGCCGCAATGGCGGGGCGCTGACTTTGGTCGGCGTGGTCAAGGGCACGCTCGCCTGGGAAGACCCCGAAATCCACCGGCGAGAGCTGACCATCCGCGCCTCGCGCAATGCCACGCGCGAGGATTTCGAGCATGTCATGACGGCCATCCGCCGCGGCCAGGTACCGACGGGGCTTTTGGCGACCCACGCCACCAGCCTTGCCGAAGTGCCAGAAAATCTGCCCAAATGGGCCCATGATCGCAGCGGACTGATCAAGGCGATCATCACGGTTTAAGGAGATGGCCATGCGCAGCAGCCACGATGTCATCCGGTTCTGGTTCCTCGATCACGGTGAGGACGACTGGTTCGGCGGCAAGCCCGAATTCGATACGGCGCTGGCCGAGAATTTTGCCGAAACCCATGCCCAGGTGGCGCGGGGCGAGGCCTGGACCTGGCGGCGCAGCGCCGAGGGGCGGCTGGCCGAAATCGTGGTGCTCGACCAGTTTTCCCGGCAATTGCATCGCGGCTCGCCCGAAGCCTTCGCCCAGGACAAGATGGCGCTGGTGCTGGCCCAGGAGGCTATCGCGGCCGGGGCCGACCAGGTGGTGCAGCCCGCCTGGCGCAGCTTTTTCTACATGCCCTTCATGCATGCCGAATCCCTGCTGATCCAGGAAGAGGGCATGGGGCTCTTCGCCGCCCTGGGCAATCAGGACCAGCTCGATTTCATGACTGGCCACCGCGACTGCATCGCCCGCTTCGGCCGCTTCCCCTTCCGCAACACGGCGCTGGGGCGGCAGAGCACGGAGGCGGAACTGGCCTATATGAGGGAGCAGGAGGGCAGGGCGTTTTGAGCGGGATACCCGCTACCGCACCAGCTTCGGATCGACCAGCGCGCCCTTCTGTCCGATCACTATCCCGGCTACGCGGTGCGCCGCTTCGGCGGCCTCCTGCAGCGATTTCCCGGCCAGCCGCGCGCTGAGATAAGCCCCATTGAAACTGTCGCCGGCCCCGGTGGCATCCACCACCTTGGCGCCTGGCTTGGGCGCCACTTTGACCTGCTCGCTGGCGGTGGCGATCAGCGCCTCGCCGGCGCCGTCCTTGACCACCACTTCTTCCACGCCCAGTTCGAGATAGCGTTCGGCGGTATCTTCCACCGATTTATCGCCGAAGAGCGGGGCTTCATCGCCATGGGTGGGCAGCACCACATCGCAGAGCGTCGCCGCCGCGGTCAGCACCGAGGCCATGACGCGCGGACTGGTCCACAGCGCCGGGCGCAGATTGGTGTCGAACACCACGCGGGCCCCCGCATCGCGCGCCCTGACAATGGCGCCGAGCAGCCTGCCGCGGGCGCGGGGCGCCAGGATGGCCAGGGTAATGCCCGAGAAATAGACCATGCTGGCGCCCTTGAGTGCGGCATGGAGCGCATCCTTGTCGTCGGCCAGGAGCTTGGCGGCGGACGTGTCGCGCCAATAGGTGAAATGCCGGTCGCCCTTTTCCTGGTGGATCATATAGAGGCCGGGACGGCGGCCGGGCACGGTGCGGATATGGCTGGTGCCGATATCATGATCGCCGAGAAAAGTGCGGATATCGTCGGAATAGCGGTCTTCGCCGAGCCCGGTGAAATAATCGACCGACCAGTCCTTGCCCAGCAGGGCCCGCATATACCAGGCGGTATTGAGCGTATCGCCGGCATAGCCGAGCCGATATTGGCTGTTCTCGCCCCCGCTCATCTCGATCATGCATTCCCCGATGCTGACGAAACGCTGCTGTGCCACCTTTTTACCCTCCATCCGCAATTCGCTTAACCACCACGTCATTCCCGCGCAAGCGGGAATCCATTCTTCTTGGTGCGGCGAAAAAATGGATTCCCGCCTGCGCGGGAATGACGCAGAGAGTGTTTGAATGACACGGCGTCAGCCTTCCATACAAGATGGAAGGCCACTATAGTGCCCCCGATTTTGAGCCGGAGACCCTCATGACGCGCCTCAGCGCCACCAGCCTTGCTGCCATTTCCCCAGATATTGCCCTTCCCGCCTATGATCGCGCTGCGATCACGCCGGGCATTGTCCATCTGGGCATCGGCGCCTTTCACCGCGCGCATATGGCCGTCTATGTCGACGATCTGCTCAAGGACCAGCCCGATTGGGCCATTGTCGGCGCCAGCCTCCGCCGCCCCGATACCAAGGAAGCGCTCGAACCCCAGGACGGGCTCTATACCGTCGCCGTGCGCGACGCCGCCGGCACCCATCCCCGGGTCATCGGCTCCATCCTCAAGGTGCTCGATGCCAATTCCGAGCGCGAAGACCTGCTCGCACTGATGGCGAGCCCACAAATCCGCATCGTCTCGCTGACCGTCACCGAAAAAGGCTATTGCCACGATCCGGCCACCGGCGAGCTCGATCAGCGCCACCCCGATATCGTCCACGACCTGGCCAATCCCACCGCGCCCAAATCGGCCCCTGGCATGCTGGTCGAGGCCCTGGCGCGGCGGCATGCCGCCGGCATCACCCCCTTTGCGGTGATGAGCTGCGATAACCTGCCCTCCAACGGGGCGACGGTGAAACGCATCGTCAGCAAGCTTGCCAGCCTGCGCGATGCGGCGCTGGGCGAATGGGTGGCCGACAAGGTGGCTTTCCCCGGCACCATGGTCGACCGCATCGTACCCTCGACCACCGATGCCGACCGCGAGATCGTAGCCGCGCTGACCGGGGTGGAAGACGCCTGGCCGATCATGACCGAGCCCTTCACCCAATGGGTCATCGAGGACGATTTCCCCGATGGGCGCCCTGCTTTCGAAAAGGCCGGCGCGCAATTGGTGGAAGATGTCGAACCCTTCGAGCGCATGAAGCTGCGCATGCTCAATGGCAGCCATTCGACCATGGCCTATCTCGGCTATCTCGCCGGCCATGAATATGTATCGGACGCCATGGGCGATCCGGCCTTCGTGGCGCTGATCCGCGGGCTGATGACCGAGGAAGTCATGCCCACGCTCGATATGCCAGGCACCGATCTGGGCGCCTATCGTGACCAATTGCTGGAGCGCTTCGCCAATCCCGCGCTCAAGCACCGCATCTGGCAGATTGCCATGGATGGCAGCCAGAAACTGCCCCAGCGCCTGCTCGGCACCATCCGCGACCGGCTCGCCGCCGGCCAGGGCATCGAGCGGCTGTCATTGGGCGTGGCGGCCTGGATGCGCTACGTCATGGGCATTGACGAAAAGGGCGAAAACATCGATGTCCGCGATCCGCTGGCCATCCGCATGATGGCGATTGCCGCTGGCGCGGGGAGCGATCCCGAAGCGCTATTCGAGGGCCTGGTGGGACTGGCCGAAGTCTTCGGCGATGACCTGGCGGACAATGAAGTGTTCGGCGCCGATGTGGTGGAACACCTCGATAGCCTGTTCGACGTGGGCGCGGCCGAGACGGTGCGGGAGGTGGTGGGGTAGGGGCCACAAAGTAGCAGTCGACACCCTCCCCCTTGCGGGGAGTATTTTGCCAAGGCTCACACCACCCACGGTGTCATTCCGGCGAAGGCCGGAATCCACGTCCGCATCTCTCGGCGACCATCTGTGTCTCTGGATGCTTCACAGCATGGATTCCGGCCTTCGCCGGAATGACACCGCGCTTTTGAAAGCATCCAGACGAAACACTGTATTCAGCGGGGAGTCCTAAACCCTTCCCTCCATCGCCCGATCAAAAATCTCCAGCGCCCGCGCCTTGGTCAGCTCCACCGGATTGCCCCCTGCCGTGGGGTCGACAATCGCCATGTCTCCGATCAGCTCGCGCTGGCTTCCATCCACCTTGAACTCGGCCAGGGTATGGGGCACATCGAGCCGCAGGCGCAGGCCGATAATGGCGTGGAGGAACGCTTCGAAGGTCGGCGATAGCCCCAGATAGGCGGCCAGCCGGGCAATTCGGGCCTCGATCGCCGTCTTGTTGACCATCAACACATAGGGCATGAACACCGCATTGGTCATGCCATGATGGGTGTCATAGAGCGCCCCGACCGGATGGCTCAGCGCATGAATGGCGCCCAGCCCCTTCTGGAAGGCGGTGGCGCCCATGGCTGCCGCGCTCATCATATGGCCGCGCGCCTCCACGTCATTGGGGTCGGCCACCACCTTGGGCAGGTTTTCGAACACCAGCCGAATGCCCTCCACCGCAATGCCATCGGCCAGCGGATGATAGCCCGGTGCGCAATAGGCTTCGAGGCAATGGGCCAGCGCATCCATGCCCGTGCCCACGGTGATGAAGCGGGGCATGCCGACCGTCAGTTCGGGATCTGATATCACCACCTTGGGCATCATCAGGGGGTGAAAGATGACCTTTTTGGTATGGGTCGTCTCATCGGTGATGACGCCGGCGCGGCCGACTTCCGAGCCCGTGCCTGCCGTGGTCGGCACCGCGATGATGGGGAAAATGCCCTTGGGATCGGCCCGCGTCCACCAATCGCCAATGTCCTCGAAATCCCACATCGGACGGGTCTGCCCGGCCATGAAGGCGATGACCTTGCCCACATCCAATCCGGAACCGCCGCCAAAGGCGATGACGCCATCATGCCCACCCTCGCGCAGCACCTTGATGCCGGCTTCCACATTGGCGGAGATCGGATTGGGTTTGACATCGGCAAAGACCCCGACCGGAATGCCCGCATCCTTGAGCAATTGGATGGTCTTCTGCGTCACGGGCAGGTTGACCAGCCCGGCATCGGTGACGAGCAGGGGCTTGGTGATGCCGGTGGATTTCAGCACCTCGGGCAATTCGGCAATGCGGCCGGGACCGAATTTGACGGCGGTGGGGTAATTCCAATTGGCTTTGGTCATGACGATGCCTCTTCTCTCACCGGGTCATTCCCGCGAAAGCGGGAACCTCCGTTTTCTTCCTTGGGCCCCAAAACAGAGGTTCCCGCTTTCGCGGGAGTGACCCTGTGGTAGGGCGAAATCCTGCTAAGCCCGCTTCAAATGAAACGACTTGGGCTGGCTGAGGTTCGCATAGCCGATTTCGCTCAAGGCGCCGCCCTTGCCGGTATCCTTCACCCCGGTCCAGACCAGCGCCGGATCGAGATAATCGCAGCGATTGGCAAAGACCGTGCCGGTCTCGATCTTGCCGCCCAGCTTCCCCGCCGCCACCAGGTCCTCGGTCCAGATCGAGGCGGTGAGGCCATAGGGGCTGTCATTCATCAGCGTCACCGCCTCGGCATCGTCGGCCACCTTCATGATGCCGACCACCGGCCCGAAACTCTCCTCGCGCATCACGCTCATCTGGTGGTTGACCCCGGTCAGCACTTCGGGCGCCAGGTAGGGCGAGCCGGCAGCATCAAGGGCGTGCTTCGAATTGAGATGCCGCGCCGCCCCGCCACGTACCGCCTCTTCGGTCTGCTGGCGCACGTGATCGGCAAAGCTGCCGCGCGCCATGGGCCCGACAATAGTCTCTGCCTCAAGCGGATTGCCCAGCGTCCAGCCCCTGGCAGCCTCGATGAAGCGGGCGACGAAATCGTCATGCACCGCGGCATGCACATAGATGCGTTCGACCCCGCAACAGCTCTGTCCGGAATTGAAGAAGGAGCCATCGACCAGGTTCTCGACGGCATGGCCGATATCGGCGTCCTCGCGCACATAGGCGGGGTCCTTGCCGCCCAGTTCCAGCCCCAGCGTGGCGAAAGTGCCGGCGGCCGCCTGCTCGATGCGGCGTCCGCCCTCCACCGAGCCGGTGAAATTGATGTGGTCGATCTGCCCCGAGGCGATCAGCTTTTCCGTATCGGCATGGCCCAGTACCAGGTTCTGGAAAATCCCCTCCGGCAGCCCGGCCCGCCGCGCCGCGGCGGCGAACCGCTCGCCGGCAAGGAGCGTCTGGCTGGCATGTTTGAGAAGGATGGCATTGCCCGCCATCAGGCCCGGCACAATGGAATTGACCGCGGTGAGGAAGGGATAATTCCACGGCGCGATCACCATCACCGTGCCCAGCGGCTCGCGGGTGATATAGCGGGTAAAGCCCTCCTTGCCGGGCTTTTCGGCGGGCGCCAGCGCCTCGGCGGCCAGATCGATCATATAGCGGGCGCGTTCCTCGACGCCCCGCTTTTCTCCGCCGAAACGGATCGGGCGGCCCATCTGCCAGGCCAGTTCCGGCACGATCTCGTCATTCATCGCCAACAGCGCATCGACGAAATGCGAAATGATCTTGCCGCGCTCGGCAATGGTGACCTCCCCCCAACCCAGCCGGGCCGCCTTGGCGCGGGCAACCGCCGCCTCGATCTCGGCTGGGCTTGCCAGCGGGCGCTCGGCATAGATGCTGCCATCGATGGGGGAGATGATTTTGATCGTTTCGGTCATTCTTTGGCCTTTGGTCTTTCCCCGTGGGTGGTCTTGATATCAGGGCGTCCGGGGCGCGGGGGCTCTCAACTCCGCTCGAACCCGCGCTGCAATTCCCAGTCCGTCACGCGGCGATCATATTCGAATTGTTCCCATTCGGCCGTATGCACGTAATGGCCAATGACCTGCTCGCCAAAGGCATCCTTGAGCATTTTGGATTTGCGCAGCGTATCGGTGGCTTCGCGCAGTGTCTTGGGGATTTCGCGCAGTTTCTTGGTCACATAGGCGTCCCCGACAAAGGCGGGTTCGAGTTCGAGCTTGTCCTCGATGCCCTTGATTCCGGCCGCGATCAGCGCGGCAATGGCGAGATAGGGATTGAGATCGGCCCCGCCCATGCGGCATTCGACGCGGATGGCTTTGGAATGCTCGCCGCAAAGCCGGAAGCCGGCCGTGCGATTGTCCGGGCTCCAGATCGCCTTGGTGGGCGCGAAAGTGCCGGCCTGATAGCGCTTGTAGCTATTGATATAGGGCGCGAGGAAATAGGTGATGTCCCGCGCATAGGCCAATTGCCCGGCCATGAACTGGCGCATCACATCGGACATGCCGCGCTCCCCCTTGGCATCGGCAAAAACCGGCTCGCCATCCTTGCCTGCCAGCGACATGTGGATATGGCTCGATGAACCGGCCAGGCCAAAATCCCACTTGGCCATGAAGGTCACGGCCTTGCCCTGGGCATGGGCGATTTCCTTGGTGGCGTTTTTCAGCACCACATGGCGGTCGGCCATGGTCAGCGCATCGGAATATCTGACGTTGATTTCTTCCTGCCCCGGCCCCCATTCGCCCTTGGAGCTTTCCACCGGAATGCCCGAGGCCTGCAAATGCTTGCGCAGGGCGCGCATCACCCCTTCTTCCTTGGTGGTCTGGAAGATGTGGTAGTCCTGAATGTAATCGCCCGCTGTCTGCGCGGTTCGATAGCCCTTCTGGCTGATGGTTCGATAATCCTCGTCGAACAGGTAGAATTCCAGTTCCGTTGCCGCATTGGCACTATAGCCCATGGACGCGAGCCGCTCGACCTGCCCCTTGAGGATGGCGCGCGGCGAATGGGCGATGGGCTCGTGGTGGTGATGGTCGCTGAGATCGCATAGCACGATGGCCGTGCCGTCGAGCCAGCTCGCCTTCATCAGCGTCGAGAGATCAGGCTTCATGACGAAATCGCCATAGCCCTTGGCCCAATTGGCTGCCTGGTAGCCGGGCACCGGCTCCATGTCGATATCGTCGGCCAGCAGGTAATCGCAGCCATGGGTTTCGTCATGGGCGGTGTCGAGGAAATATTCGGCCTGGAAGCGCTTGCCGATCATGCGGCCCTGCATGTCGGGAAAGGCCACCAGCACGGTATCGATCCTGCCTTCGGCGACATCCTTGCGCAGTGCTTCCAGTGAATAGGCCATTGCTTCCCCCTCGCTTGTTTTTTCTCACCACCGCGTCATTCCCGCCTGCGCGGAAATGACGTCGTGGAATGAACAGCGCCCGGGACGGACCCGGGCGCCGTGGCGTCCGGCTTACGCCGGTGCCTTGTGTTCCAGTGCGAATTCTTCTTCCGGCGACATGATCAGCTTGTGCCGGCCGATCAGGGCGAAATAGGCCACGCCCACCGCGCACCACAGCACCACCCAGATCACGCCCTTGAAGAAATTGGGGTCCTGCAATTGGTAGAACAGGGTGATGGCCGCGATGATTATGGTCAGCACCGCGCCGGGAATGCCCACGGGCGAGCGGAAGGGCCGCTCGATATTGGGCAGGTTGCGCCGCAGGATGATGAAGCTCAGCGCCTGCATGATATAGCTCAGCATCGCGCCGAACACGGCCATGTTGAGCAGCACCGAGCCGATAATATCGTCACCCAGCTGGTCCGCGCCATCGCCGCCGCCGCCATTGACGAACCAGATCACCAGCATCACGGCCAGCCCGAGCAGGGCGCCCGCGATCATGGCGATATGGGGGGTCTTGTATTTGTCATGGGTCACCGACAGCGCGGAGGGGAAATAGCCCGCCCGGCTCAGCGAATAGACCTGGCGGCCCTGCGCATACAAAATGGTGTGGAACGAAGCGATCAGCCCGATCAGCGCCACGATGCCGAAAAGCGGCGCGGCGGCGTCGCCATAAATGGCGCGGATACCCTGCAGGGCCGGCTCCAGCGACGTGCCCAGGCTGAAGGCGCCGACACCGGCAATCGAGGGATTGAGCAGCACGATCATGAAGGCGCTGAGCAGCAGTGTGCAGAATCCCAAGAGGATGCCCTTGGGCATGTCGCGTTTGGGATCGACCGATTCCTCGGCGGCCAGCGGCACCTGCTCGATGGCCAGGAACAGCCAGACCGCGAAGGGCAGGGTGGCCAGCACGCCTTGCCAGCCAAAGGGGAACCACGAGCCATTGCCTTCCGGCAGCTCGGTTGCCGCGCCATCCGGGCCCACCCCGATATTGAGCGCCCAGCGCGAGAAATCGATATTGGGGAAGGCGCTGAACCAGAAGAAGACCAGGCCCGCCAGCGAGATCAGCGTCACCACCAGCGTAACCTTGTAGCTGAGGGCCACGCCATAAATGTTGAGCGCCAGGAAGATGGCGAAGAACACGATCCACAATATGGGATAATAGGCCGTGTCCAGCCCGGTGATCGAGCCGAAATAGCCCGAGATGAAGGTGCAGATCACCGCCGGGGTGAGCACATATTCGACATTTTCAAACAGGCCCGTGATGAACCCGCCCCAGGGGCCCATCGAGGTGCGCGCGAAGGAATAGGCGGCCCCGGTATGGGGCAGGGCCGGGCTCATTTCGGCGATGGAGGAAACCAGGCCCAGATACATGATGGCGATAATGGCCGCGGCCACGACCATGCCGCCCCAGCCGCCGGTCATGAAGCCGAAATTCCAGCCCGAGAAATGTCCCGAAATCACTGCGCCGACACCCAGCGCCCATAGCGACCAGATGCCCGCGTAACGCTGCAGACCGCGTTTTGCGAAATATTCCTTGTCTCGCGTCGCATAAGCGACGCTTCCGACCTTTCTTGTCTCAGCCATAATCACGTCCCCTGATTGTTAGCCCCGGTAAAGAATGCCTTAGAGTGCCATCGCCTCTTTCCGCTGTAATCGTGCGGCCTCAAGACAACGGGCCAGCCGGCCGGCCCAAAGGGCCACTCCGGCGGGTTCGAGAATTTCGTCATTGCGGATTTCGATCATACTGGCGTCGAGCCCCCGCCCGTCGCCATGCTTTTCCAGCGTCAGCGTGACGCCATTGAGCGCCGCATAGGGCTCGTTCCAGCCGATATTGAGGTCCGCAGCCTCCTCCTCGAGCGCCTCGAGCAGCGCCTTGGTATAGTGCGTATCCACCCCATGGATCAGCCCGATCGGCCAAGGGCGGCTGACGCCATGATAGACCGGTGTAAAGGAATGCATGCAGACCAGCACGCTATCCTGCCCGGCATGGCGGCGCGCTTCGAGCAGGGTTTCGATCGCGGTGTGATAGGGTCGGTGGAAGCTGTCGATGCGATATTGCCGCTCGGCCGCGTCGAGATTTTCATTGGCCGCGATCCGCGTCGCCTCCGAGAGCGTCCAGATCAGGTCCGGCGCGTCCAGGTCCCGGTTGCAATCGATGATAAGGCGGGAAACCGTGGAATAGACCAGCGGCGCATCAAGGCTTTCCGACAGCGCCCGGCTCACCGCCAGCGCCCCTGGGTCCCAGGCGATGTGGCTGACCCGCTCGGCATGGCTGAGGCCCAGATCGCCATATTTGGCCGGTAGCCGATTGGAGGCATGATCGCACACGATGACGAAGGGCGATCGCCCTCGCGCATTGAGCACCTGCACCGGTTTTTCTGCGCTAACGTCCACTTTCCCTCTACGCGTGGCCGGTTAACTTCTGTATCAGTTGTTCCGTAATTGCAAAAACTGTCAATACTGAAACCAGAATTTCAGAATGGGAGGGCAAGTATGGAGGGGAAAAGCGTTGCCGCGCGCATCCATGACGCCATCCACCGGCTGACCCCGGCCGAAAAGCGTGCCGCCCGCGGCCTGCTGGGCGCCTATCCCACATTGGGTCTGGCACCCGTGGCCGAATTCGGCAGCCAGGCTGGCGCCAGTCCCGCCACCGTGCTGCGCTTCGTCTCCCAATTGGGCTATAAATCCTATCCCGATTTCCAGCGCGCCTTGCGCGAGGAATTGGAGGAACGGGCCAAGTCGCCGCTGCAACGCGCTCATGCCGCCATGGCCGGAACGGGCGGCGACGACAATTTCCTCGGCCGCTTTACCGCCCAGGCCGCCGATAATCTGCGCGGTACGGCCGAGTTGATCCCGCCATCGGAATTCGAGGCGGTCTGCCAGCGCATCGCCGAGGCCAAGGGGCAATGCTATCTGGGCGGCGGGCGCTTCACCGATTTCCTCGCCGGCTATATGGAAGCCCATTTGCGGCTGATCCGTCCCGGCATGCGGCGCTTGGACGGCCGCCCGGCCACCCGCGCGGACCAGATGATCGATGTCCGCCCCGGCGACACCGCCGTCATTTTCGACGTGCGGCGCTACGATCCGAGCCTGCTCGAAGCGGCCGCCGACCTGGCGGCCCGCCGCGCCCAGATCATCCTTATCACCGATGAATGGATGAGCCCGGTATCCCGCTATGCCAAGCTGGTCCTGCCTTGTCGCACGGCGCTGGATCGGACATGGGACGCCAATGGCTCGTTGTTCACGCTGGTCGAGGCGATCATTGCCCGGACCACGGAACTGGCCTGGCCGATGGCGAGTAAACGGATTGGGTCGATTGAGCCGGGTGGGGTGCCGTAAGGGGCCCCGATCCGCCCCGCCACAGCGTCATTCCCGCGCAGGCGGGAATCCACTCTTTCTACTCCTGGATGCAAGAAGAATGGATTCCCGCCTGCGCGGGAATGACGTCGCGGAAAAGGCATGGGGCTCGCGCAGGCAAAACCTATCGGCCTCACTCACTCTTCTTCAGCTTCAAAAACGCATCCGCGCTGAGCCTGATCTTGGGGTCGATCTCCCCGATCGCCTTGCCGCTCTTGCCCTGGTAGTCCAGGGCGTCGAGCACCGTGCGGATGACATTGATCCGTCCCCGCCGCTTGTCATTGGCGCGGATCACCGTCCAGGGCGCGTGCTTGCTGTCGGTTCGCGTGAGCATCATGTCGCGCGCTGCCGTATAGGCATCCCACTTGCCCAGGGCTTGCAGATCAATGGGCGAGAGCTTCCACACCTTGAGCGGGTCGTGCCGGCGGTCATGGAACCGCTTGAGCTGCATTTCCCGACCGATGGAAAGCCAGAATTTGAACAGGTGTATGCCATCCCGGGTGAGGCGCTTTTCGAATTCCGGCGCTTCCTCCAAAAAGGTTTCGGTCTGTTCGGGCGTGCAGAACCCCATCACCGGTTCCACCCCGGCTCTATTATACCAGGAGCGGTCGAACAGCACCGTCTCGCCCGCCGCCGGCAGCCAATCGACATAGCGCTGGAAATACCATTGCGTACGCTCCCGGTCATTGGGCTTGGGGAGCGCGGCGATGAGATTGTGGCGCGGGTTGAGATTTTCGAGATAGGTCTTGATCGTGCCGCCCTTGCCGGCCGCATCGCGCCCCTCGAAGACCAGCATGACGCGCTCGCCGCTGGTCTGCAGATGGCTCTGCAGCAGCACGAGCTGCTTTTGCAGCGCATACATCTCGGCTTCATAGATCTTGCTGTCGAGCTTATCGTCATAAGGATAGCCGCCCGAACGCATGGCGTGCTTTTCAATGGCCTTGGGCAGGTCGGGATCTTCAATATCGAAGCCCTCGAAGGGATCGCTCATGGTTGTCGCTCCGTTGTCACCTTGAACGTGCTATGAAGCCGCCCTTGAGTGCAAGGGCCACGATGGAACCCTTGATTCGGCATTGGCGCAAAATGGACGAACCGACCGCATCCCCGCCTACCTCTGTTCTGACCCAAATCCTGGCGCGGCTCAGCGCGCAATCGGGCCTTTTGGCGGGCATTTTCGGCGTCTTTTTTGCTTTGGTGCTGTTCGGCTGGCTGCATATCCTGCCCGCAATCGTGGCTTTCCTGGCGGTGGTTGCCGCCATGGCCTTTTTGCCTGTGGGCATCGTTACGGTCACCAAGACCGTGCCGGCACCGATCCCTGCTTCCCTGACGCCGGCCAGCGAGCAAATTCCGGTCACCGCCTTTGCCGATGCCTTGACCGATCCCTGTTTCGTGCTCGACCGGCGCGCCGTGGTGGTCCATGCCAATGCGGCCGCGCGCCGGCAATATACAACCGTCTTGCCGGGCAACCCCATCACCTTCTCGCTGCGCAATCCCGAACTGGTGCAGGCCATCGATACGGTGATCCGCACCGGCAATACCAAGACCATCGAGCTGCACGAAACCCTGCCCTCGGAAACCTGGGACCGGGTGATCGTCGCCCCGCTGCGGCGTGAAGGCGCCGAATGGTCTGCCGATGACGGCCGCCAATTGGTGGTGACCATGCAGAGCCTGACTGAGCTCAAGCGGGTCGATGCGCTGCGCAGCGATTTCATCGCCAATGCCAGCCACGAATTGCGCACCCCGCTGGCCTCGCTTCTGGGCTTTATCGACACCCTTTTGGGCCCGGCGGCCAAGGATGCGGCGGCGCGGGAAAAATTCCTGGGCATCATGCGCGGCCAGGCCGAACGCATGAGCAAGCTGATCGACGACCTGCTGAGCCTCTCGCGCATCGAAATGCACCAGCATGTGCGCCCCACCGGCACCATCGATCTCACCGGCCTCTTGCGCGAAGTGCGCGAGGGCCTGATGACCCAGGCCAAGGCCGCCGAGCTCGATATCGTGCTGAGCCTGCCTGAAGGGGCCGCCATCACCACGGGCGATCGTTCCCAGCTCTATGAAGTGTTCGAAAACCTGCTCGACAATGCCATCAAATATGGCTCGGACGGCAAGACCATCGAAGTCAGCCTCGCTCCGGCCGGGCGTCCGGGCTTCCAGCACATGGTGACGATCATCGACCACGGGCCCGGCGTCGCCCCAGAATATGTGCCCCGCCTCACCGAGCGCTTCTACCGCATCGATGCCGATGTCAGCCGGAAGAAAAAGGGTACCGGGCTCGGGCTCGCCATCGTCAAGCACATCGTCAACCGCCACCGTGGCCAATTGGTGATCCGCAGCAAGCTGGGCGAAGGTATGCGCGTGGACGTGCTGCTGCCCTAGGGCGGGACGGGGCTCCCGGTACCCCCTCCTAACCTCCCCCTGATAGGGGGAGGGACGGGCCGGCGGCTAAAACTCGATCCAGCCCCAAGAGTGGAGCGGTCCCGCCCCCTATCAGGGGGAGGTTAGGAGGGGGTATCGCGTGCGAGTGCAAGCAGCCCAAACAAAAAGGGCGCCCCCTGGCGCCCTCATCATGTTCCGCTCTTGCGCAGTGATCAGCGGCGTTTCTTGTCTACCTGGTGATAGGCCCGGCGCGAGTGGAATTCGCAATAGGGGCCGGTTTCGAGGCTATGCTGGCCGCAGAAATAGAAGTCCTTGGTCAGCGGGTCGCCGATCGGCCACTTGCAGGTATGCTCGTTGAGCTGCAGCAGGCTCAGCCGCTTGTCTTCGGGAATGAAGAGTTCGGCGGCGGCCGGCGCCACATAGAGGTCGGCTTCGATCTCGGGGCTCGCCGCCAGTGCGGTCGCGCCGATGCTTTGCGGGCGCGGCATGCTGGGACGGGCCTTGGCAGCCCCACCCATCATGCCCGAGGACAGGCCGGCCGAAGGGCTGGCCACGCGGCGCGGAGCCGGACGCGGCGCCGGACGGGCGCGCGGCGCGGTATTGGTGGGCTTGGCCCGGGCCGAAAGCTTGAGGCGGTGCACCTTGCCGATGACAGCATTACGGGTAACGCCCTGGCCCAGTTCCCCGGCAATCTGGCTGGCGCTAAGGCCTTCCATCCAGAGCTTCTTCAAAGTCTCGACGCGCTCGTCAGTCCAGCCCGCCGCTTGTGCTCCTGAATCTATCGTCAAAACAGAATCCTTCATTGCGCTGCCAAAATGGGTATTGGCAACCGTAAAATCTAGCGGTCGTATGTTAGGCGGGTCCGCCACACGAGATATCGTGTCCCCAACGAGTGGGAGATTACGCTATCGGCGGAATCGGGATCAAGAGTCGGGGAAGGATATCCCCGAAAAATCATTGGTTAAAATCGCCTTAACGATCCTTGAGTCAAATCAGGCACTTGGCCCTGGAACATTGACTTATCTGGCAAAAACGGCCTAACTCTGGCCTCGTAAACGCGCTGCGCAACGAGCGCGTTTTTGATTTTTGTGGCGCTATTGCCACGCTCCCGCCAATTGCTTGCACCAGAAGGAATGACCACCATGTCTGCGCTCTACGGCACCTATGCCCGGTCCGAACTCGCTTTCGAGCGGGGCGAAGGCATGCGCCTGTATGACCAGCATGGCCGAGACTATCTCGATTTCCATTCCGGCGTGGCGGTCAATGCCCTGGGCCATGGCGATGCTCATCTGGTCAGCGCCCTCAAATCGGCGGCCGACAAGGTCTGGCACACGGCCAATACCTTCACCATTCCGGAGCAGGAACGGCTGGGCCAGCGGCTGGTCGAGGCCACATTCGCCGACTCGGTCTTTTTCACCAATTCGGGTGCCGAAGCCATCGAATGCGCCATCAAGACGGCGCGGCATTATTTCTGGGCCAAGGGCCAGGCCGATCGCTATGAGATCATCGCCTTCACCGGCTCCTTCCATGGCCGGACCCTGGGCACCATCGCTGCCGGCGGCAATCCCGATTATCTCGAAGGCTTCGGCCCTCCGGCGCCCGGTTTCAAGCATGCCAAGCCCGGCGATCTCGAGGCCGTCAAAGCGCTGATCACGCCCCAGACCTGCGCCATCCTCATCGAGCCGGTGCAGGGCGAGGGCGGCGTCACCGCCATGACCCCTGAATTCATGCAGGGCCTGCGCAAGCTCTGCGATGAGCATGACATGCTGCTGGTGCTCGATGAAGTCCAATGCGGTTATGGCCGCACCGGGCATTTCTTCGCCTTCGAATGGGCCGGCATCACCCCCGATATCGTGGCGGTGGCCAAGGCCATTGGCGGCGGCTTCCCGCTCGGCGCGTGCCTGGCCAAGGGGGATGTCGCTGCGTCCATGGTGCCCGGCACCCATGGCTCGACCTATGGTGGCAACCCGCTGGCTTCGGCCATCGGCAATGCCGTGCTCGACCGCGTCCTGGCGCCCGGCTTCATCGATCATGTCAACCAGATGGGCCAGAAACTCGCCTGGCACCTGCAGCAGCTGGCCCAGCGCTATCCCGATTACGTGCTCGAATTGCGCGGCAAGGGCCTGCTCGCCGGCATCAAGATCACCCCGCCGGTGCGCGATTTCGTGACCCGGCTGCGCGACGACCACCGGCTGCTGACCATTGGCGCGGGCGACAATGTGTTGCGTCTTCTGCCCCCGCTCATCGTCACCGAAGCCGAGATCGAGGAAGCCGTCGACAAGATCGCCGCGGCCTTCGAAGGCATCGAGGCCGAAACGGCGTCCATTCCGGCGGTTGGCTGATATGACATCCGACGTGTGGCACTATAGCCGCCGACGACGCGGTCTGTTCCCTCCTCCCTGACGGGACGGAGCGTATTCGACCGAGCAGAAGCTCAAGGCATTAGCGTCACAAAGGAACCCGGCCCATGACGACGACCGGCACACCAAACCATTTTCTCTCCATCGACGATTTCACCTATCCCGAACTGCGCGGCATGCTTGATGTCGCTACCTCCCTCAAGGGGCGCCTTAGGGAAGGCGACCGGCCGCAATTGCTCAAGGACAAGGTCCTGGCGATGATTTTCGAACGCCAGTCCACGCGCACCCGCGTCAGCTTTGACGTGGGCATGCGCCAGCTGGGCGGAGAGACCATCATGCTTTCCGGCCAGGAAATGCAGCTCAGCCGCGAGGAAACCCTGTCCGACACCGCCAAGGTGCTCAGCCGCTATGTCGATGCCATCATGATCCGCATCCTCAGCCATGCCGATCTGCTGGACCTGGCGGAAGCTGCCACCGTGCCGGTCATCAATGGCCTGACGCGCCGCGCCCATCCTTGCCAGATCATGGCCGACCTCATGACCTTCGAAGAGCATCGCGGGCCCATCAACGGCGCCAAGGTCGCCTGGGTGGGCGACAGCAATAATGTGCTCCATTCCTGGGTCAATGCGGCCGAACTGTTCCAGTGCCACCTGACTATTGCCACACCCGAGGAATACAGCCCCGAAAAGGACCTGATGGACGATATCCGCCGGGCCGGCGACTATGTGAAGCTGATCGAGGACCCGCGCGAGGCGGTCGAGGGCGCCGATCTGGTCATCACCGATACCTGGGTGTCGATGGGCGACGTGGATATCGCCGAACGCCGCCGGGTCTTGAAACCCTACCAGGTCAACACCAATTTGATGGCGCTGGCGGACAAGAACGCTCTTTTCATGCACGACCTGCCCGCCCATCGCGGGGACGAGGTGACCGACGAGGTAATCGATGGTCCCCAATCGGTCGTGTGGGATGAAGCTGAAAACCGCCTGCATGCCCAAAAAGCCATCCTGTGCTGGGCCTTCGGGGTCGAAACCAACTAAACTGCTTCGATCTTCTGATTGGGACGGCCTGCAAATGGCAGTCTTCTGCGCTTCCGGTGCTCACGTACTTATGTACGCTCCGCTCCGGTTCTCGAAGACCGCCATTTTCGTCTCGTCCCAACCAGAAGCTCATCGCAGTTGCGGTGCCATCAACCACATTGGGGATATTGGCCGCGCCGGTGGAACGTTTCGCCTTGAGGGTTTAGCCTCAAGAAAGCCAAAAGAATGACGACGGATACGACTGCTATGACCGAGAACCTGATGAATGCCCTGGGGCTCGACCGGCCGGAAACCGGCGATGATGCCGTCGTGCCCTTTACCCTGGACAAGCTCGATACCCGCGGCCGTGCCGTGCGGCTGGGCGATGCGCTCGACACCATACTATCCCGCCACAATTATCCCGCCCCCGTCGCCCGCCTGCTCGGCGAGGCCGTGGTGCTGGCCGGGCTGATCGGCTCCTCGCTCAAATTCGAGGGGCGCTTCATCATGCAGACCCAGACCGATGGGCCGGTCAACCTGATCGTGGTCGATTTCGACGCGCCCGACGGGCTGCGTGGCTATGCCCGCTTCGATCACGACGCCCTGGTCAAGGCGGCCGAGGAAGGCCGCACCAAGCCTGCCGAACTGCTCGGCAAGGGGCACCTGGCCATGACCATCGACCAGGGTCCCCATACCGAACGCTATCAGGGCATTGTCGCGCTCGAGGGCAATTCCCTCGAGGAAGTGGCCCATACCTATTTCATGCAGTCCGAGCAAATCCCTACCATGGTCCGCCTGGCGGTGGCCGAGTTCCAGCAGAAGGGCGATCATCGTCCCCATTGGCGGGCCGGCGGCGTGCTCATCCAGCATCTGCCCGAACATGGCCTCTCCATGATGGCGGACCTGCCCGGCGACGGCAATTTCGACAATCCCGAAACCGCCGATCCCGATTTCGAGGAAGCCGATGGCTGGAGCGAGGCCAAGGCCATGCTGACAACGCTCGAAGATGTGGAACTGGCCGATCCGGACCTGTCGCCCGAACGCCTGCTGTTCCGTCTCTATCACGAGACTGGCGTGCGCGTGTTCTCGCCTTTGCCGATGGTCGAGCGCTGCACCTGCTCGGCCGATCGCATCGAAGACATGCTGGCCACCAGCTTTACCGCCGAGGACCGCGAGGAAATGGCGGTGGATGGCGAAATCGAAGTGGTCTGCGAGTTCTGCTCGACCGCCTATCACTTCAACCCGCACCAGTTCGAGCAGAAGCACTGAGCTAGTGCTGCCGCTTTGCGGCCCGTAAATCGCTTTACCCAACGGCCGCCCCTCGGGTGGCCGTTTCTTTTGGCGCAGCAAGGACTTGGCCACTTTTCCCGGGTTGCCTAACGCGCCGGATTTGGCCACTATCCGCCCCGACGAGAACCGGGCAAAGGGGGCTGTGCCAGGTGAGCGAGACGTATTTGGTATATCTGTGGCGGCGTTTCAGCAGGGGGAGCCGGGTCAGGATGATCTGACCCCATGTCGCCCGCCCAAAGCCTGATCCGCGCCATTCTGGCCGAGACCTGCCCGGACGACGCCACCGCGCTCGCCGTGCTCGGCGCCGCCATCGAGCGCGAGGTCGATCCGCTGCGCTATTGCGTGGCCAGCCTTGGTGTGAACGAGGCCCTGGCCATGGAGCGCGCGGCGCGCTGGGCCGGCTTTGCCTTCTATGATGGGATGCCCAGTCACCTCAAGGGACAAACCACCCCGACCCGGCTGGAAGCGCTGGGCGAGGTCAAGATGTTCCGCGCCGTCCTCTACGACCGGGAAATCGCCTTCAGCGCCCCCGACTTTTTCGGGCTACTGCGCCTCCAGGCGCGCGGAACGGAAAACCCCGATCTCGCCCGGCGCCTCTGCCTCGTGCCGGATAGCGCCCTGCGCGATTACCTGGCCCGCGCTGCCGCGCCCGCTCTGGTCGACGGCGCCCGCCAGACCCTGGCCAAACACTGGCCCTATGCCGCTGCGCAACTGGAACTGACCGTGCCGGCGCGCAACGGCTTTGTCGCCTTCGTGCTGATCCTGCTCTGCCTCGTGCTGCTGGCGCCCCATTCCGATCAGGCCTGGCTGCTGCCGTTATGGGCGATTTTCCTGTTGGGTCCGGCCATTATAAGGGTCGCCGCGCTCATAACGCCCAATCCGCGCCGGCCATCTTCCGCGGAGCAGCCGGACGATGCCGAATTGCCGGTCTATAGCGTGCTCGTGCCCCTGCGCGATGAGGCGCACATGGTGCCCCAGCTTTTCGAAGCGCTTGGCGCTCTCCGCTATCCGCCTGAAAAGCTCGATATTAAATTCGTGGTCGAGGATTGCTCGGCAACGACGCTGGAGGCGGTGCGGCAGCGGCTCGGCGATCCGCGCTTTTCCCTGCTGGCCGTGCCCGATGCCCTGCCGCGCACCAAGCCCAAGGCGCTCGATTTCGCCCTGCCGCTATGCCGGGGCGAATTCGTCGTGGTCTACGACGCCGAAGATACCCCTGAGCCCGACCAATTGTGGATGATTGCCCGGCGCTTCCGCGATGCGCCACAAACCCAATGCATCCAGGCGCAATTGGTGATCGACAATGGCCGCGAAAACTGGCTCGCCGGCATGTTCGCGGCCGAATATGCCGGGCTCTTCACCGTGCTGCTGCCGGCGCTGGCACGCTGGGATCTGGTCATGCCGCTGGGCGGCACGTCCAACCATTTCCGCCTTGCCACCCTGCGCGCCATGGGCGGCTGGGATGCGTTCAATGTCACCGAAGATGCCGATCTGGGCGTCCGGCTGGCCCGGCGCGGTCACCGCGTCGAGGTCATGGCGCTGGCAACGCTGGAAGAGGCCCCCGTCACCCTTGGGGCCTGGCTGGGCCAGCGCACCCGCTGGATGAAGGGTTGGATGCAGACCCTGATCGTCCATAACCGCCGCCCGCGGCAGCTCCTGGCCGATCTGGGCTGGCGGCGGCTCATTGTGTTTGAGACGCTGGTTCTGGGCATGATCCTGGCGCCGCTCCTGCATAGCGGGCTGGTCCTGCTGCTGCTCGCCCGGCTGGCCGTTGGCGAGCCGCTCATGGATAGCGACGGGCTCTGGTCCCAGGCGTGCCTGCTTGCCGTGGCGCTGGGCCTTGGCTCCGCCGTGCTGCTCAATATTGCCGGCACCCTCCGCCAGGGGCAATTGCCGCTATTGGCGCTTCAGTTGACGCTACCGGCCTATTGGCTGCTCTCCGCCTGGGCGGCAGTGCGCGCATTGTTCGAATTGACCGGCCAGCCCTTCAAATGGGCCAAGACCCCCCATCGCAGCGTCCAACGGCGGCCGGCGACGCGGGAACGTTCTGCTGCGGATTAGGGGGCGTTTGCCCGATGGCGTCAGGGTTTCGCACCATCTCCATACCCCACAATCGCCTCCCTCGGGCCCGACCCGAGGGCCTTTCTCAACCCGGCACAGGCGGCGAGTGGCCCTCGGGTCAAGCCCGAGGGAAGCGACGGTGGGTGGGAGAGGAGGGGAGGCGCCACGCCGGCAGTTACCGCCAACCGAACCCATCCCATTTCGCGAATATGGTCTACGAGACGATAATTTTTCCCGTTTTGCATTCCGGAGAAAAGCTCAGCCCTCGCAAAACACGACTGAGCTGATAGGGTTTATATGGGAACTTAACTCAGGAGGAGCCCATGCGGGCCACCACATTCCGGGCGACCAAAATTCTGGCCTATGCCGCGCTGGCTGCTTCGCTCACGCTGGGCTTCGCGGTAACGGCGCATGCGCAGGACCGCACCTTGATCAATGTGAGCTACGATCCGACGCGGGAGCTCTACCAGCAGTTTAATCAGGCCTTTATCGCCCATTGGCAGGAAACCAAGGGCGAGACTGTGGCCGTCCAGACCACCCATGGCGGCTCGGGCGCCCAGGCCCGCACCGTCATCGATGGCCTTGAGGCCGACGTGGTCACCCTGGCGCTGGAAAGCGACATCAACGCCATTGCCGATGCCAATCCGGCCCTGATCCCGGAAAACTGGCGCGGCACCTTCGAGAACAACAACGCCCCCTATACCTCGACCATCGTCTTCCTGGTCCGCAAGGGCAATCCCAAGGGCCTCAACGACTGGGGCGACCTGATCAAGGATGGCGTCGAAGTCATCACCCCCAATCCCAAGACCTCGGGCGGCGCCCGCTGGAACCTGCTGGCGGGCTGGGCCTGGGCCAAGGCGCAGCCGGGCGGGAGCGAGGAGACCGCCAAGGCCTATATCACCGAGCTCTATAAGCATGTCCCCGTGCTCGATACCGGGGCCCGTGGCTCAACCACCACCTTCGTGCAGCGCGGCATTGGCGACGTGCTGCTGGCCTGGGAGAACGAAGCCTATCTCGCCCTTGAAGAACTGGGTCCGGACGCCTTCGACATCGTGACGCCTTCGGTCTCGATCCTGGCCGAACCGCCGGTGGCTCTGGTGGTGGGCAATGCGGAAAAGAAGGGCAATACCGACCTGGCCACGGCTTACCTCGAATATCTCTATTCGGACGAGGGCCAGGCCATTGCTGCGGCCAATTACTACCGCCCGTTCAAGCCCGAGGCTGCTGCTCCCGAGGACATTGCCCGCTTTGGCGAAGTGAACCTGGTCACCATCGAAGACTTCGGCGGCTGGCGCAAAGCCCAACCCGAATTCTTCGGCGATGGCGGCGTCTTCGATCAGATCTATTCCGGCCCGACCCAATAATGACCAATCCGGCCCGCCGCGGCGGGCCGGACCTTCTGCCCAATCGAGACCACCGACCAGGCCACAGGTCCGCTGGAACGGACCGCAACTCAGGAGTGACGACGATGGTGCATTTCTTTGGAATTCTGAACCCCGAATTCGGCCCCCGCGTCGCGGCGGCCGATGCTCCGCTCAAGGCCGGTTTCTTTGGCGGCGCACCCGAGCCGAGCCTGCCCAGCCGGGCCGAGATGGATGCCGATTTCCTCGCCGGCAAGCGGCCCGAACCGGCCGACGAGCCCGACGATGAAGAATTGCGCTTCGTGCGCTTCTGCCTGCCGCCCCATCTCTGAGGCTGGTTCATGTCCGTGACCACGCTGATCGTGCCGGGCCTGCATGGCTCGGACGGCGAGCATTGGCAGGCCCATTGGCGCCGCGATCATCCCCATGCCGTGCTGGTCGAACAGGCCGATTGGTCCAATCCCGAGGCGGATCGCTGGCTGGCTACGCTCGAAGCGGCCGTTGCCGCCCATCCCCACGCCTTGATCATCGCCCATAGCCTGGGCAGCGTCTTGACCGCGCGGCTGGCCCGCAGCCGGGTGGCGCCGCTCGTGGGGGCGGCCCTATTGGTAGCCCCGGCCGATATCAACCGGACGGCGGGCCTTCACAAACGATCCTACGAATTCGGCATCATGCCGCGCGATTCCCTGCCATTTCCCGCGCTGGTGGTGGCCAGCCGGGACGACATCTACATGCCTTTTGACAAGGTGCGTGCTCTTGCCACGGCCTGGGGCAGCCCATTGCACGATCTGGGTTATGCCGGTCATATCAATATCGTCAGCGGTTTCGGCCGCTGGCCGGCCGGCTACGCGCTGGCTGCGGGTCTGGTCAATTGTCCGGATGCGGCGACCGCCTGAATTTTCGTGGGAGGGGGCGAATGAGCAATCACCTGAACGGCCGGCCATCGGTGACCATTATCGGGGGCGGCGCCAGCGGCGTGCTGCTGGCCGCCCATCTGCTGCGCGACCCCGAAACCGATATCCGCGTGACGCTGGTGGAGCGGCGCGGCGAATTCGGCCAGGGCGTCGCCTATTCGGCCAGCCAGCGCGACCACAAGGTCAATGTGCCTGCCCGCGGCATGAGCGCCTTTGCGGACGATCCCGAGCATTTCTGGCGCTGGTTGCAGACCCGCGGCTATCCGGCGGCGCGGGGCTCCTGGGTCTTCGTGCCGCGCCGGCTCTATGGCGCCTATCTCGAAGATGTGCTGCGCCAGGCTGGGCAATCCAAACTCGGCCGGCTGATCGTGCTATCCGAGGAAGTCGTGGCGGTCCATGAAGGCAAGAACGGCGTCGAAACCGTCCTCGCCAATGGCACGAGCCTGATCAGCCGCACGGCTGTTCTGGCTGTCGGCCATGAGACCCAACCCGCTCGCGGCAAGGGCATTGCCGTGCGCGTCGGCTCCGACCGCGACACGCCCCTCGACCCCGATGCCGCCGTCATCATCCTGGGCTCGGGCCTCAGCATGGTGGATGCCTGGCTGTCCCTGGCCGATGCCGATCATCAGGGCACCATTACCGTGGTGTCGCGCAATGGCCTCTTGCCCAAGGGGCATCGCGAACTGGCGCCCATCAGCATGGACGCCGCCGACGTGCCCTTTGGCAGCGGGCTGCCCTATTTCCTGCGCTGGTTCCGCGAACTGGCCGACGATATCGAGCGCCAGGGCGGCGATTGGCGCAGCCTGGTCGATGGCCTGCGCCCCTATAACCAGCGCATCTGGCAAAGCTGGTCCACCCATACCAGGCGCCAATTCCTGCGCCACTTACGCCCCTGGTGGAATATCCACCGCCACCGCCTGCCGCCCGAATTGCATGAACGTATGGATAGGGCAGTGGCCCGCGGCCAGGTGCAATTGGTGGCTGGGGAATTCCTCGATCTCGAACGGCGGGGGAACGGCGTGCGCGCCTATGTCCGCCCGCGCGGCACCAAGCAGCGCCAGGCCATGGACGTCGCCCGCGTCTATGATTGCGGCGGCGTCAGCGTCGACGTCTCGGCCAGTTCCAATCCCGTGGTGCGTGATTTGGTGGCCAATGGCCTGGCCCGGCCCGATGTGCTTCATATCGGGCTCGACGTGGACGAGCATTGTGCCGTTGTCGATGCCGATGGCCGGCCCTCCCGGCACCTGCTCGCCGTCGGCCCGTTGACCCGCGGTCGCTTCTTCGAAATCGAGGCCGTGCCCGATATCCGAGTGCAATGCGCCGGGATTGCGAGGCAGATCCTGGCGCAGCATTAACAAAGAGGACCCCGCGGGGCCCGGTGGAGGCGGCATCTAACTTGACGAGATAAGTCATAATATATAGCACCCATCCCTAGTGACGGAAGGAGTGCGTTAGTGACCACGATGTTTCATGAGGCGATGGTCATGGCCCGGCAGGACCTATCCCCGGGCATGCTGCGGCTGACCTTTGGCGGCCCGGGCCTGGCGGCCTGGAAAACCACCGGCATTGGCGATGAATATCTGCGCCTCTTCTTCCCCAACGAAAAAACCGGCAAGCTGCACCTGCCCCATATCGACGAGACCGGGCGCTGGACCTATCCCGATGGGCAGGATGCCATTCGCTGCTCGACCTATACGATCCGCCGCCACGATGCCGCTGCCGGCCAGGTCGATATCGATTTCGTCATCCATGAAGGCGGCCTTGCCAGCGAATGGGCGCAGCGCGCCCAGCTGGGCGAAGTGATCACCATCAACAATCCGCGCGGTCTCTATACCCCGCCATCCGATACCACCTGGCAATTGCTGGTGGCCGACGCCACCGGCCTGCCGGCCCTGTCGCGCCTCCTGGAACAGACCCCGGCCCATATCGAAACGCGTGTCTTTGTCGAAGTGGCCGAAGCCGGCCACGAACTGCCCCTGCCGCGCCATCCCAAGGCGACGGTGACCTGGCTCCATGGCAGCGGCAATGGTGTCGCGCCCAGCCGGCTTGAAGATGTGGTGCGCGCCGTGCCCATGCCCAAGGCGCCTGGCTATCTCTGGGTGGCGGGCGAGCAGAAGGCCGTCCGCGCCATCCGCAAATATGCCCGCAAGGAACTGGGTCTGCCGCCTGAGCGCTACGAACTGGTCGCCTATTGGATCCACGAGGGAGAAGACTGGGAAGCCCGCTTCGCCGCGCTCGATCCCGCCCTCAAGGCCAGCATCGACGCCGCCTGGCATTCCGGCCGCGACCGCGAGGAAGTGCGCGACGAATATGAGGCCACGCTGGAAAAGCACGGGCTTTAGGGTGCTCGATTACCCCCAAATCCTCCCGGCCCGCATCACCCCATCGCCAAACCGGAACCCATCCGCCCGGTCCGCTGCCAGCAGCAGTGGACCGTCGAGATCGCACCAATCGGCATATTCGGCCAACAATGCCGCCGGGGCCATGGCGAGCGAGGTGGAGACCATGCACCCCACCATGATCTTGAGATGCTTGGCCTTGGCCGCCCGCACCAGATCAAGCGCCTCGGTCAACCCGCCGGTTTTGTCGAGCTTCACATTGACCGCATCATAGCGCCCCACCAGCCGCTCGAGCGTCGCAAGCCCATGGATGCTCTCATCGGCACAGATCGGCACCGGATGCTCGATTTTCCCCAAAGCCGCATCGTCGCCAGCGGGCAGGGGCTGTTCCACCAGCTCGATGCCCTGATCGCGGCAGGCGGCAAGATTGGCCGCCAGATCATCCGGCGTCCAGGCCTCATTGGCATCGACCACCAGCCGCGTCTGCGGCACCGCCTCGCGCACCGCCGCCAACCGCTCGCGATCTCCCGCGCCACCCAGCTTCAGCTTGAGCAGGGGATAGGTGCTCGCCGCCCGCGCCGCCGCGGCCATGGCCTCGGGTGTCCCGAGGCTGATCGTATAGGCGGTGACGATGCTGTCGGGCGGCATAAGGCCCGCCAGTTCCGCTACGCTGATCCCGGCCAGCTTGGCCTCCAGCTCCCAGAAAGCGCAATCCACGGCATTGCGCGCTGCACCCGGCGGCAACGCCTTTTGCAGTCCCGCCCGGTCGAGTCCGCCGGCAATGGCCGGCGCCAGCGCCGCAATGGCGGCAACAGTCTTGGCCACGTTCTCGCCATAACGCGCATAGGGCACGCATTCGCCCTGCCCGGTAACCCCGTTCCGCGTCAGCGTCACCCGCACCACTTCGGCAACGGTCTTGGAGCCGCGCGAAATGGTGAAGCTGCCGGCAATGGCAAACTGCTCGGCAAAGACTTCGAGCTTCGTCATCTCAACTCGCCTTGCGCAGGCGTGGATCGAGCGTGTCGCGCAGCGCATCGCCCAAAAGGTTGAACCCGAACGACAGAAAGAGGATGGCAAAACCCGCAAACACCGCCGGCCAGGGTGCCAGCAGCAGGAAATTGCGGCCCTCCGACAGCATCAGCCCCAGCGAGGGGATGGGCGGCTGCGAGCCCAGGCCCAGGAAGGAGAGCGAAGCTTCCACCAGAATGGCCGCCGACAGCAGCAGACTGGTTTGCACCAATACGACCGAACTCAGGTTCGGTAGCAGGTGCAGGAAGATGATGCGGAAATCCGAAGCCCCGATCGCCTTGGCGCCGTTGACATATTCGCTCTCGCAAATGACCAGCGCCGGGCCCCGCAGCAGCCGGGCAAAGATCGGCGCATAGACAATGGCGATGGCAATGGCCGCGCTCCAGGCGCTGGGTCCCAGAATAGCGATGACGGCAATGGCCAAGAGCATGATGGGAAAGGCGAAGAGGACATCCATGAAGCGCATGATGATGCGGTCGAACCAGCCGCGATAATAGGCCGCCAGCATGCCCAGCGTCCCGCCCACCACCAGCGCCAGCACCACGGCGGTGACGCAGGTGAGCAGCGACGCCCGATAGCCATAGACAATGCGCGAGAGCACATCGCGCCCCAATTGATCCGTGCCCAGAAAGTTTAGGAGGTTCGGCCCCTTCATGCGCTGCACGATGACCTGGGCATAGGGGTCCTGCAGGCCCAGAAGGGGCGCGAAGATGGCGCCCAGCACCTGTAGCGCCACCACGATGACGGCAAAGGACAGGAGCTTGTTGTTGCGGATCTGCTCGATCATTTCGACACGCGGGGGTCGATCACCGCATAGAGCAGGTCGACCAGGAAATTGACGATGACGAAGCTGGCGGTCAGCACCAGGATGGAGGCCTGCACCAGTGGATAATTGCGCTCGGAAATCGCCCCCAGCACCAGCCGTCCCAGCCCGGGAATGGCAAAAACCTGTTCGATGACGATGGCCCCGCCCAAAAGATACCCCGCCGAAACGCCGACACTGGTGATGAAGGGGATCAGCGCATTGCGTAGCGCGTGCTTATAGATGATGCGCCGCCGGTCGGCGCCCTTGGCCCGGGCGGTGCGGATATAATCCTGGCTCAAGGCATCGAGCATGGCCGAGCGCACCAGCCGCGACAGGTTCGCCAGCATGGGCAGAGAGAGCGCGATCACCGGCAGCACCATGCGTTGCAGATTGCCCAGCGGGTTCTCGGTGAACGGCACATAGCCCAGCGCCTGCACCCCCGGCAAAAACTTGGCGACCAGAAAGATCGAGACGATCCCCAGCCAGAAGGAGGGAATGGTGAGCCCGGCAATGGCCCCGATGCGCACGGCCACTTCCGAAGCCTTGCCGCGTGCCTGCGCCATGAAGGCACCCAGCGGAATAGAGAGGCCGGCACCCACCAGGATGGAAAGCAGCGTCAATTCGATGGTCGGCCACATATTGGCGGCGATTTCTTCGAGCACCGGCCGCCCGGTCCAGATCGAGGTGCCGAAATCGCCGCGCAGAATGCCCCAGATCCATTGGCCATATTGCTGGGGCAGCGGCAGGTCGAGCCCCAGCCGGCTGCGCAGGGCGGCGACACGCTCGGGTGTCACCTCGGTATTGGCGCCCAGCATGATGGTCACGGCATCGCCCGGGATCAGGCGGATCATCAGGAAAACGACGATCGAGATGCCGAACAACACGACCGCAAGGTCGATCAGCCGGCCGATCCAGAAGCGTTGCGCCATATTTTTGGAACCTGAGGAAGAAGGCCGGCGCCGCTGGGGCGCCGGCTTGAGGGACTATTCCGCCTTCGATGTATTGACCAGGCTCGTCAGCCGGCCATTCGGGAAGATTTCAAACCCTTCCACCCCATTGGCAACGGCAGTGTAGAGCGTGCCATAGGCGATATGGGCGGCCGGGCCTTCACAGGCGAGCTTGGCCTGCACCTGGTCATAGATGGCCTTGCGCGCTGCCGGATCGGTCTCGGCACGGCCTTCGTCGAGCCAGGTGTCGATTTCCGGGTCTTCATATTTGAACACATTGGTCGAGCCGCCGCCGCGGAAGGTGCGGTAGAAATATTCGTCCGGATCGGGGCTGCCGCCATTGGCCGAGACGAAGGTGTCGAATTCCGAATTCTTCCAGGATTGGACGAAATCGCCGATTTCCTGGGTGATGAGTTCGACTTCGATGCCCCCGGCCGCCAATTGCTGCTGCACCACCTGGGCGATGTCGCGCGTATCCTGGCGCGGCAGCACATTCATGGTGAGCTTGAGCGGCGTGGTGACGCCAGCCTCGGCCAGCAGCGCCTTGGCGCCTTCCACGTCCTGCGTGTAGCAGGCGAAAGTGGAGGGATCGACGGCCCAATTGACCAGGGCCGGCGAGAGCGGACCGGCCGGAACGCCCGAGCCGAACAGGGCCGCGTCGATAATTTCCTGCCGGTTGAGCAGCATATTGACTGCCGTGCGCACCTTGGGATCGGTGAAGGGCTCGCGGCTCGCATTCATGCCCAATAGCGTATAGGCGATGTCGCGGGTTTCCTGCACGGTGACATTGGGCTGGCCCTGCAATTGCAGGGCGGTGGCCGGATCGATGCCGGGCAGCAGGTCATATTCGCCGCTCGTCACGCCCACCTGGCGGGTCGCCGATTCCGGCACGAAGTTGAACTTGACGCCATCGAGCTTGGGCAGGCCATCGAGGTAATAATCCTCGTTCTTGGTCAGCCCGATAAAGCCATTGGGCTGCCATTCGGCAAACTTGAACGGCCCGGTGCCGATCGGGGTCTGCTGCAGGCCCTCGACATTGGTTTCGACCTCCGCCGGCACGATGGCAATGCCCGAAAGCGAGGTCAGGATCGGCGCAAAAGGCGCATCCAGCGTGAATTTGACGGTCGTCGGATCGACCACTTCGATGCCGGTGATCGGGGTCACGCGGCTAGCCAGAGGAGAGGCGACGGCCTCCGATTGCACGCGGCGGATCGAGGCGGCCACGTCTTCGGCATCCATGTCCGAGCCGTCATGGAATTTGACGCCGGCACGCAGCTTGAACGTGTAGGTCAGCCCGTCTTCCGAGATCTCCCAGCTTTCGGCCAGGCCCGGCACCACGGCCAGGTCCTTGTCGATGGCGGTCAGCCCCTCATAGATATTGGACTGCACGATCACCACCGAATTGAAGGCGGTGATCAGATGCGGGTCGAGCCCGGCCGGCGATGAATCGATGGCCACATTCAGCGTGGCGGCCGAAGCCGCACCCGTCAGCAGCGTGGTGGCCAGCAGCGCGGCCAGGGTCTTTCTCAACGACATTGTTCCCTCCAGAAGACAATGATGACGCGATTGGTACTTAAAATCTAAGTCCAATATAAAACCAGTCTGGACTTTTGTGACGCTATGGTACTAACTCGTCAAGCGCTAGTAAGCGCGCAGAGGCGTAAATCGCTGCAGATTTTGCATTCGACTTTCGGCGGAGTGGCCATGCCGGCAGAGGCGCTGCTGACCATTGAGGATTTGCGGATTTCCGCCGGTGGCCGTCCCGTCATCGAAGGCGTGTCACTTGAGATCAAGGCCGGCGAAATGCTGGGCCTGGTCGGAGAATCGGGCTGCGGCAAATCGGTGACCGCTCTCTCCATCATGCGCCTCCTGGCCGAGCCGCCCATGCGCATCGATGGCGGCTCCATCCGCTATGACGGACAGGATATCCTGGCGCTGGACGAGCACGCACTGGAAAAGCTGCGCGGCGACCGCATCGCCATGATCTTCCAGGAGCCGATGACCAGCCTCAACCCGGTCTTTACCGTGGGCGACCAGATTTCCGAAGTCGTGCTGCTGCATCGCGATGTGTTGCGCGAAGCCGCCAATGCCCGCGCCGTGGAATTGCTGACCCGGGTCGGCATTCCCGCTCCGGCCGCAGCCATGCTCCGCTATCCGCACCAGCTTTCGGGCGGCCAGCGCCAGCGCGTCATGATCGCCATGGCGCTCGCCTGCGACCCCAGCCTGCTGGTTGCCGATGAGCCGACAACCGCGCTCGACGTGACCGTCCAGGCGCAAATTCTTGATCTCATTGACGACCTGCGCCGCGAAACCGGCATGGCCGTGCTGCTGATCACCCATGATCTCGGCGTCGTCTCGCAATATTGCGACCGCGTCGCGGTCATGTATGGCGGGCGCGTGGTCGAACAGGCCCCCTCGGCCGAACTTTTCGCCCATCCGCGCCATCGCTATACCCAAGCCCTGCTGGCCACCATCCCGGCTTCTAATCCGCCCGGCGCGCGGCTTCCCGCCATTTCCGGCACCGTGCCGCCACCCGGCAAGCGCCCCAATGGCTGCACCTTCCATCCGCGCTGCCACGCAAGTGTTGCGCGCTGTTCGGTGGACAGGCCCGATCTCGTTGGCGACACTCACCTGATCCGCTGCTGGAATCCGGCCTCATGAGCCTGCTCGAACTCGACAATCTCTCCAAGACCTACCCCGGCGGGGTCCGTGCGGTCTCGGAAGTCTCGCTCACCATCGAGGCCGGCGAAGTGCTTGGTGTCGTGGGGGAATCGGGCTGCGGCAAGTCCACGCTCGGCCGCACGCTCCTGCGGCTGATCGAACCCAGTGGTGGCTCCATCCATTTCCAGGGCCGCGATCTCACCAGCCTCAGCCGCCACGATATGAAGGCGGTGCGCCGCGACCTGCAGGTGATCTTCCAGGACCCCTTCGGCTCGCTCAATCCCCGCCACAGCGTGGGCTACATCATCGCCGAGCCGCTCATCGTCCATGGCGTGGGCGATAAGGCCTCGCGCGCCAAACGCGTCGCCGAACTGCTCGCCATTGTCGGCCTGCCCGAGGATGCCGCCAGCCGCTATCCGCACGAATTTTCCGGCGGCCAGCGCCAGCGCATCGCCATCGCCCGCGCTTTGGCGCTCGAACCCAAACTGCTGGTGGCCGACGAAGCCGTCTCCGCCCTCGACGTCTCGATCCAGAGCCAGATCATCAATCTGATCGCCGAATTGCGCCAGAAAATGAACCTGGCCATTCTCTTTATCAGCCATGACCTGTCGGTCATCCGCCATGTCAGCGACCGCATCGCGGTCATGTATCTGGGCCGCATCGTCGAGACCGGGCCGACCGAAACCATCATGACCGCGCCAAAGCACCCATACACGCAGGCGCTGCTTTCCGCCGTGCCGCGGCCGGGCGTCACGCGGGCCGATCGCGTCGTGCTCAAGGGCGAATTACCCGATCCGGCCAATCCCCCCGCCGGTTGCGCCTTTCACACTCGCTGCCCCAGGGTCATGGATATCTGCCACACCAAACGGCCCGTGCTCGCCTCCCCCGGTGGCACTCTTGCCGGAGAAGTTGCATGCCACCTCTATCCGCATTGAAATTCGACCGCGCCTTCGCGCCCCTTGAAGCCGCCATCGCTGCTGGCCGCATTCCCGGCGGCGTGCTCGGCGTCATCGAAGCCGATGGCACTAAGCAGGTCCGCCATATCGGCAAGGCCCAGACCGTCCCCACCGAGCGTCCGATGACCGAACACACCTGGTTCGATCTGGCCTCGCTCACCAAAGTTCTCTTCACCACCCCGGCCATTCTGGCCCTCGCCGATGCCGGCACCATCGATCTCGATGCGCCGCTGACGACCGTCCTGCCCGATCTCCGGCACTACAATCCCGACGCCTGGGAGCGGAAAATCACCTTCCGCCAATGCCTGGGCCATCAGACCCCATTCCCGGCGGTCGAGCCCATTTATACCTACGGCCGCGACCCCGATTTGCTGCGCACCTTCATCCTGCAGCGCGAATGGCGGGCCGGTCCCTCGGTCTATTCCGACATCAATTTCATCCTGCTCGGCTTCGTCCTCGAACGCCTGAACAAGAAATGGATCCGTGAGCTCGATGCCGGCCCCGGTTTTGCCTGGTCCGCCAATCCCCAGGACGCTGCCGCCACCGAAGACTGTTATTGGCGTCATCGCGTGCTGGTAGGCGAGGTGCATGACGACAATTGCTCCGCCCTTGAAGGTGCCGGGCATGCCGGGCTCTTCGGCACCGTCCATTCCGTGCTCGATTTCGCCAGGGGCCTGCTCGACGGCACCGGCGCCTCGGCCCAATCCATCGCCCTCATGCGCCAGCCCGTGCGCGGCAACCGCACTCATGGCTGGGAAAAGCCTTATATCGGCTGGTCCGGCGGCGAATTGTGCAGCCCCGAGACTATCGGCCATACCGGCTTCACGGGCACGGGCCTCTGGATCGATTTTGCCGCCGGCCGCGCCTGGACCCTGCTGACCAATCGCGTCCACCCCACCCGCCATTTCGATAGCGGCATCTTCGCCCTCCGCCGCGCCGTCGGCGACGCCATCAACGGGAACTAAAACATGCAACCCATCTGGGCCATCGGGCTGATGACCGGCACCGTGCTCGACGGCAATATCGACATTGCCCTGTTGCGCACCGACGGCGAAACCATCTCCGAATTCGGCGCTTACACCCTGGCCCCCTATGGGCAAGACCTGCGCGCGCTATTGGTCGAAACACTCGATACCGCTCGCAAATGGAACTTTGCCGAGCAAGACCCCGCCATCTTCGCCAAGGCCGAAAAAGCCCTGACCGAAGCCCAGTCCAATGCGGTGCGCGATTTCGTCGCCGCGCAGGGCCTGAGCATGGCCGATATCGGCATTGTCGGTTTCCACGGCCAAAGCGTGCTGCATCGCGCGCCCCAGCTCGGCCGCATCGGCGCTACCCGCCAGCTTGGCAATGGCGCGCTCATGGCGGAGATGCTCGGCACCAAAGTCGCCTATGATTTCCGTAGCGCCGACGTCGCCGCCGGCGGGCAGGGGGCTCCGCTCTCGGCCATCTATCACGCCGCGCTCCTGCGTGGCCTCAAGGCTAATGGTGATACGGCCGTGCTCAATCTGGGCGGCGTCGCCAACATCACCTGGTGGGATGGTGACGACCTCGTCATCGCCTTCGATACCGGCCCGGCCAATGCCCCAATCAACGATTTCGTCGGTGCTCTCGGGCTGGGCGATATGGATCGCGATGGCAAATTGGCCCTGGCCGGCACGGTCGACGAGGCGCGCCTCGCAGGGCTCCTGGAGCATCCCTATCTTCGAGCCGCCTATCCCAAATCGCTGGACCGTTTCGACTTCACCGCCGACATGGCCAAGGGCGAAACAGCGGAAAATGGCGCGGCTCTCCTCACCGCCTTCACCACCTCCGCCGTCGGTAAGGGGCTAGACCTGCTGCCCCGCCGCCCCAGGAGGATCATCGTGTGTGGTGGCGGCAGGCGCAATCCCGCCATCATGGCCATGCTGCCCGCGCGGGCCGGCGTCGAGGTCATCCCCGCCGAAACAGTAGGCTGGCGCGGCGACGCCATCGAAGCCGAATGTTTTGCGTTTCTGGCCGTGCGGGTATTGCGCGGCCTGCCGATCAGTTTCCCGACCACAACTGGTGCGCCGGCTCCGATGACCGGCGGGAGGCTGGCGGGGTAACTTCGGTAAATCTCATGGCGGGAATGGATTCCCGCCTGCGCGGGAATGACGCCGTGGTTGGTACTGGTCTTTAAGCCACCACCGGCTTCTGCGACGTCCGCGCACTCACCGCACACGCGGCAATGATCAGCGCCCCACCGACATAAAGCTCGGCCCCCGGCACTTCGGCAAAGAACAGCCAGCCGAACACCGCCGCCCAGATCAGCCCGGTATAGTCGAGCACGGCAAATACCGAGACCGGCACGCGCTTGAGCCCGTTGATCAGCAGCAGGAACCCGCCGGCGCCCAAGAGGCCGATCAGCACGGCCTGGCCCGCCACAATCCCCGTGGGCACTACGAAATTGCTCGCCGCCAGCGGCAGGGTTAAGCCGGCCGCCACCACCGACTGGGCCAGCGTAATCGCGGCCGCGCTCTCATCGCCCGAATGGTGTTTCAGCAGCACCAAAGTCAGCGCATAGCAAAGCGGCGCCAGGATCGCCGCGCCCCAGGCAAAAATATCGGCCGATCCGCCCGTTACCGCATCCCCGCCGCCAAAAACGATAATGGCCGAACCGATCCCGCCCAGCACCAGCGCAATCACCGGCTGCAACCGTACCGGCTCGCGCAGCGCCAGCATGCCCAGCCCCGTCACATAGACCGGCGCGGTCATGGCCAGGGCGGCCGCGATGGCGAGCGGCAAATGGCTCACCGCATAAAAGAACATGAAGGCGGTGACGGTGAACAGCGCTCCGCGCAGGATATGGCGGCCCAGGTTCGCCCGCTTGGGCCAGGCCCCGCGGCTCAGCCATATCCACAGCACCAGCCAGATCGCTGCGCCGAGAAATCGCACGAAGACGATCTCGAATGTCGGCAGATGCGCGCCCAGTGCCTTGGCCGTGGCATCCATGCTGCACAGCACGACAATGCCCGCGGCGCCAAGCCCGATGCCGCTAAGGGGAGTGTTCATGCACGCAATGCTTTCATGAGAAAGGAACGGGTGCGGCCCTGCGGGAAGTCATTGAGCACGCCGAAAATTTCATAGCCTGCTTTGCGATAGGTCCGCAACGCCACCGGACTGAACGTGTCGATATAGGCGCCATGGCAGCCCCGGTGCAGCGCTTCGGCCTCGGCGGCCACCAGCAATTGCCCGGCAATGCCCTTGCCGCGATGCGCCTCGTCGATCCACAGCCATTGCGTATAAAGCCAGCCCCAGGCGGTGTAGCCCGATAGCCCGGCGGTAACGGCATCGCCATCGCGCAGGAGCACGGCGATGGCCCGGCGGTCGGAGGGGCCTACATCGGCGCGGTTGAACGCGGTGAGTTCATCCCCAATCCGGGCAATTGCCGGGTCGGTGGCGTCATCCGTGATATGAAAATCCATTGGCCCGTCCTCCATCCCGTGCCCCCACAATGTCATTCCCGCGCAGGCGGGAACCTCCGTTTTTCCTGACCGCTTTGACCTGATCTCGCCGCAAGAGTGGAGAGATCCCTCCCCCTTTTCAGGGGGAGGCTAGGAGGGGGTATCTTCGACACCCCCGGTTTTTGATGGGGATACCCCCACCTAACCTCCCCCTGATAGGGGGAGGGACCGTTCTGTGCCGGTTATGCGATCCAGCCTCTATTCCAGCGCCTTCCGCAAATTCCCCCCGGCCGCATCGATCAGCTTGCCTGCCGCCAGCAGGTCCACCTTTTTTTCCAGCATCACCGTGGCCAGCTTGATGCTACCATCGGCAATATCCAGTGTTTCCCGTGCGGTGGCGTAATCCGCCCCGGTCAGTGTCGCCACCATCTTGGCGGCCCGGTCCACCAGCTTCACGTTGGTCGGCTTCATCTCCACCATCAGGCCGCGATAGACAAAGCCCAGCTTGATCATCACGCCGGTCGAAATGCAGTTGAGCGCCGCCTTCTGCGCCGTGCCGGCCTTCATCCGGGTCGAACCGGCGAGGAACTCGCTACCGGTCTGCAGCAACACGGCAATATCGGCCACTTCCCCCAGCTTGCCGCCGGGATTGTTGAAGATACCAATCGCCAGCGCTCCCACCTGGCGCGCATGCACCAACCCGGCAATGGCATAGGGCGTGCGCCCGCTGGCCGCCAGCGCGATCACCACGTCATTGGGCCCGACATTGACGCCATCGAGATCGGTCCGGGCCAGCTCTTCGCTGTCCTCTGCCCCTTCGGCCGCCAGCGTCAGCGCAGTCGAGCCACCGGCCATCAGCGAGAGCGCGCGTTCATAAGGCCAGTTGAAGGTGGGCGGCAATTCGGCAGCGTCTTGCGTCGCAATCCGGCCCGATGTGCCCGCGCCCATATAGATGAGCCGGCCACCCTTGGCGAGGCGCTCGGCGCCCCGGTCAATGGCTTCGGCCAGCGCCGGCGCCGCGGCCTGTACCGCGGCAATGGCGGCGAACTGCCCCTCGACAATGCCAAGCACCAGGTCATTGCTGCCCCAATCCTCGATGCCGGAAAAGCGCGGGGAAGCGGATTCGGTGGTGCTCATGGAATAACCTTTTTGTCGGAACGCCGTTCGGCTGTGCATAGTCCGGCGATTTTTGCTTTACACATTTCACCGGCTGGTGAATGATATTGGTATTGAATTGGCTTTCAAGTGGTCTTGTGTGGACCGGGTGAGGATATATGGCACGGTTGTCGCTGCGCGGCATCAAAAAGCGCTTCAAGGCAACCGAGGTCCTGCATGGCATCGATCTCGATATCGGCGACCGCGAATTCGTTGTTTTCGTTGGCCCGTCCGGCTGCGGCAAGTCCACTTTGCTGCGCCTGATCGCGGGGCTCGACCCGATCAGCGATGGTGAATTCACCCTCAATGAAAAGCGCATGAACGATGTGCCGCCCTCCAAGCGCGGCATCGCCATGGTGTTCCAGTCCTATGCACTCTATCCGCATATGGACGTCTACGAGAACATGGCCTTCGGCGCTCGTCTGATGGGGCTCGACAAGCCCGAGGTTGAAGCCCGCATTGCCGAGGCCGCACGCATGCTGCGCCTCAATGAGCTTTTGCAGCGCAAGCCGCGCGAACTCTCGGGCGGCCAGCGCCAGCGCGTCGCCATCGGCCGGGCCCTGGTGCGCAAGCCCGAAGTCTTCCTGCTCGACGAGCCCCTCTCCAATCTCGACGCCGCCCTGCGCTCCGAGGTGCGGCTCGAAATCGCCAAGCTGCACCGCGATATCGGTGGCACCACCATTTACGTCACCCACGACCAGGTCGAGGCCATGACCCTGGCCGACAAGATCGTGGTGATGAATCTGGGCCGCATCGAGCAGGTCGGCAGCCCGCGCGAATTGTTCGAAACTCCGGCCAATACCTTCGTCGCCACCTTTATCGGCTCGCCCAAAATGGCGCTGATCGATGTTGCCGCCGATGGCACGAGGGCCGCCATTGCCGGCGGCGGCGCGGTGACCATTCCGCTGCCCGCCGGAGAAAAGAGTTTCAAGCTGGGCGTCCGGCCCGATGCGCTCACGCTGACGCGCGGGGCAGCCGAGGGCTTCTCGGCCAGCGTGGTCTATGCCGAATATCTGGGCGACAACGCCTATGTCTATGCGCGCCTCGCCGATGGCACGCTGGTCAGTGTGCGCACCGAGCCCAACGATCTTTATGCGCCGGACGAGGCGGTGACCCTCGCGGTCGACCCCGCCCAGCTGCACTATTTTTCCGCGGCCGATGGCCAGCGGCTGACGGTTTAGGGAACGACGTTTTCAAGGAGGAAACCATGAACAAGACTGCAATCCGCCTCACTGCGGGCCTGGGAGCACTGCTCGTTGCACTGCCCGCCATGGCCCAGGACCTGACCTTCTGGAGCTGGCGCCAGGAAGACCGCGCGCAGTATGAGCAGTTCATCGACACGTTCGAGGCTGCCAATCCGGGCATCACGGTCACTTTCGAAACCTTCGAAGCGGCCAATTACAACACCATTCTGTCCACGGCCCTGGCCGGCGGCACCGGCCCCGACCTGATGATGGTGCGCGCCTATGGCGGCCTCGAAAACGTGGCTTCGGCCGGCTATCTCGAGCCGCTCTCGGCCGAGACCATTCCGGCTCTGTCGGACTTTGCCGCGACTGCGCTCCAGGCCGAGACCATGCGGAGCGACCAGAAGCTCTATGCCGTGCCCTTCGCCAGCCAGACCCAGCTGGTCATCTACAATAAGGGCATTTTCGACGCCAATGGCATCACCGAGCCCCAGACCTGGGACGAGCTGGTCGCCGCCTCCAAAAAGCTCAAGGACGCCGGGGTAATGCCCTTCGCCAACGGCACCGCGACCGCCTGGCAGAACGAAACCATCGTTTTCGATCTGACCTCGTCCATCATGGGCAAGGGCTTTTACGATGACCTGATCGCCGGCAAGGCCGATTTCACCGATGCCCGCTTCGTTGAAGCCCTGACCGATCTCAAGGCCATCACCGAATATTTCCCCGATGGCTTTATTGGCCTCGACTACCCCTCGGCCCAGCAGCTGTTCAGCTCGGGCATGGCGGCCATGTTTGCCGGCGGTTCCTATGAACTGGCAACCTTTGCCACCCAGAACCCCGATATCGAACTGGGCGTCTTCGCCGCCCCCGGCAAGACCGCCGAGGACGAAAAGCTGGTCGGCCTCTATTACGATGGCGGCTATGCGGCCAATGCCAATGGCGCCAACAAGGAAGCCGCGCTCAAGTTCCTGAACTTCGTTGCCAGCCAGGAATTCGGCCAGGCTTTCGCCAATAGCCTCAACAACATCTCGACCATTCCGGGCGTCACCTTCGACAATCCTCTGCTGGCCGAAGTTGCCGAGCTCAACAAGTCGTCCATCCCCTATCTGATGCTGGTCCACTTCCGCTATGGCGAGCCCTCCGGCTCGGTCCTGCTGCAGACCGAAGTACAGAAGCTCCTGGCCGGCCAGACCACGCCGGAAGCCGCCGGCAAAGCCATCACCGACGGCCTCGCCGCCTGGTACGAGCCGTTCAAGAAGTAAGCGGCAGTCTTGCCCCTGGTGTGGAGGTCCATGTGCATCGCACGGACCTCCACACCACCCACGGCGTCATTCCCGCGCAGGCGGGAATCCACTCTGTCCTGCGCCGGGCGATGTCTAAACAAGAATAGATTCCCGCCTGCGCGGGAATGACGTGGTGAAAAACACCGGAGCAGCGCGATATCGCGCCATCCGAAGCGCGAAAGACCCCAATGCCCCAATTACGGATGACTGGACGAGGCCTCTGGATCACGGTGCTGCTGGTGCCGCCGCTTGCCTTTGTCGCCCTGTTCATCGTCTATCCGATCGTGGCGGCTTTCGCTTACGCCTTTTTCGACTGGAATGGCCTGCTGCGCGGCGAATTCACCGGCCTGGCCAATTTCCACACCGTGCTGTTCGTCGAGCCCTATGCCGGCTGGACGCGCAATGCCTTCGCCCACAACGTCATCGTGTTTTTCGCCCTGATGGTGCTGCAGAACGGCGTCGGGTTCCTGCTCGCCTATGCGCTGTGGCGCGAATTGCCCGGCGCCCGTTTCCACCGCGTCGCGGTATTCCTCCCGGTGGTGCTCTCCACCATTATCGTGGGCTATCTCTTCAAGCTCTTCCTTCACCCGCTCTTTGGCGTGGTCAATATCAGCCTGCGCGGCATGGGCCTGGGCTTCATCGCCCAGCCTTGGCTCGGCCAGGATTCCACCGCGCTTTGGGCGCTGATCATCGCCAACGCCTGGCACATGGTGGGCTTCCCCACCCTGGTTTTTCTCGCCGGCATGCAGCGCATTCCCACCGAAATGCTCGATGCCGTGCGCATGGAAACCGAGAGCGAATGGGTCAAGGTCACCAAGATCGTCTGGCCGCTCGTCGCCCCCAGCGCCACCATCGTCTTCACCCTGCTCTTCGTGGGCGCCTTCAACTGGTTCGAGCTGCCCTACATCATGGCCGGGCTCGATGGCTCGCCCTATGGCTCCACCGACGTTTTGGGTCTTTATTTCTACCGCACCGCCTTCGGGAACGTCTCTTCCGGCCAGCAGGATTTTGGTCTCGGTAGCGCGCTGGCTGTGCTGATCTTCATCTTCATCGCGGCCATTGCCAGCGTCATCACCGTGCGGCTGCGGGCCCGGGAGATCCAGATTTGAGTACCGCCACGACAATCAATTACGACCGCCGGGGCCTCCTCGGCACCTTGGGCCGCGACGGGCTGCTTCAGATCATCCTGGTGGCCAATACCATCATCATGCTGATGCCCATCGTCATCATGGTGTTCTCGGCCTTCAAGACCACGCCGCAGATTTTCCAGTCGCCCTTCGGCATTCCCGATTTCGGCAATGTCGCCAATTTCGTGAAAATCTGGACGCAAACCAATTTCCTGCGCTACCTGCTCAATTCGTTCCTGGTCACCGGCGCATCCATGGCGCTGATCCTGACGCTGGGCACCATGGCGGCCTATGCCATTGCGCGCTACGAATTCTGGGGCGCCGGCTTCATCCTGATGTTTTTCCTGGCGGGGCTCACCCTGCCGCTCAAGCTCGCCATCATTCCGCTCTTCATGCTGATGCGCGATCTCGGCATTCTCAACAATCAGCTCAGCCTGATCTTCGTCTATACGGCCATGGGCCTGCCCACCACGGTCTTCATCCTCACCGGCTTCATCCGCACCTTGCCCAGCGAACTCGAAGATGCCGCCCGCATGGATGGGGCCAGCGAAGCGCGCATCATGTGGTCCATCATGCTGCCTCTGGTGCGCCCGGCCATGGTCATTGCCGGCATCCAGAATGTCGTGCCGATCTGGAACGACTTCTTCTTCCCGCTGGTCTTCATCCAGCGCGATAATCTGAAAACGCTGCCCCAGGGCCTCACCACCTTCATGGGCGAATATACCACCGATTGGGGCGTGCTGTTCTCCGGCCTTACCCTTTCGGCCGCGCCGATCATCATCATCTATATCGTGCTGTCCAAGCAGTTCATTTCCGGCATGACCTCGGGAGCCGTCAAATGAAGCTGGTCAAGGGCTCGCTGATCGTCTCCTGCCAGGCGCGGGCCGATAATCCCCTCCATGGCCCCATATTCATGGGCGCCATGGCCCTGGCCGCCCGCGATGGCGGGGCGCTGGGCATCCGCGCCAATGGCGCTGCCGATGTGGCGGCGGTCAAGGCGGCAGGTCTCCCAGTCATCGGCATCGACAAGGTGTTTTCCGCAGACGTGCCGGTCTATATCACGCCCTCCATTGCCGCTGCCGACCGGCTGGCCGCGGCCGGCGCCGATATCATCGCGCTGGACTGCACCCAGCGCCCCCGCCATGGCGATGCGCCCGGCGAAATCATCCGGCATATTCGCGACACCCTTGGCCTTGAAGCCTTTGCCGATATCTCGACCCTGGAAGAAGGCCTGCTGGCCGCCGAACTGGGCGCGACCTACATTTCCACCACGCTTTCGGGCTATACCGAATATACCCAGCCCAAGCCCGACCTGCCCGATTTCGCGCTGATCGAGGCCCTGGCCAGCCGCATCAGCGTGCCCGTAGTCGCCGAAGGTCGTTTCAATACGCCAGAATTGGCTCGCCGCGCCCTTGATGCCGGCGCTTATGCTGTGGTGGTGGGCACCATGATCACCAATCCCCGCGAAATCACCAAGGCCTTCGCTAAGGCCGTCGGAACATCTGTATGAGCTTTCTCGGCGTCGATATCGGCGGCACCGCCTCGCGCTTCGTGCTGGCCGATGCCGCCGGAACCATTCTGGCGCGGGGCGCGGCCGGTGGCGCGACGGGCCATATCTTCAATCCCGTCGAACGCGACAAGCTGGTGGCCGTGCTGCAATCCATCGCTGCCGCCCTGCCGCCCGGCACCACGCTCGTTTCCGCATGCCTGGGCATTACCGGCCTCGGCGACAAGATCCGCGACGAAGCCGCCACATTGATCGGCAGCCACCTCGCGCTCCCCGCCGCCGCCATACGCCTCACCGACGATATGGAACTGGCCTATCGCGCCGCCTTTGCGCCCGGCGCGGGGCATCTGATTTCCGCCGGCACCGGCTCCATCGGCCTGCACGTTGCCATTGATGGGCGGATCATCCGCGTCGGGGGCAGGGGGCTTCTCATCGACGATGGCGGCTCGGGCACCTGGATCGCCTTGACTGCGCTCGACCGCCTCTATCGCGGCATCGACGAAACTGGCTCCACCGCCGGGGCCCAAATCCTGGCCGACGAACTCTTTGCGGCCATGGGCGGCGATGACTGGGATGCCACCCGCGCCTATGTCTATGGCAGCGACCGCGGCCGCATCGGCGCCCTGGCCCAGGCCGTGGCCCGCGCCGCCGACCAGGGCGATGCGCTGGCGCTCGATATTCTCACTCAGGCCGGTGCCGAACTGGCCCGACTCGGCCGCGCCCTGGTGCAGCGTGCCGGACACAGGCCCATCGGCTATGTCGGCGGCATTATCGATCTGCACCCAGCCATCCGCACCAGCCTCGCCGCCGCTCTCCCCGGCGAAACCCTGCTCTATCCCAGGCTCGATGCCGCCGCCTTCGCGGCGCAGTGGGCGCGCGGTTGAAAACCATTGCCCAAGCATCGCCCTTTGCCCCAGAGCGTTTCCAGGAAAAGTGGTGACCACTTTTCCGGTTCGGAAAACGCGTCAAAATGAAGGATTGGAGCATTTCATCGTTTCAACGAAACGGTGGAATGCTCTAAGGGTGGGCCTTCCGTAAACCGGGATTCCCGCATCATGACCGGCAAACCTTACATCGTCGATGAACTGATCTCCGCCAAGGCCATCGCCGCCCGGGTCGAGGGCCTCGCCCGCGAGATATCGGCCTATTACGCCGATACCGACAAGCTCGTCGTCGTCGGCCTGCTGCGCGGCTCCTTCATCTTCATCGCCGATCTGGTGCGCGAGTTGGACCTACCCGTCGAGGTGGATTTCATGGAAGCCTCCTCCTATGGCAATTCCACTGAATCCAGCCGCGAAGTGCGCATCCTCAAGGACCTGCGCGGTGAGATCGAAGGCCGCGACGTGCTGGTGGTCGAGGACATTGTCGATACCGGCCACACATTGCGCCACGTCCTCGACATCCTGGGCACCCGCCACCCCCGCCGTATCGAAGTCTGTGCCCTGCTCAACAAGCCCTCGCGTCGCGAAACCGATGTGAAGGCCCGCTGGGTCGGCTTCGATATTCCCGACCGCTTCGTCGTCGGCTACGGCATCGATTATGCTCAGCGCAACCGCAACCTGCCCCATATCGGGGCGGTGAGGTTTACGGAATAGGAGTTTGTTAGGGGATACCCCCTCCTAGCCTCCCCCTGATAGGGGGAGGGACCGTTCTGTGTTTGTGACTCGATCCGGCCTAAAGAGTGGAGAGATCCCTCCCCCTATCAGGGGGAGGCTAGGAGGGGGTACTTCGATGCTCCCGAGTACCCGGCCCTACGGCGTCGCCATCATCTGGCGTCTTGGCCGCCGTTCATTCCACGCCAGCATCAACCCCGCCGCCACCACCAGCAGCGCGCCGTAATACACCGCCTGCGCCGGCTCCTCGCGCCAGAACAGATAGCCGAACACAAAGCTCCAGATCAGCGCCGAATATTCCACCGTTCCCAGCACACTTGCCGGCACCAGCCGTGCGGCATCCACCAGCACATATTGCGCCGTGCCGCCCACCAGGCCCGTAGCCACGACGATGGCGATCTCGGTCGGCGTCATGCCCTGCCAGAAGGGCAGCGACACCGCGCCCATCGCCAGCACATAGAACAGGTTCAGCGAAAAAATCTGCACCAGCGAACTCTCGGTCTTGGAGATCGTCCGCATCAGGATCATCGCCACGGCCCAGCACAAAGCCGCCGCCAGCACCATGATAGCCGGCAGGCTGAGCCCGAACCCGGCCGGGTTACACGCCACGATCACCCCGAAAAACCCGATGGCCGCCGCGCCCACCCGGGCCAGCGTCAACTGCTCCTTGAGAAAGATCACCGCCAGGATCGTGGTCAGCACCGGCGCGAAATAATAGAGCGTCGTCATCTCGGCCAGCTGCAGATGGCGCCCGGCCGAATAATACATGCACCACGCCGCCAGCGTCAGCACGGCTCGCAGCAGCATCATGGATTTATTGGACGAGGCGATCAGCCCTCGCACCAGCTTGGCCCTGCCAAACACCAGGCAAAGCGCGACGATGACAACGCTGCGCATGAACAGGATCTGCACCACCGGCAGGTCATAAATGACGCCCTTGACCAGCGCGTCATGCACGGCAAACAGCGAATAGGCAAAAGTCCCCAACGCCATGCCCTTGAGGGAAGCGACGTCGGCGGCACGGGGGATGGATGAGGCGGACACGGGGGTGAACTCTAAAGCTCGGCTGCCGCATCTAGCTGGATTTCAGGCAGGCCAGCAAGAGGGCTTTTGGGGCTTGGTGCGGGCTCCCCTACTTCGTCCACATCCCCCGCATCTGTGCCCCGATATCGACCCGCGCCGGGCCCGGCGACAGGCCCTCGATCCGTGCCGGTGTCACCGCCGGCCACAGCACATCATCGAACAGCACCGTCATCGCCCGCGGAATGAACCGCGTCCGCTGCGCATAGATATGGCGGTCGCCATATTGGCTCTGCTGGGTCACGTAAAACCGCTGCGGCGTGATCACATGCAGCTCGTCCTTGGCCCGCGTCATCGCCACATAAAGCAGCCGCCGCTCCTCTTCCAGCTCATGGGTCGAGCCGGTCCCCAGGTCCGAGGGAATGCAGCCATCCACAGCATTGAGCACATGGACCGCCTTCCATTCCTGCCCCTTGGCCGAATGGATGGTGGAGAGGATCAGGTAATCCTCGTCCCGGCTGGGCACGCCCGACTGGTCCGAGGTCGCATCGGGCGGATCAAGCGTCAACTCGGTCAAAAATCGCTCGCGGCTCGGATAGCCGGCGGCGATCTGTTCGAGCTGGATGATATCGGCCACCCGCACGGCCGCATCCTCATAGCTCTGTTCCATCAGCGGCTCATACCAGAGCCGTGCACAGCCCAGTTCCAGCGGCCAGCTGGCCTCCCGCCGCACCAATCGGCCCACCAGTTCCACCAGCCCGGCCCAGCCCTCGGAAGCCCGCAGCGGTACCGGCAATTCTGCCAATACCTTGACCGGCTGCACTGCCTCATGCATCGCGTCCAGCACCTTGCCCGCCGAAGCCGGCCCGATCCCCGGCAGCAATTGCAGCACGCGGAACCCCGCCACCCGGTCGCGCGGATTTTCCACCCAGCGCAGAATGGCCAGCAGATCCTTGATATGGGCGGCATCCAGAAATTTGAGCCCGCCAAACTTCACGAACGGAATATTGCGCCGCGTCAGCTCGATTTCGAGCGGCCCCGAATGGCTCGACGTTCGGAACAGCACCGCCTGCTGCGTCAGCGCGGTGCCGCCCTCGCGTGCCTCCAAAATCTTGTGCACCACATAGCGCGCCTGGTCGGCCTCATCCTTCACCGTCACCAATTGCGGCTTGGCGTCGGACTGCCGCTCGGTCCACAAATTCTTGGTGAAGCGCTCGCTGGCCAATTCGATCACCGCATTCGCCGCCGTCAGGATCGGCTGCGTCGAGCGATAATTGCGGTCCAGCGTCACGATATCGGCCGGTGGGGAAAACGTCGCCGGAAAATCGAGAATATTGCGCACCGTCGCCGCGCGGAACGAATAGATCGATTGCGCGTCATCCCCCACCACGGTCAGCCCATGCCCCTGGGGTTTGAGCGCCAGCAGCACCGACGATTGCAGGCGATTGGTGTCCTGATATTCATCCACCAGCACATGGTCGAACCGCCCCGAAACCTCGGCGGCAATCGCGGGCTCGACCATCATCCCGGCCCAATAGAGCAGCAGGTCATCGTAATCGAGCACGTTCTGGCTCTGCTTGGCCTCGACATAGCCGGCAAACAGAGTGCGCAATTGCTCGCCCCACATGGCGCACCAGGGGAACACGGTTTTCAGCACCTCATCGAGATCGCCCTGCGCATTGACCACCCGAGAATAGATGGCCAGGCACGTCCCCTTGGTTGGAAACCGGCTCTTGGCATCGGAGAGCCCCAGTTCGTGCCGCACCAGATTCATCAGGTCAGCCGAATCCTCGCGGTCATGGATGGTGAACGCCGGATCGAGCCCGATCTGGCCGGCATGCTCCCGCAACAGCCTCGCCCCGATGCCGTGAAACGTCCCCGCCCAGCTCAAGGCATCGGTCAGCGCCCCCGACGATGTCCCCAATACCTTGCCGGCAATCCGCTCCACCCGCCGGCTCATCTCGCTGGCCGCCCGGCGTGAAAAGGTCATCAGCAAAATCCGCCTGGGGTCGGCGCCATTGACCACGAGGTGCGCTACCCGATGGGCCAGCGTATTGGTCTTGCCCGATCCGGCCCCCGCGATCACCAGCAGGGGCGGGGGATTGGCCTGGCCCACGCCATGCTCCACCGCCCGGCGCTGTTCGGCGTTGAGGGTATCGAGATAGGCGGTGGAAGGGATCGAATCGCTCAGGGCAAGCATGGCTGCACGATGCCATCTTTCCCCTTTTGTTCCAATATCAGCCGAGCATCTGCCGCATTGAGAGGGTGATTTCGGCATGCTGATAGGGTTTGGCGAAGAAGAGGCTGCCATCGGGCAGGTCGTCCGCCGCCACTGGCCGCTGCCCCGAGGTCACGATGATATGCACCGGCGGCCAGCGGTCGCGCACCGCTGCGGCGAGTTTTAGCCCATCCATGCTGCCGGGCATGTCGATATCGGTGAAAATCAGCCGCACGCTGGGATCGCGCTCAAGAATAGCAATGGCCTGGTCTGCATTGGCCGCCTCGAGCACTCGAAATCCCTCGTCGGTCAGATGGGCCACGATGCTCATGCTGACCAGCGGTTCGTCCTCGACGACCAATATGGTGATATCAGCTGAGGGCATGCCCCAGGCTCCAAAAAACAACGAGCCAACCCCGCGAACCCGCTCCAAGGCAACGGTGCACCGGGCTTTTCGATCCGCTCCCACTCATCACAAACAGTGGATAAGTCCGATTGTGATCGCATCTGTCCCGGCAAAAATGACTAGTTCCTATGCAAAATGGAGATATTGCGCTCGTTTTAGGCAGAGGCATAACTAGCCCCGATGTCCAATGCTGCCTTGTCCATTCTGATTATCGATGAGAACCGCATCCGTGCCTCCATCATCGAGAGCGGCCTGCGTGAGGCTGGGCATACTCGCGTCACCGTCATTCACGACGTCAACGAAGTCGCGCGCACCATAGAGGCGTCCTCGCCCGATGTGGTCGTTGTCGATCTCGAAAATCCGCAACGCGACATGCTCGAGCATTTCTTCTCGCTGTCGCGCGCCATCCAGCGGCCCATCGCCATGTTCGTCGATCGCTCCGATGGCGCCATGATCGAAAAGGCCGTCGAGGCCGGCGTCTCCGCCTATGTGGTCGATGGCCTCAAGAAGGAGCGGGTCAAGTCCATCCTCGATATGGCCATTTCCCGTTTCAATGCCTTTTCCCGGCTGACGCGCGAATTGGAGCAGGCCCGCAGCGAGCTGGAAGACCGCAGGATTCTCGATCAGGCCAAGGGCATTCTGATGAAAACCCGCGGCCTCAGCGAAGCCGATGCCTACGCCCTTTTGCGCTCCACCGCCATGAACCAGAACCGCCGCATGGTCGATATCGCCCAAAGCCTGGTGACCGCGGCGAGCCTTTTGGGTCCCTAGGAGCAATCATGTCCACCACCCAACTCACCGCCGGCTTCCTGCCCCTGCTCGACAGTATCCTTCTGGTACTGGCGCGGGAAAAAGGCTTTGCCGAGGATGAGGGGCTGGACCTCACCCTGTTCCGCGAAACCAGCTGGGCCAATATCCGCGACCGCGCCGCGCTCGGCCATTTCGACATCGCTCAGATGCTGGCGCCCATGCCCCTGGCGTCAAGCCTGGGGCTCACTCCGCTCGCCACCCCGATGATCGCGCCCATCGTGCTGGGTCTGGGCAATAATGCCATTACCGTCAGCGGCGCCCTCTGGCAGGCCATGGCGGGGCAGGGCGCCCCGGGCAATCTTGACCCCACCCCGACCGGCGCGGCCCTGGCCAAAGTGGTCAAGGCCTCGCCGCGCAAGCTGCGGTTTGGGGTCGTGCACCAGACCTCCTCGCACAATTACGAATTGCGCTACTGGCTCTCGGCCAGTGGCATCATGCCCGATCGCGATATCGAAATCGTCGTCCTGCCGCCCCCGCTTCTGCCCGATGCCCTGGGCAGTGGCGGCATCGATGGCTATTGCGTGGGCGAGCCCTGGAACAGTGTCGGCGTCGCCACCAGGGGCGGTCACATCGCCACCGTCAAGGCGCTGATCTGGCAATCGAGCCCCGATAAGGTCCTGGGCATGCGTGAGGCCTGGGCCGATGCGCATCCCGATCTCGTCGCCTCGGCCATCCGTGCCGTTTATCGTGCCGGCCTCTGGTGCGCCGATCCGGCCAACCACCCCGAAGCCGCCGCCATCATGTCCGGGGCCGCTTACCTTAATCAGCCGCCCGCGATTGTCGGGCGCGCCCTGACCGGCATGCTCGATATCGGCAATGGCGTACTGCAACAGGTGCCCGGCTACTATATTCCCCATGCCAGCGCGGCCAACTTCCCCTGGAAAAGCCACGCCCTCTGGTACTATTCGCAGATGGTGCGCTGGGGCGAGGTTACTGCCAGCGAGAGCCATGCCGCCATCGCCGCCGCCTGCTTCCGTCCCGATCTCTATCGGCAGGCGCTCGCCCCTCTGGCCGCGCCGCTCCCGTTGGCCGATTTCAAGACCGATGGCGAGCATGCCCGGACGCACAACATCCTGGCCGAAAACGGTCCCCTGTCGATGGGCCCGGATCGCTTCTTCGATGGCGCGATTTTCGATCCCGAGGCGCTGGACCGCTACATTGCCAGCCAGTTGGCGCAGCGCTGACTCTATTTTCATCACTGCATACTAGTGCGCATATTTTAGGCGAGTTGGCGTCGAATTGACCCATGCCTGCCCCGGGCCGGTTTTGCGGTCCTGGCTTCAAGTTTCGCCAATATACTGAAACTGCAAGGAAAATAGCGCCACAACGCACTTGGCACGCTTCATGCAATGTCATTGGCGAAGCAGCACGTTTCCCCCAAAGCGTGCGCACATATCAGCGTCCAACGATGGGCGTTACAGGCAAAGCTGCCAACAGGTCTCGCTCCCGGTCCCCCTCCGACCGCGCGCCGCCCGTTGGCAGCTTTTTTGTTTTTCTCTTGCAGCTGGAGAATTCGATGACGCTAAAGACCACCCGCCGCTCCTTCCTCAAGGGTGCCACGGCTACGACCGCCACCCTGCTTGCGGCCAGGGCCCTGTTCCCCTCGGGCGCCTTCGCGCAAGGCGCGGGCCCCGAGGTCACCAGCGCCAAGCTGGGCTTTATCGCGCTCACCGATGCGGCGCCCCTGATCATCGCACTCGAGAAGGGGCTTTTCGCTAAGCATGGCGTTCCCGATGTCCAGGTTCAGAAGCAGGCATCCTGGGGTGCCACGCGCGACAATCTCGTGCTGGGTGGTGCTGCCAACGGCATCGATGGCGCCCATATTCTTACGCCAATGCCCTATCTGATGAGCCTGGGCACCGTAACCAATGGCGTGCCGGTGCCGATGTCGATCATCGCTCGCCTCAACTATGACAGCCAGGGCATCTCGGTGTCGCAGGAATACAAGGATGCTGGCGCCGGGCTCGACAGCGCGCCGCTCAAGGCGGTTTTTGCCGAGCGCAAGGCCGGCGGTAAGGAGGTCAATATCGCCATGACCTTCCCCGGTGGCACCCATGATCTGTGGATTCGCTATTGGCTGGCCGCGGGCGGCATCGACCCCAATAGCGAGGTATCGGTCATCACCGTGCCGCCTCCGCAAATGGTCGCCAATATGAAGGTTGGCACCATGGATGCCTTCTGCGTCGGCGAGCCCTGGAATGAGCAATTGGTCAATCAGGGCATCGGCTTCACGGCCACAACGACGGGTGAATTGTGGAAGCACCACCCCGAAAAGGCGCTGGGCCTGCGCAGCGATTTCGTCGAGGCCAATCCCGTGGCCACCCAGGCCATGCTCATGGCCGTTATGGAAGCCCAGCAATGGTGCGATGCCATGGAAAACAAGGATGAGATGGCCACGATCCTGGGCAAGCGCAGCTGGTTTAATGTCCCGCCGGTCGACGTCGCAGGGCGTCTCAAGGGCGACATCAATTACGGCAATGGGCGCGTCGAAACCGCCACCGGCCTCGAAATGAAGTTCTGGAAGGACCACGCCTCCTATCCCTTCAAGAGTCACGACGCCTGGTTCCTCACCGAAAATATCCGTTGGGGTTATCTGCCCGGCTCCACCGACATCAATGCCTCGGTCGATGCCGTCAACCGCGAAGACATCTGGCGCTCCGCCGCCGCCGCCCTGGGCGTGGCCGCCGCCGACATCCCCGAAGGCACCTCGCGCGGCGTCGAAACCTTCTTCGACGGCAAGGTCTTCGACCCCGCCAACCCCAGCGCCTATCTCGACAGCCTCGCCATCAAGGCAATGGTCTGACCCCAATTGATGGTGCGGGGTGTGTCCCCGCACCCTTTCCCGGCATCGCCCCGAAAGGACCAAATCCATGTCCGCCACCGTCCAGCGCCTCGCCCCAGCCTCCGCCCCGCAGCCCGCGGCCGCAGCCGAAGTCTTCGCCCTGCCCATGCCCGCTGCCCGCCCCGGCGCCTGGTCGAAAACCCTCGCCAACATCGCCGCCAACGTTGTGCCGCCGCTCGTCGTTATCGCGCTGATCCTGGTGGTCTGGCAGATCATCTGCGGCTCGCCCGGCGCCTCGCTCCCTGCGCCCAGCCAGGTCTGGACCGATGCGGGCGAACTGATCGTCAGCCCATTCTTCGACTACGGCCAGGGCGATATCGGGCTGGGCCTGCGCGTGCTGACCTCGCTGCAACGCGTCGCCATCGGCTTCGGCATTGCCGCCGTGGTGGGCGTGGCGGTCGGCGCGGTTATCGGCCAATCCATCTGGGCCATGCGCGGGCTCGATCCGATCTTTCAAATCCTGCGCACCGTGCCGCCGCTCGCCTGGCTGCCGCTCTCGCTCGCCGCCTTCATGGATTCCGCGCCCTCGGCCATTTTCGTGATCTTCATCACCTCGGTCTGGCCGGTGGTCATCAATACCGCCGTGGGCGTGCGCAACATCCCCCAGGATTACCGCAACGTGGCGCGCATCCTCCAGCTCAACCAGGCCGAGTTCTTCTTCAAGATCATGATCCCGGCCGCCGCCCCCTACATTTTCACCGGCCTGCGGATCGGCGTCGGCCTGTCCTGGCTCGCCATCGTCGCCGCCGAAATGCTGACTGGCGGCGTGGGCATCGGTTTCTTCATCTGGGACGCGTGGAACAGCTCGCGCCTCTCCGACATCATCGTGGCGCTGGTCTATATCGGGGTCGTGGGGTTCATCCTCGACCGGCTGGTAGCGGCCGTCGGCGCCTTCGTCACCCGCGGCACAGCTGCGAACTGAGGAGCTTTTCATGACCTATCTCAGCATTGAAAACGTCGACAAGCATTTCGACCGTGGCGGGGTCCGCTCCGAGGTCCTCAAGGATGTCAGCCTCGATATCGCCCAGGGCGAAGTGATCTCGATCATCGGCCATTCCGGTTGCGGCAAGTCCACCCTGCTCAACCTGATTGCAGGCCTGACCGAAGTGTCCTCCGGCGGCATCCAGCTCGAAGGCCGCGAGGTCAATGGCCCCGGCCCCGAACGCGCCGTGGTGTTCCAGAACCATTCGCTGCTGCCCTGGCTCACCGTCTATGAAAACGTCAACCTGGCCGTCGCCAAGGTGTTCGGCCGCACCAAGACCGGCGCCGAACGCCATGACTGGATCATGCACAACCTTGATCTGGTGCAGATGAGCCACGCCAAGGATAAGCGCCCCACCGAGATTTCGGGCGGCATGAAGCAGCGCGTCGGCATTGCCCGGGCGCTGGCCATGCAGCCCAAAATCCTGCTGCTCGACGAGCCCTTCGGCGCGCTGGACGCCCTCACCCGCGCCCATCTGCAGGATGCCGTCATGGATATCCAGAAGCGGCTCGGCAACACCATGATCATGATCACCCATGACGTGGACGAGGCCGTGCTGCTCTCCGACCGCATCGTCATGATGACCAATGGCCCCGCCGCCCGTATCGGGGAAATCCTCCCCGTCCCGCTGGAGCGTCCGCGCAACCGCATCGAGCTGGCTGGCGATCGCACCTATCTCAAATGCCGCGAGGCAGTGCTCAAATTCCTCTACGAGCGCCATCGTTTTGTGGAAGCCGCGTAAATGACCGAAAAACTCGTCATCATCGGCAATGGCATGGCGCCGGGCCGCGCCCTCGAAAAGCTCTTCGAGACCGATCCCGGCCGCTACAGCGTCACCATTTTCAACGCCGAACCGCGCGTCAATTACGACCGCATCATGCTCTCGCCAGTGCTCTCGGGTGAAAAGACCTTCGAGGACATCATCATCCATGGCGACCACTGGTATATCGAAAACGAAATCCTGCTCTACAAAGGGCACAAGGTCACCGAAATCGACCGCGAAAACCGGATCGTCCGCTCCGAACAGGGCGCGTCAGCCGAATATGACAGACTGATCATCGCCACTGGCTCGGTGCCCTTCATCATCCCGGTGCCCGGCCACAAACTGCCCGGCGTGCTCTCCTATCGCGATCTCGACGACGTCCACGCCATGATGCTGGCCGCCAAATCGCGCGGCCATGCCGTGGTCATCGGCGGGGGCCTGCTCGGCCTCGAAGCCGCTGCGGGCCTGATCAATCAGGGCATGAGTGTCACGGTCCTGCACATCTCGCCCACCCTGATGGAGCGCCAGCTCGATCCGGCCGCCGGCTATCTGCTGCAAAAGGAGCTGGAGCGTCGCGGCATCCAGGTCATCACCAAGGCCAATACCAAGGAAATTCTCGGCGAAAACCGCGTCGAAGCCGTGCTGCTCGACGATGGCACGACCATCAAGGCCGACCTCGTCATCATGGCCGTGGGCATCCGCCCCAATGCTGCGCTCGCCAAGGAAGCTGGCATTGCCGTCAATCGCGGCATCGTCGTCAACGATCAGATGCAGACCTCCGACCCCGCCATCTACGCGCTGGGCGAATGCGCTGAAGTCGGCGGCACCTGCTATGGCCTCGTCGCCCCGCTCTATCAGCAGGCCAATATCGTGGCGGCGCATCTGGGCGGCGATCATGGCGCGACCTTCGTGCCGCAATATACCGCCACCCGCCTCAAGGTCACCGGCATCGATCTCTATTCGGTCGGCGATTTCGGGGAGGGCGAAGACCGCGAGGAAATCGTGCTGCGCGACGCCAATGCCGGCGTCTACAAGCGCCTGATCCTGCGCGACGAAAAGATCATCGGCGCCGTGCTCTATGGCGAAACAGCAGACGGCCCCTGGTTCTTCGATATGCTCAAGAACCAGACCGACACAAGCGAAATGCGCGATACATTGATCTTCGGCCAGGCCTATCAGGGGGGCTCCCCCCTGGACCCTATGGCGGCCGTTGCAGCCTTGCCGGATGAGGCAGAGATCTGTGGCTGTAACGGCATTTGCAAAGGCAAGATCACCGGCGCCATCACCGCCAAGGGCCTGACGACCCTCGACGGCGTGCGCGCCCACACCAAGGCCTCGGCCTCCTGCGGTTCCTGCACCGGCCTGGTCGAACAGCTGCTGCACGCCACCCTGGGCGATGCCTATAATCCCGCGGCCGTACAGCCCATGTGCCCCTGCACCGAACTGGGCCATGATGACGTGCGTCGCCTGATCATCGCCAAGTCGCTCAAATCCATCCCTGCCGTGATGCAGGAATTGGAATGGAAAACCTCCTGCGGCTGCGCCAAGTGCCGCCCGGCGCTCAATTACTATCTCGTGGCCGATTGGCCCGGCGAATATGAGGATGATGGCCAGTCCCGCTTCATTAATGAACGGGTCCACGCCAATATTCAGAAAGACGGCACCTATTCGGTCGTCCCCCGCATGTGGGGCGGCATGACCAATCCCAAGGAATTGCGCGCCATTGCCGATGTGGCCGACAAATTCCACATCCCCGCCGTCAAAGTCACCGGCGGCCAGCGCATCGACCTGCTCGGCGTCAAAAAGGAAGACCTGCCCGGCGTCTGGGCTGATCTGAATGCCGCTGGCATGGTCTCGGGCGCCGCCTATGCCAAGGGTCTTCGTACGGTCAAAACCTGCGTCGGCTCCGACTGGTGCCGCTTCGGCACGCAGGATTCTACGGGCCTGGGCATCCGCATCGAAAAGTTCATGTGGGGCGCCTGGACCCCGGCCAAGCTCAAACTCGCCGTCTCCGGCTGCCCGCGCAATTGCGCTGAGGCCACCTGCAAGGATATCGGCGTGGTCTGCGTCGATTCTGGATACGACATCCACTTCGCCGGCGCCGCGGGCCTCGATATCAAGGGCACCGAATTGCTCTGCCACGCCGACAGCGAGGACGAGGCCCTCGAAATCATCGTCGCGCTGACCCAGCTTTATCGCGAACAGGCCCGCTATCTCGAGCGCATCTACAAATGGGCCAAGCGCGTCGGCACGCCTTCGATCCTGGCCAATGTCGTCACCGACCACGACAAGCGCCGCGCCTATTACGAGCGCTTCGTCTATTCGCAGACTTTTGCCCAGATCGACCCCTGGGAAGAACGCGTCAACGGCAAGGACGCCCACGAATTCGCCGCCATGGCCGAATTCGGCATGCCGGTCGCAGCGGAGTGAAGGCCATGACCAACTGGATCGAAATCGGCGATATCAACGCCATCCCCCGCCGCGGCGCCCGCTGCGTCAACACGCCAAACGGCAAGATCGCCGTCTTCCGCACCCAGGAAGACCAGATATTCGCCATCGAAAACCGCTGCCCCCACAAGCACGGCCCGCTCAGCGAAGGCATCGTCCACGGCGCCTCGGTCACCTGTCCACTGCATAACTGGGTGTTCGACCTCGCCACCGGCGAGGCTCAGGGCGCCGACGAAGGCTCGGTTCGGACCTACCCAATCGACGTGGTCGACGGCCGCATCTTCATGGCCGCCGATCTGGCAATGGTGGCGGCGGAGTAGGGGATGGCATGACGACCACCCGCACCACCTGCCCCTATTGCGGCGTCGGCTGCGGCGTCCTCGCCACCCCGAACCCGGACGGCACCACCGCAATCGCCGGTGACCCCGACCACCCAGCCAATTTCGGCCGCCTCTGCTCCAAGGGCTCCGCGCTAGGCGAAACCCTTTCCCTCGATGGTCGCCTGCTTCACCCTGAAATCAACGGCGCCCGCGTTAGCTGGGACGACGCGCTGAACCTCGTCGCCACCACATTCCAAACCACCATCGCGGAACACGGCCCCAACTCCGTCGCCATCTACGGCTCCGGCCAACTCCTCACCGAGGATTATTACGTCGCCAACAAGCTGATGAAGGGCTTTATCGGCTCGGGCAATATCGACACCAATTCGCGCCTCTGCATGGCCTCCTCCGTCGCCGGCCACAAACGCGCCTTCGGCTCCGACACCGTCCCCGGCAATTATCAGGATCTCGAACTGGCCGATCTCATCGTGCTGGTCGGCTCCAACCTCGGCTGGTGCCACCCCGTGCTCTACCAGCGCATCGTCGCCGCCAAAGCAAATCGCCCCGATATGCGCGTCGTGCTGATCGATCCCCGCCGCACCGTCACCGCTGACATTGCCGACCTACACCTGCCCGTCCAATCCGATGGCGATAGCGCGCTTTTCGTTGGCCTCCTCGCCCATCTCTCCCGCAACGGCATCGCCGCGCCCGATTTCGTGGCCGATCACACCTCTGGCGCCGAAGCCGCGCTGCTGGTGGCCGAGGATTGGCCCATCACCCGCGTCGCTGCTGCTACCGGCGTCTCCGAACACGCCATTACCTTGTTCTATGACTGGTTCGCCCGCACCGAAAAAACCGTCACCGTCTATTCCCAGGGCGTCAATCAATCCGCCTCCGGCAGTGACAAGGTCAACGCCATTATCAATTGCCACCTACTCACCGGCCGCATCGGCCGGCCGGGCATGGGCCCGTTCTCGGTCACCGGCCAGCCCAATGCCATGGGCGGCCGCGAGGTCGGGGGGCTGGCCAATATGCTCGCCGCCCATATGGATTTCACCCCCGAAGCGTTGGATAGGGTAGGGCGCTTCTGGAACAGCCAGACAGTCGCCCAAAATCCCGGCCTCAAGGCCGTCGATCTCTTCGCCGCCATGGCGCGTGGCGAGGTCAAAGCTGTCTGGATCATGGCGACCAACCCGGTCGATTCCATGCCCGAAGCCGACGCCGTCCGCGCCGCACTCGCGGCCTGTCCCTTCGTCGTGGTCTCCGATATGTCGGCCCGCACCGATACGGGCCTTGTGGCCCATGTCCGCCTGCCGGCCGCCGGCTGGGGCGAAAAGAACGGCACCGTCACCAATTCCGAACGCCGCATTTCCCGCCAGCGTCCCTTTCTGCCACTACCCGGCGAAGCCCGCCCCGATTGGTGGATCATCAGTCAGGTCGCCCACCGCATGGGCTTTGGCGCCGCCTTTGCCTATGCTAGCGCTGCCGACATTTTTGCCGAACACGCCGCCCTCTCGGCCTTCGAAAATGACGGCACCCGCGACTTCGATCTCACCGGCCTCATCGGCGCCGATTATGACAGCCTGACGCCCACCCAATGGCCCATCCGCGCCAAGCCCGCCGCCCGCCTGTTCGGCAATGGCGCCTTCTACACGCAGGATGGCAGAGCCCGCTTCGTGCCCGTCCTGCCGCCGCCGCCCTTCGCGCCCGCGCCGGGCAGCTTCATCCTCAATACCGGCCGCGTGCGCGATCATTGGCACACCATGACCCGCACCGGCAAAGCCGCGCGCCTCTCCGCCCATTACGCCGAGCCCTTTGCCGAAATCCACCCCCAGGACGCCGAAGCGCTCAACATCCGCCGTGCTACCCTGGTCCGCCTCAGCAACAATCACGGCACGGCCATCGTCCGCGCCCTGGTCACCGACCGGCAGCGGCGCGGCCAAATCTTCGTGCCCATGCATTGGACCGATCAATTCGCCTCCCATGGCCGCGTCGATGCGCTGGTCACGGCCAAGATCGATCCCGTCTCCGCCCAGCCCGCGCTCAAAATGGCACTCGTCCATGCCGAGCCCGTCGCCGTGCGCCTCTATGGCTTTTTCGTCGCTGCCAACCGGCCCGCGCTCGACAGCGTCGATTATTGGGCCATTGCCGAAGCCCCCGGCGGCCTGCGCGGCGAGTTGGCCTGGTTCGACGAACCCAGCGATTGGGAAGCCTGGCTGCGCACCGCCTTCGCTCTGCCGGAAACCATCCGCGTACTTTCCGCCCTCGACTCCCGTTCGGGCCGCCGCAGCTTCGCCGCCATGGCCGATGGCAAGCTGATCGCCGCGCTCTACACCGCGCCCGATCCGGTGCTGGTTTCCCGCCAATGGGCCGTGGGCCTGCTCACCGCTGCCCAGCTCGATGGTTCCGCCGTTCTTGCCGGCCGCCCCGGCGCCGACATGCCCGATGCCGGTGCCATCGTCTGTTCATGCTTTTCCGTTGGGATCAACACCATCACCGCCGCCGTCACTGGCCAAGGCTGCACCACTGTCGAAGCCGTCGGCGCCTGCACCAAGGCCGGCACCAATTGCGGCTCCTGCCGCGCCGAAATCAGGGGGATCATCGATGCACATCGTCTCGCCGCCGCCGAGTAAATCGCGCTACGATCGCATGGCTCCGCTCGCCGTGTTGCCGGTATTCTTCGGCCTGCAAGGCAAGCGTGTGATTGCCATTGGCGGCTCCGAACCCGCCACCTGGAAGATCGAATTGCTGGCTGCCGCCGGTGCTCATGTCCAGGTGCTGGCCCCCGTCACCGAGTGGTGCGACGAGCTGATCGCCTTGGCCGAAACCGGCGCCTCGGCGGGCACGATCAGCTTGGTCGATTGCCACTGGGCGCCCTCCGACCTCTCCGGCGCAGCGCTCGCCGTAGCCGATATCGAAGATGACGCGGAGGCTTTCGCCTTTACCGAAGCCGCCCGCGCCGCAGCCGTCCCCTATAACGTCATCGACCGCCCCGAATTCTGCCAGTTCCAGTTCGGCTCCATCGTCAATCGCTCGCCCATCGTGGTGGGCATCTCCACCAATGGCGCTGCGCCCATTCTGGGCCAGGCCGTCCGCCGTCGCATCGAAACGCTGCTGCCCCAAACCCTCTCCACCTGGGCCCAACTTGCCCAGGATATCCGCGGCAAGGTCATGGCCGCACTCGAGCCCGGCCCACAGCGCCGCGCCTTCTGGGAGCGCTTCACCGAGCGCGCCTTCACAACCCAATCAGAACCCGTACATCTCGACGACGAAATTGCGGCAATCGCCGCCGCGCCCCCCGCCGGCCGCGTCACATTGGTGGGTGCCGGACCGGGCGATGCCGACCTCCTCACCATCAAAGCCGTCCGCGCCTTGCAGTCCGCCGATGTTATTCTATTCGACGATCTGGTCTCCGCCGAAGTCCTCGAACTCGCCCGCCGCGAGGCCAAGCGCCTGCTGGTCGGCAAACGCGCCGCGCGCGAGAGCTGCCGCCAGGAAGACATCAACGCGATGATGCTGAACCTGGCCCGTCAGGGCAAACATGTCGTCCGGCTAAAGTCTGGTGATCCAATGATTTTTGGTCGCGCCGGGGAGGAAATCGAGATGCTGGAACGCCACGGCATCGCCGTCTCCGTGGTCCCTGGCATCACCGCCGCTTTGGCCCTGGCATCCCGCCTCGGCGTCTCGCTGACCCATCGCGATCACGCCCAATCCGTGCGCTTCGTCACCGGCCATTCCCGCCAGGGCGTGCTGCCCGATACCCTTAATTGGCAGGCCCTGTCCGACCCCGCCACCACCAGCGTCTACTACATGTCCCGCCGCACCTTGCCGGCCATCGTCGCGCAGCTGGAAGGGCAGGGCATGTCCCTCGCCACCCCCGCCATCATCGCGGGAAATGTCGGCCGCGCCGACGAACAAATCTGGCGCGGATCGCTCGGTCAAGCCGTTGCTGCCGTTACGGATTTCCCGCTTGGTGCTCCCACCATTTTCTCCGTAGGCGACGCCCTAAACCGCCCGCCGTTTGGAGCTGTTGCGGGCAACGACGCGCGGCGTGACGACGAAATGCTCCGCCTCGCCCCGGCCCCGCACCCGCTCGATCAGCAGGCGAGCTGACTGCAATCCCAGAAGCTCCCCGGACTGATCGACGCTGGTCAAGGCATTCTGCGCAAAGTCGCAATACATCGTATTGTCATAGCCCACGATCGCCAGATCGCCGGGAATGCTGAGCCCCAGCTCGGTTGCCACGCTGATCACCTCAAGCGCAATGAAATCGGTCCAGCAGAACAGCGCTTCGGGCCTGTCCGGGCCGCCCAGCAGCCGTCGCGCCGCAATCTGCACCTCGCGCAAGGTCTGGGGTGAGCGCACGATATTGATGTTCTCTCCCACCCCCTGTTCGATCATCTCGCGGCGATAGCCCAGCTCCCGCTCCGCCAGGATGGTCGATGTCGTCGTCGCCAGACTCAGCATGGCGATATTGCGAAAACCGTTGGCCAGCAGGTGCTTGACCACCAGCCGGGCCCCCAGCTGATCGTCATTGTTCACCGTGTCAAAATCGGTGTTGCTCTTGGCATGATGGCCGATAGCCACCAGCGGCTTCTGCCGCGCGAGGTGGCCGAGCCGATCCACATATTTGGTGGTACCGATCAGGATGATGCCGTCCATCTGCCGGTCGATCATCGCCTCGATCATGGCTTCCTCGGCCGGGCCATGCGAATGGCTGGTGCCCATCATCAGTTGATATTGTGTGCGCTCCAGCGCCGAATTCACCCCCGCCAGGATATCGGCAAAGAACGGGTTGCGGATATCGGGCAGGATCAGCCCCAGCGTATAGGTCTGCCCGCGCATGCCGCGCGCCGAGGCCAACGGCCGGTAGTTCAGCTTGTCCATCGAGGCGCGCACCTTGTTGCGCAGGCTCTCGCTGACCCCATAAGCCTCGCGCAAGACCTTCGAGACTGCGGCGACCGATACGCCCGCATCCTCGGCCACTTCGCGGATCGTGACCCGGTCGCTTTTTTTTCCCGGTTTTGCTTCAACCATTTACGCGCCTTTCAGACCCGAAACCGGGCCATTCCCCTTGTGTCATTATTCGCCGCAAATGCCTATTGCCAAACAAATGAAAATGTAGAACGCTATACGTAGAACAGTACACACTCGGAAAACACCGAGCTAGAGGGAGGATGAAATGCACGACACTCTGGATAAGCGCGCGCCGGGTCAGGCCCATGCGGGCTGGGTCGCGCAGATGGTCCATCCCCTGGCCGACCAGGGCGTCGGCACGCCCGCATCCTTTATCAGCAAGCAATTCGACCTCGCTTCCATTGCCGGAGATGAGGTGCTGGCCATCAGCGCGCTCGGCCTCTATCGCTGCTTCATCAATGGCAAGCGGGTCGGCGATGACCTGATGACGCCGGGTTGGACCAGCTATGATGCGCGCCTCAGCTACCAGACCTATGCCGTCGCCGATCTGCTCGTGCCCGGCCAGAACCGCATCGAAATCTGGCTCGCCGATGGCTGGCTGCGCTCGCAATTGATGTGGGGCGGTCACCCCATCTTCAACACCTGGGGCGACAAGATCGCCGCCATCGCCGAATTGCGCAGCGGCGAAAACGCCCTGCTCGTCACCGACGCCAGCTGGCAAAGCGGCGCCCTGCCGATCCGCAAATCCGGCATCTATTTCGGCGAGGTTTTCGACGCTCGCGTGCCCGCCGCCGTCTCGTCCGGCACCGAGGCGCTGCCCTTCGATCCCGCCATCCTCGTCGCCCATGAAACCACCCCGGTCCGCGAACTCGCCCCGCTCGCCCCGATCAAGTCCTGGGCCGATGCCGAAGGCCGCACGGTCTATGATTTCAGCCAGAACATGGGCGGCTATGTCGCCTTCACCGTCACCGGCGATGCCGGCGCCACGGTCAGCATCGAGCATGCCGAAGTGCTCGATCAGGATGGCACCTTCTACAACGGCAATTACCGCACTGCCGAAGCCCGCATCGACTACACCCTCGCCGGCACCGGCGAAGAACATTACCGGCCCCACTTCACTTTCCAGGGCTTCCGCTATGCCCGCGTGACCATCACCGGCAATGCCCGGATCACGGCCATCGAAGCGGTGCCGATCAGCTCGGTCACCGAGGTCAAGGCCAGCTTCACCTCGGGCAACAAACTGGTCGACCGGCTCGTGCTCAACACGCTCTGGAGCCAGCGCGCCAATTTCATCGAAGTGCCCACCGATTGCCCGCAGCGCGACGAGCGCCTGGGCTGGACGGGCGACGCCCAGGTCTTTGCCGGCACGGCGTGCTATCTCGCCGATAGCCACGGCTTCCTGACCAAATGGATCCGCGACGTCATGGTCGATCAGCGCGAAGACGGCGCCGTGCCCCATGTCGTGCCCGATCCGACACGCATGCAGCCCGAGCACTATCCGGGCTTCTTCGGCAGCACTGGCTGGGGCGATGCCATCGCCATCGTGCCCTGGCAGCTTTACCTGCACTATGGCGATGCCGCCATTCTGCGCGAAGCGCTGCCGGCAATGGTCAAATGGGTCGATTTCGTCTGGTCGATCAGCGACGGCCCCATCGTCAATCCGCCACGCTTCTGGGGCGCACGCGGCTTTTCCTTTGGCGATTGGCTGCAGCCCAAGGGCCCCTCGGCCAAGCCCCTGCCCACCATTGGCGATGATGCCGCGGCAACCATCTACCTCTTCATCACCTCGTCCCTTGTCGGCCGCATCGCCACCATCACCGGTGACAAAGCGCTCGCCAGCCGCATGGAAAAGATGGCCGCCGAGGTCAAGGCCGCCTTTGCCCGCGAATTCATCACCGCCTCGGGCCGGCTCTGCTATGACGATCAGACCTCCTATGCCCTGGCATTCCTGCATGACCTGATCCCGGCCGAGCATGTCGAAGCCGCCAAGCGCTATTTCAAGTCGACCATCGGCCGTTCCGAAGGCCGCATCGGCACGGGCTTTATCGGCACACCGGCTCTGCTGCCGGCCCTGGTCAAGATCGGTGAACCGGGCCTCGCCGCCAGCGTGTTCCTTCAGGAGGAAGTGCCGGGCTGGCTCTACCAGGTCAAGAAGGGTGCAACCACCATCTGGGAACGCTGGGACGCCATCCAGGCCGATGGCTCGATCTACAATCCGCAGATGAATTCCTACAATCACTATGCTTATGGCGCAGTGTGCCAATGGTTGTTCGAAGGCGTCGCCGGTTTCCGCCCCGATGCCAATGATCCGGGCTTTGCCACCGTGGTTTTCGAGCCGACCATCATCCCCGAGCTGTCGCCCGTCGCGGCGAGCCACGACAGCAAGAACGGCACGATCCGCGCCGGCTGGTCCATGGATGGCGACAAGGTCCGCTACGAGATCGAGGTGCCGCAAGGCGCCCGCGGCCTGCTGCGCCTGGCGCCCGATTATCGCGATGCCATGGTCGATGGTCAGCCGCATAATGGCGCCGATCGCGAACTGGCGCCCGGCAAGCATCTCGTCACCTTCACCTATGCCGCGCCACAGCGCGAGGAGATTGCCGCCTCGAGAGTCAATGCGCGCACGCCATAAGGCGGCGCGATCGGGAGAGAGAATCTGTCCACACCGGACAGCTAAACATGGGAGGAAACTATGTTGAATAAGACTGCAAAACTGCTTACCGGCCTCGCTGCCGGGCTGCTGACTGTGACTGCCCTGTCTGGCGCCGCCTTCGCGCAAAGCGTCAATCTCACCTATCTGATCCCCAGTGGCCCGGAAAACCAGGTCATTGCCGACGAAGTGGTCAAGGCCTTCGAGGCCGCCAATCCCGATATCAATGTCGATATCGAGACCCGGCCCGGCGGCTCGGAAGGCGACAACCTGGTCAAGACCCGGCTCGCCACCGGCGCCATGGCCGATGTGTTCCTCTACAATTCCGGCTCGCTGTTCCAGGCCATCAATCCCCAGCAATTCCTGGTCGATCTCACCAATGAGCCCTGGCAGGCCGATGTGCAGGCCAGCTTCAAGCCGGTGGTGACAGCGCCCGACGGCACCATTCGCGGCGCGCCTGCGCGCGCGGCCATGGCCGGCGGCATCTACTACAACAAGAAGGTCTATGAGGAATTGGGCCTGTCGGTTCCCAAGACCTGGGCCGAATTCATGGCCAATAACGAAAAGATCAAGGCCGCCGGCAAGGTCGCCGTGATCCAGACCTATGGCGATACCTGGACCAGCCAGCTCTTCGTTCTGGCCGATTTCTACAACGTCCAGGCCAAGGACCCGCAGTTTGCCAGCCGCTACACGGCCAACGAGGCCAAGTTCGCTACTGATCCGGCGGCGTTGCGTGGCTTCGAAAAGCTGCAGGAAACTCATGATGCCGGGTTCTTCAACGAGGATTTCGGCGCCGCCAAATATGACGACGGCATCCGCATGCTGGCGGCGGGCGAGGGCGCGCATTACCCCATGCTCAGCTTTGCCACCACCGCCCTGGCCCAGGCCTATCCGGACAATATTCAGGATATCGGTTTCTTCGCCCAGCCGGGTGATGAAGCCGAGCTCAATGGCCTTACCGTCTGGATGCCCGATGGGGTCTATATCGCCCAGACCACGCCCAATCTGGATGCGGCCAAGAAGCTGGTGGCCTTCATTGCTAGCCCCGAGGGTTGCGATGCCCAGACCCGTGCCGGTGGCGCTTCGGGCCCCTACCTCATCAATGGTTGCACCCTGCCGGCCGACGTGCCGCCTGCGGTGAGCGACCTGCTGCCCTACTTCGCCGAGGGCGGCCAGAATGGCCCGGCGCTCGAATTCCTCTCGCCCATCAAGGGCCCGGCGCTCGAGCAGATCACGGTGGAAGTTGGCTCGGGCATCCGTCCGGCCGCCGATGGCGCGGCCCTCTATGACGAAGATGTTCGCAAGCAGGCTCAGCAGCTCGGCCTCCCTGGCTGGTAAGCACTTGCGATCGGGCGGCCCGGGGTATTCTGCGCCCCGGGCCGCCAGCTGTTTGAGGAGGAACAGTGATGACTGCATTGTCTGAAGCGGGCTCTGCCATATCCCATGGCGGCGGCCGGGCGATCCGCCGTTCGCCCTATCCGGGCTGGTTTTTCCTGCCCGCCGCGCTGGTCTATGGCATCCTCTTTCTGGCGCCGACCCTGGCTTCGCTCTATTTCAGCCTGACGCGCTGGACGCTGTTCAACTCCACCTTTATCGGCCTCGACAATTTCGCCCAGTTCTTCCGCGAGCCCTTCCTGGTTCAAGGCCTGGTCAATACGGTGATCTATGCCGTGGTGACTTCGGGGCTCAAAGTCGTGCTCGGCATGCTGCTGGCCCTGCTACTGACCTCGGCGGTCATGGCGCGCGGCTATCTGCGCTCGGTGGTTTTCTTCCCCGTTCTGGTCTCCACCGTGGGCGTCGGCATCACCTTTACCGTCCTCATGCACCCCACCCAGGGCATGATCAACGAGGCCCTGGCCCTGTTGGGCGTCAAGGGCCCAGGCTGGCTGGTCGATCCCAAGCTGGCGCTGCTTTCGGTCGCCTTGGTCGATGTGTGGAAGGGCGTGGGCCTAGCCACCGTCATCTACATTGCCGGCATCGTCGCCATCCCCAAGGATTACTACGAGGCCGCCCGCATCGATGGCGCCACCAAGTGGCAGAACTTCCTCTATGTGACGCTGCCGCTGAGCCGTCCAGCCACGGCCACCGTCATCACGCTCAGCTTTATCGGCGGCCTTCGCACTTTCGATCTCATCTGGGCCATGACCCGGGGCGGCCCCGGCTTCTCCTCCGATACCATCGCCTCGGTGATCTACAAGCAATACCAGGCCGGCTTTTATGGCCTGTCGACGGCTGGCAATGTGGTGCTCTTCATCCTCATCGCCATTCTCGTCGTGCCGCTGACCATGCTCCTCAATCGCCGGCAGGGCCACGAATGACCAAGCTCTCCTCCCGCCTGATCGGACTTGCCGCCATTCTGGTTTCGGCCGTGGTTTTCCTCGTGCCCTTCATCTTCATCATCATCACGGCCTTCAAGGACAAGCAGCAGGCCGCCCTGCTCGATTTTTCCTGGCCTAATGGCTTCCACCTGTGGAGCAATCTGGTCGAGGTGGTAACCACGCGGAACTGGATGATGGTCACCGCCTTCATCAATTCCACCATCCTGACCGTCGCCAGCGTGACCCTGCTGGTCATCTTTGCAGCCATGGTCGGCTTCGTGCTGGCCCGCCGCAAGACCAGGTTCAATGGCCTTATCGAATTCCTGATCCTTGCGGGCCTCATGATCCCGCCCGCCGTGGTGCCCACCATCTGGTTGCTGCAGGGCATTGGCCTCTTCGGCAAGCTGCATGGGCTGATCCTGATCGAAGTGGCCTATGGCCTGCCTTTCTCGATCATCCTCTATCGGGCCTTCATCGCCACCATTCCGCGCGAGCTGGATGAGGCGGCGATCATCGACGGCGCGCGGCCGCTCGACGTCTTCTTCCGGGTCATCCTGCCGCTGCTCTGGCCAGTCACCGTCACCAATATCGTGGTGCAGTCGGTGGGCGTGTTCAACGACTTCACCAACCCGCTCTATTACCTGCCGGGCAATGCCAATGCGACCGTGCAGCTGACGCTCTATAATTTCCAGAGCCAGTTCAACACGTCCTACAACCTGCTCTTCACCAATATTCTGCTGATCACCATCCCGCCGCTGCTGGTCTTCCTGTTCTTCAACCGGCACATCGTCGCGGGCATGACTGCTGGCGCCGTCAAAGGATAAACGAAATGGCTGGCCTAACCCTCAAATCGCTCCGCAAGAGCTATGGCGAAGTCGAAGTCATCAAGGGCGTCGATCTCAATGTCGAGCATGGCGAGTTCGTCGTCTTTGTCGGCCCCTCGGGCTGCGGCAAATCCACCCTGCTGCGCATGATCGCGGGCCTCGAGGAAATCACCGCTGGCGATCTCTATATCGGCGATAAGCTGTGCAACGCCGTCGAGCCGCGCGACCGCGGCATCGCCATGGTGTTCCAGTCCTATGCGCTCTATCCGCATATGACGGTCTACGACAATGTCGGCTTCGGCCTCAAGCTCGCCAAGGCTCCCAAGGATGTGCGTGACAGGAAGGTCCGCGAAGCCGCCCGTATCCTGCAGATGGAACACCTGCTCGATCGCAAGCCCAGCCAGCTCTCCGGCGGCCAGCGCCAGCGTGTCGCCATCGGCCGCGCCATCGTGCGCCAGCCCGAAGTCTTCCTCTTCGATGAGCCGCTATCCAATCTCGATGCCGCCCTGCGCGTCGACATGCGCATGGAGCTCTCCAAGCTCCATCAGGATCTCGGCGCCACAATGATCTACGTTACCCACGACCAGGTCGAAGCCATGACCCTGGCCGATAAGATCGTCGTGCTCAATGCCGGCGTGGTGCAACAGGTGGGCAGTCCCATCGAGCTCTATCAGCGCCCCGCCAATCTCTTCGTCGCCGGCTTTATCGGCAGCCCCAAGATGAACTTCGTCGAGCTCACGGTCGAACAGCTTGGCTCCGACAGCGTTACCGTTTCCGGCAAGGACATTGGTCCCACCCAGGTCCCGGCCGATCCTGCCAGCCTCAAAGTGGGCGACACCGTCACCCTGGGCATCCGCCCGCATGACCTGCTCGAGCAATCCTCCGGCAATCTGGCGGGCGAGGTGAGTCTGGTCGAACGGCTCGGCAACGAAACCAATGTCAGCCTGCGCCTGCCTTCGGGCGCCTCCTGGCTCGCCGTGCTCGACGGCGACCATGAATTGCGCATCGGCCAGAGCCTGCCTCTGACCTTCGCCCCCGAACGGGCCGTCATCTTCGACAAGGCGGGCATGGCCCTGCACCCGCAGCAATGAAGAGGGCAGGGCGGGTGAAACCAATCAACCCGCCCGCTCCCTTCTAGCAGCGGCCGACATATTGGCGGCCATAGGGGTCGCGATAGAGGCATTCTCCGGGGCGGTCCGAAACGGCCCCTACCAGCGCACCCGTCGCACCGCCGGCGATAGCGCCAATCGCGGCTCCGCGCGCATCGCCGCTGACCAGTCCGCCCAGGATAGCACCCGAAGCCGCACCAACCACGGCGGTCTTTTCTGTCGTCGTGCAGGCAGTAAGTGAAGTCACCACAAGGGCGATAAGGAAAAACTTCGTCATGGGATTCCTGTGATTTGAAGTTGCAAGCCGCGGTCTGGATGTCGACAAGTATTTGCGCTATGCGGACGCCGCGATGATCTGCCTAGGCATCCAAGATTGCGGAAAACTTACAGGCCTTGGCGGGCGCTATTTGCGCTGAAGGTCGACCTGCCTGCATCTGCATCAGCGACAATATGGCTGTAAGGTTGCTGCAACGCAGATGCCGAAAAGGTGTGACTTTAGCTGCCATGGAGGCACAGCATGCGGCTGCTATTGGTCGAGGACGAGCCGGACATGGCCGCGCTTTTGCGCGACGAGCTGGATAGGCACGGCTATCTGACCGATTGCGCGCCTTCCATCGAAATAGCCATCGAGGCCATCGAAACCATTTCTCATGACCTGGTGATATTGGACCGGCAGCTGGGCGATGGGGATGGCGCTTCTCTGATTGCCCATCTGCGCAAGCGGCGGCCCAATGTGCCTATTGTCATTCTGTCTGCCCGCGGCTCGTCGGACGAACGCGTCGAAGGGCTCAATCTCGGCGCCGATGACTATCTGCCCAAGCCCTTCATCATCAGCGAATTGATCGCGCGATTGCGCGCCGTGTTGCGTCGTCCGGGCCAGATGGCCGAAAACCGCATCACCATCGGTAATCTGGCCTTCAACGTCATTCAGGCCGAAGTTTTCATCGATGATGTGCGCCTCGAGCTGCCAAGGCGAGAA